>JBJMPK010000133.1:0-8281 GCA_045803245.1 Gemmatimonadales bacterium
AGAGCTAATAGCCAATAGCGTTCAAGCCAGAAAGCTCTCCAGCGCCCGCGCCCGGCTCACGTGCCGCAGCCGGCTCAGCGCCTTCTCCTTGATCTGCCGCACCCGCTCGCGGGTGATGCCCAGCAGGCTCCCGATCTCCTCCAGCGTCATCGGCTCGGGACCGTCCAGCCCGAAATAGAGCCGGAGGATCTTGGCCTCCCGCTCCTTCAGCGTCGACAGCACCTCCTCGATCGACTCGGTCAGCGCGTGCTCGAACGTCTCCGAGTCCGGTCCCGGGTTCTGGGTGTCGGGCAGGTAATCGAGGAGCTTGTTGTCTTCGCCTGGGGTGAGCGGCGCGTCCAGCGAGAGGTGGTTCTGCGAGATGGAGAGGGTCTTCTGCACCTCTTCCATCGAGATGTCCATCCCTTCGGCAATCTCGGAAGGCGTAGGCTCCCGTCCCAGCTCCTGCAGCAACGCGGAGGACCGCTTCCCGATCCGGTGCAGCGTGCCCGCCCGGTTGAGCGGCACCCGCACGATCCGGCTCTGCTCCGCCAGCGCCTGGAGGATGGCCTGGCGGATCCACCACACCGCATACGAGATGAACTTGATCCCTTTGGTCTCGTCGAATTTGTGGGCCGCGCGGATAAGACCGAGGTTCCCCTCGTTGATGAGGTCGGCGAGCGATACACCCTGGTTTTGATATTTCTTGGCCACCGACACCACGAATCGCAGGTTGCTGCGGACCAGCTTGTCGAGCGCCTCTTCTTCTCCGACGCGAATCCGCTGCGCCAGGTTGACCTCTTCCTCCTGAGGAATCAGCGGGTACTTGCTGATCTCACGTAGGTACTGATCGAGCGAGCCTTCGTCGAACGAGGGACCGCGCTTGCCGGAACCGACCTGCATTGGACGCATGCTGGGAACCTTACTCTGCGTTTTGATGAGGCGCAATGGACGAAAGTCGTCAGTCACCAGTCTTCAGTCACCAGATCATTCGTAGAAGCATTCTGCGTGACTGCCGTCACACTTGAAGCTTGATACCCAACACCTGAGCGTCTGTTCCGCCTCGCTCTGACGACTGACGACTGGCGACTGGCGACTACACGTCGTAGGTATCAATCTGCGCCCGCTGGAGCTTTCCCGAATAATCTACATAGCATACCTTCGTCTCCGAGTAAAACTCGTAGACTTCCCAGCCACCCTCGCGGTGCCCGTTGCCGGTGGCTTTCACGCCACCAAACGGCATGTGGGCCTCGGCCCCGATCGTCGGCGCGTTGACATAGGTGATGCCGTTGTCCAGCTCCTGCATCGCCCGGAAGGCAAGGTCCACGTTGCCGGTGTAGATCGAGCTGGAGAGTCCGTAGCGCACGTCGTTGTTCACCTGCACCGCCTCGTCGAACGAGCCCACCCGGACGACACTCAGCACCGGGCCGAAGATCTCCTCCTGCTCCAGCCGGCTCTTCGGCTGCACTCCCGCGAAGACCGTGGGCCGGTAGAACCAGCCGCTCCCGGCCTGCTCCGCCGAGGGACGCCGCCCTCCGGTGACCAGCTCGGCTCCCTCCTTTCGCCCGATGTCGACGTAGTGCTCCACCTTCTCCCGCGCTCCCTCGTGGATGAGAGGTCCGACATCGGTCCCGTCTTCCCGCCCATCGCCCAACCGCAACCGGTCGGCTGCCTCCGAGAGGCGCTGGAGGAAGCGGTCGTGCACCTTCTGATGGAGGATGAGGCGGCTGGTGGCGGTGCACCGCTGTCCCGTGGTCCCGAACGCGCCCCAGAGCACCCCTTCGAGCGCCAGGTCCTGGTTGGCGTCGTCCATCACGATCATGGCGTTCTTGCCGCCCATCTCGAGCGAGAGCCGCTTGTGCATCCGGCCACAGGTCTCCCCGATGATGGCGCCGGTCTCGGTCGATCCGGTAAAGGAGATGACGGGCACCTCGGGATGCTCGACCAGCGCCTTCCCCACCGTCTCACCCCGCCCGTGCACCAGCTGCACCACCTCCGGCGGCAGTCCCGCCTCGAGCAGAATCTCAATCAGGAGGTGCACCGTGTGGGGAACGTCCTCCGAGGGTTTGATGATCACCGAGTTTCCGCACAGCAGCGCCGGGAACATCTTCCACGTCGGGATCGCCATGGGAAAGTTGAACGGTGTGATCAGGCCCACTACGCCGATCGGCCGCCGGTAGCTCATCGCCCACTTGGAGCGGAGCTCCGAGGGGACCACGTGGCCGAACAGCCGGCGTCCCTCGGTCGCGGCATAGTAGGCAGTATCGATTCCCTCCTGCACGTCCCCCCGGGTCTCCGCCAACACCTTTCCCATCTCCCGGGTCATCGCGTTGGCGATGGCCTCTTTTCGCTCCACCAGCAGATCGCCCACCCGGCGCAGCACATCACCCCGGGCCGGTGCCGGCGTCCGGGACCAGAGCGCAAATCCCCGCTTGGCGGAGCGGACCGCGTCGTTCACGTCCCCCGCCTCTGAATCGGGGAAGCGGCCGATCAGATCGGAGGGATCGGCCGGGTTCCGGTTGTCGAAGTAGGCGTCGTTGCCGGGAGCGACCCATGCACCGCTGATGAAGTTCTGAAATGTTTTGGCGTCGACCGATCTGGTCGCGCGCGGCTGATCGGCCTTGAGTGTCCTGGTCATAATTGCTACGGCGCCGGGGGTTGGGGTGTAGGGTTCGACACCGGTGGTGGTGGCGGGCAGCTCCAGTCCCGCGCGTCCTTGGCGTAGCCGGCCCGGGGGAGAATCTCTCGCATCAGCAGCACAGCGGTCAACCCGATCACGAGCAACGAGAGCAGGTGGGCCAGTCCCCGGTGGTGCGACCAGCTGTTGAGCGCGCCGATCACCCCGGCCAGGAGCGCGAGCCCCCCGGCACCGAGAAAGAAGATCAGCCGGATGCCACAATTCTTGTCGTAGGGCCACAAGAGCAGCGCAACACCGAGCAGGATAGCCAGCCCGGTCCAGAACCATGTCAGCGCGACGAAGCGCCGGTGCACCGGTGGCGGTGGCGCACCGGTGCGGGTCGCCGTCGCATCGGCCGGCTGTTGCTTGGCCATGGCGCGATCGATGTTGGCCAGCTCCCGATCCCAATCCCGCGGTGGTTCCGTCATGCCGACTCCTTGGTGATGCGGTAGCGCTCGATTTTCCGGTAGAGGTTCGTTCGCGCCATCCTCAGCGCCTTTGCCGTCTCGGTGATGTTCCAGTCTTTCTCCTTGAGCTTCTGCGCCAGAAACTTCTTCTCGGTCTCCAGCATGAACGTGTCGAACGACTCGCTGTCCAGAACATCCATCGCCACGAACGCGGGCGGCGGCAGGAGCTGCTCGATGTCGGCGGCGGTGACCGTCTTGCCCGAGGCGAGGATCAGCACCCGCTCCACCGCGTTCCGGAGCTCCCTGATGTTGCCGGGCCAGGAGCGCGATTGAAGCCGGCGTATCGCATCGTCGGCAAACTTCCGGCCGGGAGCCCCGCTGCCCGCCGCGAGCTGCTGCGAAAAGTGGGCGACCAACGCCGGTATGTCTTCGGCCCGTTCGCGCAGCGGCGGGACATCGATCGGCACCACGTTCAGCCGGTACAACAGGTCTTCCCGGAACCGGCTCTCGGAGATCTCCAGGTCCAGCTCCTTGTTGGTGGCCGCGAGCACCCGGACATCGACCTGGATCGGCTTGGCTCCGCCGATCCGGGTAATCACGCCTTCCTGAAGCACGCGGAGGAGCTTGGCCTGGGCGGGAAGCGACATGTCGCCCACTTCGTCGAGAAAGAGGCTCCCGCCGTCGGCTTGCTCGAACTTGCCCGGCCGGTCGGCCACGGCGCCGGTGAACGATCCCTTCATGTGCCCGAACAGCTCACTCTCGATCAACTCCGAGGGAATGGCCGCGCAGTTCACTTCGATGAATGGCCGGTCCCGCCGGGGTGAGGCGTCGTGCAGCGCCCGCGCCACCAGCTCCTTACCGGTGCCGTTGTCACCGGTGATGAGGACCCGGGCGGAGGTGGGACCCACCTTCGCGACCAGGTCCCGTACCTTCTGCAACGCCGGGCTGTTCCCCACCATGGTAAAGCGGCTCTCCGTCACCTCGCGGAGCCTGGTGTTCTCATCCACCAGCTCGGCATGCACCAGCGCATTGCGCACCGTCACCAGCAGCCGGTCGGTGTCGAGCGGCTTCTCCAGGAAGTCGAACGCACCCCGCTGGGTGGCTTCGACCGCCGTGGCGATGGTGGCGTGGCCCGAGATCATGACCACCTGCGCGTTGGGGTCGAGATCTTTGAGCCGGCTGAGAGTCTCCAGGCCATCGATCCCGGCCATCTTCACGTCGAGGAAGACGAGATGGGGCCGGAACTCGGGGTAGACCGTGATGGCTTCGCCCCCCGACGCGGCCAGCCGGACGACCAGCTTCTCGTACTCGAGCACCTGCTTGAGCGCCTGGCGGATCCCGGCCTCGTCGTCCACGATCAGGATCCGGTGCTTCATGGGCGCGGAGCTCCGAAGAGCACCGCCCCGGACGGATGAACCTTGATCTCGCGGACGCCGGGCGGGATCCGGATCGGCACCGTACTCCGGGTGGTGTCGCCGAGGGCCCGGGAGACCAGCCGGGGAATCGCGTCCCGGGGGATCGGGAAATTACGGATCCGGAACGAGCGCACCTCCCATTCCGCTTGCCGCGGCTGGACTACCCGGATGGGGCCTGCCGCCTGGACCCGCTCCTTCGGCCGTAGCGCCGAGGCTAGGGGACCAATCAGCTCCTTGGGCAGGCGGGCGGTCGAGAGCACCGCGCTCACTCCGACCGAGCCGTCAAGCAGCTGCACCTCGAGCGAGTCGAGCTGGCTCCGAACCGATGGCGCCAGGCCCACACCGATCATGGATGCGGCCTCGGATGCGGTCAGTATTACCGAATCGGCTCTCCAGCCATTCAGCGAATCGATCTTCGCCTTGGCCGACAGCAGCGAGCGGGTGCCGGGCCGGCCGGAGCTGGCTGCCTCTGTCCTGGCCAAACCGGTATTGCCAAGCACCCGGTGAAACTCTTCCGCGATCCGGTCGCGGTACAGCCATCCGACCGCCAGGAGGCCGATCAGTCCGAGCAGCCCGAGAAGCTTGAACGGCGCGGAGAGGCAGCCCATCAGCCCGCGAGATCGAGGGTCAGGCGGGACTCGTAGCGGGGGCCGCCCGTGGTCAACACGCTCTCGTACAGCACCAGCTCCTGAGCCACGAACGGCACCCGCTCAAAGCCTTCGGCGTGATCGTCCAGCCCGCCGGGAGGGAGACGCTGGCCCTCGCGGACTCGCCCCAGGGTGACGTGCGGCTGAAAGGGAGCGCCTTCGGGGGGGAAGCCGATGGCCTCGCACCCCCGCTCGATCCGGTCTTGCAGCAGCTCCAGCGACGGCGGCGCCTCGAGACCGACCCACAGGATCCGGGGGCGGTTCCGGCTGGGGAACGCGCCCAGGTCGCCCAACTGCAGTGGGAGGGCGCCGGCGCCGGCCGCCGCAAACCGCAGGGCTTCCTCGATCACATCCAAGCGTTCCGCGGCAACCTCGCCGAAGAACTTGAGGGTCATGTGCAGCCCCTCGTCGTGCACCCAGCGGACCGGCCAGCCGCCGTCGCGCAGGCGGGCGAGCAGCTTCAGGATCTGCTCCCGCGCGGGGTGCGGGATCGGAACCGCGACAAAGAGCCGCATCAGTCCGGAGTAGATCGGGCGATTGCGAGGAGCCCGCCCCGGCGATAGCCGGCCGGATCCAATTCCACCTGGTCGAAACCGAGCCCGCTGAATGCGGCGTCGATCGAGCTCCACTGGGCCCGGAGCCGGTCCATCTGGTCGGGCCCCACCTCGACCCTGGCTCGGCTCCCATGGTGCCGGACCCGGAGGTCGCCGGTCACTCCGATCGAACGGAGAAAGGACTCGGCCTCTTCGACTTGCCGCAACCGCTCTGAAGTGATTTCGAGGCCGTATCGCACCCGGCTCGACAGGCAGGGAGCCGCCGGCGCGTCCCAGGCCGGAAGGCCCAGCACGCGAGCGGCGTTGCGCACATCGGCCTTGGTCCAGCCCAGCTCGGCCAGGGGAGAACGGACCCGTTGCTCGCGCGAGGCCCGGAGCCCGGGCCGGTGCTCTCCCAGATCGTCGGCGTTGGTGCCGTCGATGACGGCATCGAATCCCCGCTCCCGCGCAACATCGTGCAGCCGGGTCCACAGCTCCGATTTGCAGAAGTAGCAGCGATCGGTCGAGTTGCTGAGGTAGCGGGGATCTTCCAGCTCGTGGGTGTCGATCTCGAGCAGCGGCACGTCGAATTGGCGGGCCAGCTCGATGGCGCTCCGGTATTGAACTTCGGGGTAGGACGCGCTCCGGCCGGTGACGGCAAGGAACCGGTCCGCCCCCAGCGCGCGGCTTCCGACCACCGCAAGTAAGGCAGAGTCTACCCCGCCCGAGTACCCGAGGACCACGCTGCCCAGTCGGGCCAGATGATCGCGCAGTTGTTGGAGGTCGGCCATGGCAGAAACGTAATGGACAAACAGCGTGAGCGGGAAGAGAAAAGCGTGAGCGGGGATGGAAAAAGCGTAAGCGGTGAGTGGGGTGGTGTCCTGAGCAGGTGTCACCCTGAGCGTAGCGTAGCGTAGCGAAGCGAGGGGGCCGAGACTCAAATAACTTTACGTATGGTCGATGACAACAGCCTGCAGGTCAGTCCCGACCTTCGCCTTCCGCTCGCCGAGCTCGACTACCGCGCCTCCCGCTCCGGCGGTCCCGGCGGCCAGCACGTCAACACCTCATCCACCCGCATCGAGGTCTGGTGGGATATCGCCGGCTCGCCCACGCTCACCCCGGAGCAGCGAGCTCAACTGCTGGAGCGACTCCGCCCCCGGCTCGACTCCAGCGGCCGGCTGCGGCTGGTATCGAGTGGAACCCGGAGCCAGCTCCGGAATCGCGAGGACGTCACCGAGCGGTTGCAGTCGGTGGTCGCGGCGGCTCTGGCTCCGCGGAAGAAGCGAAAGGCAACGAAACCGAGTCGGGCGGCCAAGGCGGCACGGTTGGAGGCCAAGCGGCGCCGCTCTACCATCAAGGAGCGCCGCCGGCCCCCCTCGAACGAGGAGTAGACTATCCCCTACCCCATGGGACTGGGGGCCAGCGCCTTGCGCACTGCGCGAACCAGCGTGTCGGGCGTCAGCGGCTTCTGCACGAACAGGGAGCCCGGTCTCAGTAAGCCACGGCGCTCGATCTCGCCGTCGGTGTAGCCCGAGGTGAACAGCACCGGAATCCCGGGTAGCATCTCTTTGACTCGTTGGGCCAACTCCCGCCCATTCATGCCTGGCATCACCACATCCGTCAACATGAGGCTAATGGTCTCGCGGCGGCCGACGATTTCGATGGCGTCCGCCGAACTCCCCGCCTGAAGCACCCGATATCCCGCATCTTCCAGCGCGCGCGCCATCATGTGTCGGACCGAGGCCTCGTCCTCCACCACGAGAACCGTCTCACCCGCCGCGGCTACTCCCGGCAGTGAGTCCCGTCTACCCGGCGACACCGCGCCGTCCTTCAACGGCAGATAGATCTTGAAGGTGGTGCCCTGCCCCGGCTCGCTATAGACCCAGACGTAGCCGTTGGATTGCTTGACGATGCCGTACACCATGGACAGTCCCAGTCCGGTTCCCTTTCCCACGCCTTTGGTGGTAAAGAACGGCTCGAAGACGTGGCTCAAGGTGTCCTTGTCCATCCCGTGGCCGGTATCGCTCACGGCCAGCACGGCATAAGGGCCCGGCTGGATCGAGATGCCCGACTTCGCGCGGAGGTAGGCAAGAGTGAGCTCAGCGCCGAAGGTCTCAATCGATATCCTTCCACCGCGCGGCATGGCGTCCCGCGCATTCAGGGCCAGGTTGAGGAGTACCTGCTCCAGCTGTCCCGGATCGGCCTTGACCGTCCCCACTTCGGGCGACAGCCGCAACATGACCCCGCAGTCCTCGCCCATGATCCGGCGCAGCACCGGTTCCCATCCTCTGACCACGGCGTTGAGATCGAGCACTTCCGGCCTCAGGATCTGGCGCCGGCTGAACGCGAGGAGCTGTGCCGTCACCGCGGCGGTGCGCTCCGCCGCCTTCTGGATGAACTCGACGTCCGCCCTCACCGCCTCGGGAACATCGGTTCTCCTGAGAATGAAGGACGATGCACCCAGGACCACGCTCATCTGGTTGTTCGCTTCGTGCGCGACGCCACCGGCCAGCCGCCCGACCGATTCCATGCGGTGGGCCTGTCTCAATCGCTCCTCCGCCACTCGTCGGTCGGTGACGTCGGTGCAGATCCCGGTGAGGTACAGCGGACGACCCTGCTCGTC
>JBJMPK010000134.1:0-4619 GCA_045803245.1 Gemmatimonadales bacterium
CGACGTCAAGGAGCAGGACGTGCTGCTCTTCATCGACATCATCTTCCGGTTCACCCAGGCCGGTTCCGTGGTCTGGACGCTGCTCGGCCGGATGCCGAGCGCGGTGGGCTACCAGCCTACGCTGGCGACGGAGATGGGAGACTTGCAGGAGCGGATCACCTCGACCAACAAGGGTTCGATCACGTCGGTGCAGGCCATTTACGTGCCGGCCGACGACCTGACCGATCCGGCCCCCGCGACCGCGTTCGCGCATCTCGACGCCACCGTCGTGCTCTCCCGCGCCATCGCGGAGCTGGGCATCTATCCCGCGGTGGATCCGCTCGACAGCTCGAGCCGCATTCTCGATCCCCAATACGTCGGCCCCCGGCACTACGATGTCGCCATCGGCGTGCAGCGGATTCTGCAGCGCTACAAGGCGCTCCAGGACATCATCGCGATCCTGGGGATGGATGAGCTCAGCGAAGAGGACAAGCTCATCGTGGCGCGGGCGCGGCGCATCGCCCGCTTCCTCTCGCAGCCGTTTTTCGTGGCAGAACAGTTCACCGGGTTTCCCGGCAAGTACGTGAAGCTGGAAGAAACCATCTCCAGCTTCGAGCGCGTGGTCGCCGGTGAATTCGATCAATTGCCGGAGCAAGCCTTCTACATGCAGGGCGGCATCGACGACGTGATCAAGCGCGCCGAGCAGCTCGCGAGGTCGTGATGCAGGTCACGGTGATCTCTCCCGAGGCCTCTATGTTCGACGGTGAGGCGGACGCGGTAGTCGCGCCAGCCTTTGACGGCAAGGTCGGCATTCTGCCGAACCACGCACCGTTCATGACGCTGCTGGGCGAGGGTACTCTGACAGTTCGCCGTGCGGCAACCGTCAGTCGCTTCTCCATACGTGGCGGGTTCCTTCAAGTGGTGGACAACCGGGTGCGCGTGGTCACCGAACACGTTCAAGGAGACTCTCATGCGTCGTAGCCTCTGCGGTGGGCTCTTGGTGGCGGGATTGGTCGCGCTGTCTGCGAGCGGGGTAGCAGCGCAGGAGACCGGTACGCCGATGTTCAAGGCTCCGTACCGCGCGTTTACCAACTACGAATTCGGCGCTGCTTTTTCCGATCCCGGCGAAGGCGTGAGCTTCGCACTTGAAGGTTTCTATAGTTACGGGCGAGGCAGCAACGACTTCGGGATTCGCGCCGGCATCGCCGATCCCGACGGCCCGGGCGATACTCGCTTCTTGCTGGGCGGAGACTTCCGGACCCGGATCCTCAATTACAGCGAGAGTTTCCCCCTGGACGGCGCGCTGACTGTCGGCGCAGGGCTCAATGTGGGGACCGGGGACGACGTGATCTATCTGCCACTGGGCATCTCGCTGGGTCGCCGTTTCGAGCTGGAAGGGTCGAAGACGACCTTCACCCCCTACGTGCATCCGGTAATCGTCCCGATTCTTGGCGCAGCCGGTGGGGACGATGTCGGCTTCTCGCTCGGCCTGGGTGTGGATCTGCGGTTCAGTCAGACATGGGCGGTGCGGGTGAGCGGCGCGGTGGGGGATCTCGAGGGTGTCGGTATCGGGCTGACCTACGTGCGGTAAAATTTCCACCGAGTTGAAACGCGCCCGTCCGCACTCGATGCGGGCGGGCGTTTTCACGCCTGTTGGATTGACTTGGCTCGAATGCCGCGAGTACCTTGGGGCGCGCCGCTCGGGTCGTGGTGCCCGCCTCTTTCTTCAGCTGGAGACTGCATGAGGTATCGCGCGCAACGTGCCGCCGGATTTGGGGCCTTGATAGTGGCCCTGGGAGGAGTCCCCTCCGCCACCGCGCAGGTGCGCGGCATTCCGGTGTACAACAGCGGCGTCCCCCGAGGCATTGCCATCTATGGCGACGTCGGATTCTCCAACGCGAGCGCCGGGAAGGGGACGGCGTTCGGGATCAGCGGCCGGGCTGGATTCGGGCCGCTCGGCGCCACCGCGACGCTCTCGAGCTTCAACCCGAAGGGTCCTGGTGGCAGCGACGTCGCAGTGGGTGCCACTCTCAATTACAAGCTCTTCGGCGGCCCGCTGGTTCCGCTCTCAGTGACGCTGCAAGGCGGCATCGGCTACTCCAAGCCGGAATCGGAGGGCGGATTCCTGGTGGGGTTCCCCCCGGGCAGCGATGTCAACGAGCTGCACTTCCCCGTCGGCGTGGGCTTCGCGCTCACCATCCCGAACCCGGTACTGGCAATCCGGCCGTGGATCGCGCCGCGGGTCGACGTGGTGCGGACCTCGGTCTCCGGAAACTCGAACACGGATACCAACTTTGGACTGGGCGGCGGTATCGAGCTCAACCTGCTCAACGGTTTCGGCCTCCATGCCGCATACGATCGGGTGTTCACCAGTGCGGGAGACCCCAGTGTATTCGGCTTCGGCATTCACTACGCCTTGCGAATCCCGGGACTGTGACGGCCCGGCTGAGGTCATGCCAAAGGGCGGGTCTTGCCCTGGTCCTTTGCTTCGCGCTCGGTGGTTGCGCCACGACCTTCGATGCACGTACGCTCGGCGTTCCGGTGACGCTGGCCTCGCCCGCCGACAAGCCGCCGGAGGGTAGCCGCTTCTCGGTTACCTCGCACGCCGTCTATGGATTATGGGGACTGGCCCGGCTCAAGGAGCCGTCGCTTCGGAAAGCGCTCGCGGCTCAGCTCGCGGGCGGTAGCGGAGTGGCCGATCTGAAGATCAAAGTGCGGAGCCGCTGGAGCGACGTGCTCATCACTGCTCTGACGGCGGGACTGCTCGTGCCGCGGTCGGTGACCTTCGAAGGGGTCGTGTTGAAATAAGACTCGCCAGCATCTCCGCACTGCGCGCGGATGCTCCCACGCCTCGCTCCACCACGGCCCGCGCCCGGGACCCTTGCGATTCCCGCTCCCCGCCGGCCACTATCCAGCGCTCCCACTGCCGTTCCAAGGCTCTTGCCGCTCTACCTCCCACGGCACGAGGAAGAGCCCGGGCGGCTCCGGCTTCGAGGAGCAGCCCGGCATCCCGGCTATTCCGCCAACGAGGTCCAAAGACCACGGGGACCCCCCACGCGGCGGGCTCCAGTACCGAGTGGAGTCCTGCCGCACCGAACCCGCCGCCCACATACGCCATCGTACCGCAGCCATAGAGAGTGGAGAGGATTCCTACCCGATCCACCACGAGGAGCGGCACCGGACCATTCGCGCCACTGAGGCGAACAGGGGCGGGGAGTCCGTAATGGCCGGCCCGCTTTTCCAGGGCGCCGAGGTGTGCCGCGGTGGGCTCGTGGGGAACCAGAATCAGGCGGGCGTCCGGCCGGCGCAGTCGCAAGCGAGCGAAGGCGCTCAGCAGGACGGATTCATCGGCCGGCCAGGTGGATCCGGCAACCATGGTGGGGGCGCCCCGCCCAAAGCGCAGCAGCGGATCGGCCGGGTCTACCGCGTTCACCCGGCCGATGACGCTGTCGAAGCGGGGATCGCCCAGCACCCGGATCCTTCCTTGGGGCACACCCAGCTGGGCGAGCCGGCCGGCGTCTTCCGGTGAGATAGCGCCGGCCGAAGTGACCACTCTGTATCCGGGCTCGAGCAACCGCCGGGCGGGCCACCGAAGTCTGGCGCTGGTGGGGGTCACTGCAGCGGCGACAATCACGACATGGCATCCGCTGGTGGCCGCCCTGGTGGCCAGCTCGGGCCACAGATCGAGCTTGGCGAAGACGAGGAGGTCGGGCTCGAGGGAATCCAGGAGCCGGGTTGCGGCGTCCGGCCGGTCGTAAGGGAGGTAGTCGGCCGCGTCCACGGAAAGGTGCCGCGCAAACTCCTCCGCGGAGGGGCTGAAGTGAGTGTAGATGATCTGACAGTCAGGACGGAGCTGTTGCAACTGTCGCAGCACGCTCTCGGCCTGAAGCCCTTCACCGACGGAGGCAGCGTGGAACCAGGCCAGTGGGCGTCCGGTATCGCGGTTCCACCGGGCCCATTCGAGCAAGCGGTCGCCAGCCTCACGGCGACCGGAGTCGCCGGCCCGTATTTTGGGGTCGAGCAGGCCGAGAGCTGGCGCCAGCACGGTCCCCAGGTGGATCGCGGCTCGATATCCCCAAGACGTGGAGGGCATGGCGGGCAAATGTTGCTGGCAGGGTACCCAAAAGGAAGGCTTGCTCCAAGTCCGGGAGTATCGCTAAAATTATTGGAGCAGTACCTGTTCCACCTGCAACCGAGGAGGTGATCCATTGTCTACAGAGTCAAGGGTCGCCTGCGGCTGGTAGTAGAGCTGCAAGCCAGGACCCGGGCGACACTATGAACCTGGGGGGGCCGCGAAGAGCGGCCCCTTTTTTTGCTATCTTCCCAGCCGGCCATGCCGAACTCATCTCCCTATCGCTATTGGCGCGCCGTCCGGGCACCGCGCTACAGCCTGACCTTCGCCTTTCCCCTCCTTTTGGCATACGAGGCGCTGGCGTTCACGTTGTCCTACGGCGAGGTATCGAGCGTCCGCAACGGCGCCGACGTGCTGCTGAAGCGTCTCTTTGTCATGCTGGGGGGCAGGTACGGCGCGGAGTACCTCCGGGTCGGTCTCGTCGACGAGTGACCCAGGCGACCGGGTCGGCAGGTGTCAGCCACGCCGAACCCGGGTAGGCGGGGTGGGTGGCCCTCACCACCTCCCC
>JBJMPK010000135.1:0-3678 GCA_045803245.1 Gemmatimonadales bacterium
ACACGATCGAAACGCCGGAGTATCCGATTGGAGCCGCAGCCGTCTTCGACCTGGGGGAGCCGCTTCCACCCCGGACCCGGGACGCGGTGCTGGATGCCGACGCCGTGCTGCTGGGTGCTGTGGGCCATCCCTCGCTGGCGGACGCCGTCGCAAGCCGCCGTCCGGAATCTGGGCTTCTGGCACTGCGAAAGCTCCTTTGCGCGTACGCCAACCTGCGGCCGATCTCGGTCCATCCAGCGCTCCACCAGATTTCTCCGCTGCGCGCCGAGCGGCTCGAGAACGTCGACCTGCTGATTGTGCGGGAGCTCACGGGCGGCCTGTACTATGGCGAGCCCCGGGGACGAGACGAGCAGAGTGCGGTGAATACGTTGCGCTACAGCGTCGCCGAAGTCGAGCGCGTCGCCCGGGTAGCTTTCCAGGCTGCGCGGGAGCGGCGAGGCAGGGTGACGTCGGTGGACAAAGCGAACGTGCTCGAGGTGTCCCAGCTCTGGCGTGAGACCGTCAGCCGCATCGGCGACGACTATCCGGACGTGAGGCTGGAGCACCTGTATGTGGATTTTGCCGCGATGAAGCTGGTGGCGAATCCGGCGGGGTTCGACGTGCTGCTCACCGAGAACCTCTTCGGTGACATCCTGAGCGACGAAGCGGCGGTGCTGACCGGCTCTCTGGGCCTCCTGCCCTCCGCCTCAATCGGTGACGGTCCCGGTTTGTTCGAGCCGGTGCACGGCTCGGCTCCGGATATCGCCGGCCGTGGGGTAGCCAATCCCATCGGGGCCATTGCATCGGCTGCAATGCTCCTGCGCTACGGACTCCAGCAGCCCGAAGCCGCAGGACTCATTGACGGGGCGGTGCGCGACGCGATTACTGCGGGAGCCCGTACCAGGGATATCACGCCGCGCGGTCAACCGTATCTCACCACCGGAGAGATTGGGGAGACCATTCAGGATCTCCTCTTAACTCCCGAGAGAAGCCAGAGCCCGCTCCACGCGGTGCCCAGCAGCAGTCCGCCGAGCACATCGGTCGGGTAGTGGGCTCCGAGGTAGACTCGCGACACGCCGACACCAAGGGCAAGCAGCGCAGCAAGGGCGAGGGCGGTTCTCCGCAGGACTGCCGAGGGCCAGGGAGCTGCCCACGCGATGATGCCGAGTCCGAACACGAGCGGCGCGAGCATGCTATGGCCGGAGGGGTAAGAGAACCAGCCCGCACCGTGCATCAGTCGGGAGATCACGTGTGGTCGGGAGCGATGGACCGCGATCTTCGCGAGCGCGTAGAGGGCCCATCCGCTCAGCACGGCGGCGGTGTACCACCAGGCCTCCGGCTTTCGTCCGCGGACGGAGAGGCCGACCAGCAGCAGTATGGCGAGGGGGAACTCGACCAGTCCGGAACCTGCCACGCTCAGCACCTTCATCAGCCCGGTCAGCCACGGCCTCCGCTGGTCCGCCAGCGCGAGCATGACCCGCGTGTCCCAGGCGAGCGTGCGACCCTCCATCACGGCAATCGTGAGCCACAGGAAGAGTCCCAGGCAAATTCCCACCAGGATGCCGTAGCCCAACGCCTCCCGCCGACTGCGCAGCTCGCCACCAGCGCTAGAGATCGGTAACAGCTCCCACACTCGCGCTCGATACCAGCTTGGCATACTTGTACAGCACGCCCGCCGAGTACCGTGGTTTCGGGGGCGTCCATGCCTTCCGCCGCTTCGCCAGCTCCGCCTCGGGGACCTCGAGCTGAAGCAGGCGCCGTTCGGCATCGATCGTCACCCGGTCGCCCTCTTCGACCAGCGCGATGACTCCGCCGGCCGCCGCCTCCGGCGCCACATGCCCCACGACCATGCCGTAGGTGCCGCCGGAAAATCTCCCATCCGTGATCAGCCCAACCGAGTCGCCCAGTCCGGCTCCGATGATGGCTGAGGTGGGCGCGAGCATTTCGCGCATGCCCGGTCCACCCCGGGGTCCCTCGTAGCGAATCACCAGCACGTCACCGGCCCGGATCCTACCGGCGAGAATGGCGTCGAGACAGCTCTCCTCCGAGTCGAAGATCCGGGCCGGTCCACTGATACGCGGTGCTTTCACGCCGGTGATCTTCGCGACCGCGCCTTCGGTCGCAAGGTTTCCTCGCATGATGGCCAGATGCCCTTGGGGGTAGAGTGGATGGTTCCAGGGGCGAATGACCTCCTGGTCCCGGCGAGGTTCTGGAGCCACTTGGGCCAACGACTCGGCCACGGTCTCTCCGGTGATCGTCAGGGCGTCGCCATGGAGAACGCCGTGGGTCAGCAGGACCTTCATGACCTGCGATATTCCGCCGGCACGATGCAGATCGGTGGCCACAAATCGGCCGGACGGCTTGAGGTCGCACAGCACCGGGGTCCGGACCCGCACCGCCTCGAAGTCATCCAGGGCAAGGGGAACGCCGGCGGCTCGCGCGATCGCGAGCAGGTGCAGCACCGCGTTGGTGGACCCGCCGATCGCCATGGTGACGGCGATCCCGTTCTCGAAGGCCTTGCGGGTGAGAATCTGCCGGGGGCGGAGCTGCCGCCGAATCGCCTCTACCAGCACCGTGCCCGATCGCGCGGCACTCTCCGCCTTCTCCCCATCCTCGGCGGCCATGGTCGACGAGTAGGGCAGGCTCATGCCCATGGCTTCGAACACGGACGACATCGTGTTGGCGGTGAACATCCCGCCGCAGGAGCCCTTGCCCGGACAGGCGCGGCGTTCCACCTCCAGCAGCTCCTGGTCGTCGATCTTGCCGGCACTGTACTGCCCCACGGCTTCGAACGCGCTCACCACCGTCAGGTCCCGTCCGGCGTAATGACCCGGTTTGATGGTGCCACCATAGACGAAGATCGCGGGAATGTTCATCCGCGCGATGGCGATCATCGCGCCGGGCATGTTCTTGTCGCACCCGCCGACCGCAAGCACCCCATCCATACTCTGCGCCCCGCAGGCGGTCTCAATCGAATCGGCGATCACCTCTCGGGAGACGAGCGAATACTTCATTCCCTCGGTGCCCATCGAGATCCCATCGCTGACCGTGATCGTGCCGAACAGCTGAGGCATCGCTCCGGCGGCCCGCACCGCCGCCTCAGCCCGATGCGCCAACTGGTCGAGACCGGCGTTGCATGGGGTGATGGTACTGTGAGCGTTGGCAATGCCGACGATGGGTTTGTCGAAGTCGTCATCCCCGAACCCTACCGCCCGGAGCATGGCCCGGTTGGGTGCACGTTGCACGCCCTGGGTGATGGTGGAGCTTCGGAGTGGGTTGGACATTGAGGGAATGTAGGCGGAACGGCGGTAAGTCGGTAAGAGAGCGATTGTCACCCTGAGCGTAGCGAAGGGGCCGAAACGCTGCTCCGGCCCCTTCACTTCGTTCAGGGTAACAACTCTTGCTTACCCACCTCCCGGTTTACACGCCGACGGCCACCGCCGGCGTTACCGCCGCTTCGTTCTTCTCTCCAGTTCGAATCCGGTATACCTGGGCCACGTCGAGGACGAAGACCTTTCCGTCGCCCACTTCCCCGGTCCGAGCACTTCCAAGGATGGCATTGACCGTCACCTGCACGAACGGCTCAGATACACCAATCTCGAGCCGGACCTTTTCCTGCAGCTCGATCTTGACGGTGGTGCCGCGGTAGGTCTCGACGTGCTCGGTCTCGCCACCGTGCCCCAAGACTCTGGACACGGT
>JBJMPK010000136.1:0-6691 GCA_045803245.1 Gemmatimonadales bacterium
AAAAAATTTCAATACACTACTCAATACATAAAAGAAAAAACTGAAATCAAGGGCCTTGAGCGGCAGGAAAAGGGCGTCGGTACCACTGGCGCAACCGATTGCGTGCCGGGCATGGGACAGCCGGGCTATTTCGGCCTCGAGCTGAGCGACTTCGGGACCCATGATAAATCCCTGCCGCTCGATCACCCTCATCATGGCAGAGAGAACATCGTCCTTGATGGTGCGATACTGCGCCACCAGATCCAGCAGGGGTACGTTCACCAGAGACCCTGGGCTTGGCTCACCTGGGACGGCGCCCGGGGAGCGATCATGGGAAAGCGCCCGCGCTCCGGCCGGAGAGAGGCCGGATGCGGGCGCACAAAATGTGGAACCATCGGCAGCGATAGAAGTTAGCCCGGTGGGCTGGGTGGGTCAATCTGACGGAGAAGCGACTCGGTTTCGCGGTACGTTGCCCCACATGCAGTGCAGGATGCGCGGCCATCCCGGACCTGGAGCCGTACGCCGCATTGGCACATCCAGCCGACTCGCCGGGCCGGCACCCCTACCATCAGGGCAAATGGCGGGACATCGCTCCGCACCACCGCCCCGGCCCCGATGAAGCTGTACTCTCCCAGCGTCAGGCCGCACAAGATCGTGGCGTTGGCTCCGATCGAGCTCCCCCGCCGGACGAGGGTCTGGCGGTACTCGGTTTTCCGGGGCACGTGACTGCGCGGGTTGACCACATTGGTAAAGACGCAACTGGGGCCGCAAAAGACGTCGTCCTCCAGCACCACCCCCTCGTAAATGGAGACGTTATTCTGGACCTTCACGTTGTTTCCCAGCCGAACTCCCGACATGATGACCACGTTCTGCCCCAGGTTGCACCGCTCGCCGATCACGGCGCCGGGCATGATGTGACAGAAGTGCCAGATCCTGGTGCCTTTGCCGATCGTAGCACCATCGTCTAGATACGAGGATTCGTGGACGAAGTAGTCGGGCATTACCTCTCGCCGCTGTTGAGGTACTCCCCTCGGCTTCCGATCAACTTCACTTCCGGTTCCAGGGCAACTCCAAACTTCTCCAGCACCACCTTCTGCGCATGCTCGATCAGCCTCTGCACGTCCGCCGCTGTCGCCCCACCGGTGTTGACGAAGTAGTTGGCATGCATGGGTGACACCTGGGCGCCCCCGATACTGAAGCCCTTTAGTCCCACCGCCTCGATCAATTGGCCGGCCGTCCGGGAACCATCCTCCCGCTTCCAACTGGGCCCGGCCGGATTCTTGAACACGCTACCACAACACGGCTGATTGAACGGCGTACCCCGCTGGCGCCACTCGAACATCTCGGCCACCGACTCCTCCAGCCGAGCATGCTCCTCCGGCCGGAGTCGGACGGTGGTCTCCAGAACGATCCTGCCCTCCAGCCCGCTCCGGCGGTAGGTGAACGGGATATCGGCGCGGCCGAGGACGGTGTCGCGGCCGGTCATGTCGACCACGGTGACCTGCTGGACCACGTCGGACCAGTCACCGCCATGACACCCGGCATTCATGTACACCCCTCCGCCAACGGTGCCAGGTACGCCGACGAAGATATGCAACCCGGCGAACCCCGCCTCGGCCGTGCGCCGTGCGGCCAGCGGCGCCGGAAGACCGCCGCCGATGGTCCAGGCATCGCGGTCGGACCGGATGGCGTCCAGGCCCTTCCCCAGCCGGATGACCAGCGCGTCGAGACCTTCGTCGGGGAGCAGAATGTTGGAGCCCAGTCCGACGGCAAACCACGGCACCCCTGCTTCATGCGCCAGAGTGAGCGCCGCAGCGACATCTTCCGCGCTGGCCGGCAGCAACACGGTGGCGGGCCCGCCGATCCGATAGGTCGAGTAGCGCGCCACCGGCTCGGCTTCACGCACCGTACCGCGAATTCGACTCCGGAGTGCCGCAACGAACCGTTGATCCCTGGCCGTCACCCGGTCCACTCCGGCGACATCTCCCGTGCAAGGGCGTGCCACTCCTGAAGGGGCCGCACCTCGCCCGCCCGGCTCCGGAGCGCGATGATGGCATCACAGGCAGCGGAGGCGGCCGAAAGCGTGGTGGTATAGGGCACCCGGTGCTGGAGTGCGGCACGCCGGATGGCATAGTCATCCTGCTGCGTGAGCTTGCCGAGCGGGGTATTGATCAGAAGTTGAATCTGTCCTGATACCAATAGGTCGATAGCGTTCGGACGTCCTTCGTAGACCTTGAGCACCCGCTCGGTGGGGATGCCGCGCGAACGGAGATAGCGGGCGGTGCCCTCCGTGGCCAGCATCTTGAAGCCAAGCGCGTGAAATCGCCTGGCTATGGGAGTGACATTGGCTTTATCGTGATCGTTTACCGTCACGAAGACCGAGCCCTCCAGCGGCAGCGCACCCTCGGCCGAGATCTGAGCCTTGGCAAAGGCCATCCCGAACGAGTCGGCAATGCCCATCACCTCGCCGGTTGACCGCATCTCGGGCCCCAGGATGAGGTCTACCCCCGGGAGCTTGCTGAAGGGGAACACCGCCTCCTTGACCGCCACGTAGGGTTGCAGCACATCGTCATGGAGACCGAGATCCTCCAGGGTCTTCCCCACCATTACGGCAGCCGCGAGGCTGGCCAGCGGAACGCCGGTGGTCTTGGAGACGAACGGCACCGTACGAGAGGCGCGAGGATTGACCTCGAGCACGTATACGATCCCGTTCTTGATGGCAAACTGCACGTTGAGCAGTCCGACCACCCCAAGCCGTTCGGCGAAGGCCCGAGTGTGCCGCCTCATCTCCTCGACCTGCGCCTCGGTGATCAGGTAGGGCGGCAGGACGCAGGCCGAGTCACCGGAGTGGATGCCGGCATCCTCGATGTGCTGCATCACCCCGCCGATCACGCAGCGGCTCCCGTCGGCTATGGCGTCGACATCGGCCTCGAACGCATCCTCCAGGAAGCTGTCGATCAGCACCGGATGCTCGGGCGCCACCCGGGCGGCCCGGGCGAAGTAACTCCGAAGCGAGCTGTCGTCGTAGACGATCTCCATGGCGCGTCCGCCGAGCACGTAGGATGGACGTACCAGGACCGGGTAGCCGACGCGCGCGGCCACCGCCACCGCCTCGTCGACCGAGTGCGCCACACCGCTCGGCGGCTGCGCCACGCCGAGCTCCCGGGTGATCCCCTCGAACCGCCCGCGGTCTTCGGCCAGGTCGATCGCTTCGGGAGACGTGCCCAGGATCGGCACTCCCTCGCGCTCCAACGCGCGGGCCAGGCGAAGCGGAGTCTGACCTCCCAGCTGAACCACCACTCCGATCGGTTTTTCGACCGCGACCACCTCCAGCACATCCTCCAACGTGAGCGGCTCGAAATAGAGGGCATCGGAAATATCGAAGTCGGTTGAGACAGTCTCGGGATTCGAGTTCACCATCACGGTGCGGTAGCCCATCTCTCTGAATGCGAGCGCGGCGCGAACACAGCAGTAATCGAACTCGACTCCCTGGCCGATGCGGTTGGGACCGCTACCCAGAATGACCACGGTACGCTGGCCGCTCGGTCCGGCCTCATTCTCGTCATCGTAGGACGAGTAGAGGTAGGGTGTCGACGAGGGAAACTCACCCGCGCAGGTGTCCACGGTCTTGTAGGCAGGACGGATGCCCAACCGGTGACGCTCGGCACGGATAATGTTCTCTGGCATACCCCGAAGATCGGCCAACTGCCGGTCGGAGAAGCCCAGCCGCTTCATCCGCCGTAGCAGCCGCCGCTCCTGTTCGTCGGATGGGCGGGCGGCGGCGGCCCATTCCAGCTCGGCCTCGAGCAGCTCGGCCATCTGATGGAGAAACCAGGGATCGATCCCGGTTCTCTCCGCGATCGCGTCCACCGGAATCCCCAGTTGGAGCGCGTACTTGATCTGAAAGATCCGCTCCGGTGTCGGGGTTCGAATTGCCGCCAGGATCGCCTCGCGGCTGGTGTCTTCGAGCCGGTCGTCGGCGGGCGAGGCGGCGACGGTCCAGCCGGCTCGATCCGCCTCGAGTCCCCTGAGCCCCTTCTGGAACGCCTCCTTGAAGGTCCGGCCGATCGCCATCACTTCCCCAACCGATTTCATCTGGGTGGTGAGGGTCGGGTCGGCCGACGGAAATTTCTCGAAGGCGAACCGGGGGATCTTCACCACCACGTAATCCAGCACCGGCTCGAAGGAAGCCGGTGTGGTCCTGGTGATGTCGTTCGGCAGCTCATCCAGCCGGTAGCCTATGGCCACCTTGGTTCCGATGCGCGCGATGGGGAATCCGGTTGCCTTCGAGGCCAGTGCGGAGGAGCGGGAGACCCGGGGGTTCATCTCGATTACCAGCTGCTCCCCGGTGGTGGGGCTCACGGCGAATTGAATATTGCATCCGCCCGCGGCAACCCCGATCTCCCGAATGATCCGGATCGCGGAATCGCGCATGGTCTGGTATTCCCGGTCGGTCAGCGTCATGGCGGGAGCGACGGTGATCGAGTCGCCGGTGTGCACTCCCATGGGATCGAGATTTTCGATCGAGCAGACGATCACGACGTTGTCGGCCCCATCCCGCATCACCTCGAGCTCGAACTCTTTCCAGCCGATGACGCTGCGCTCCACCAGCACCGACCCGACCGGCGACAGCTCCAGTCCCCGCCGAACCAGATCTTCGAACTCTTCCCGGTTATAGGCGATGCCTCCTCCGGTGCCTCCGAGGGTGAACGACGGCCGCAGAATCGCGGGGTAGCCGGTCGCCTCGACCGCCTCGAGTCCTTCGTCGACGCTTCGAACGGTGCGTCCTTCCGGTGTGGCCAGACCGATGCGCTGCATGGCCTGGGCAAACTCTTCCCGATCCTCCGCCAACCGGATGGCCCGTTCGTTGGCACCGATCAGCTCGACGCCGTAACGCGCGAGGGTGCCGTCCCGCTGAAGCGCCATGGCCACATTGAGCGCGGTCTGCCCGCCCATGGTGGGGAGCAGGGCGTCGGGGCGCTCTCGCTCAATGACCTTGGCCACCCATTCCGGGGTCACCGGCTCGATGTAAGTCCGATCGGCCAGCTCGGGGTCGGTCATGATCGTGGCGGGATTCGAGTTGATCAGGACGACCCGGCAGCCCTCTTCTTTCAACGCCTTCACGGCCTGAGTGCCGGAATAGTCGAACTCGGCACCTTGGCCGATCACGATGGGACCGGAGCCTATGATGAGGATGGTCGAGAGGTCAGCGCGCTTGGGCATCCACCACTTCCCGCAGGGTCTGATCCAGGGTGACGGTCGGGGCCCATCCGGTGGCGTTCCGAAGCTTGGTCGAATCGCCGACCAGATGCACGATGTCGCCGGGGCGAACGAGCGTAGGATCCGGTACCGGCTGGGCGGGCACACCGATGAGACCGGCAAGACGCTGAAACAGGTCGCGTAGCGTCACCCCATCTCCGCGCGCGATGTTGTACGTCTCTCCCACCGCCCCATGGGCCAGCAGCGCGAGATAGGCCTCGACGACGTCCCGTACGTCCAGCAGATCGCGGATTGGATCGAGGTTACCGGTTGCCACCTCGGTCGCCCCCGACGCCTTGGCGGCGCGGAGTCGCTGGGCGAACGCGGGCACGACGTAGTTGGCCGGCTGTCCCGCACCGGTGTGAGGGAACGGGCGCGCGATCACCACCCGGAGTCCCGCCCGGCGCCAGACTTCCAGGGCCGCGATCTCGCTGCCCGCTTTGCTGGCCGCGTAGGCTGACTGGGGAGCCACCGGATCTTCCTCGGTCCGAGGCGCGCCGCGACCTTCGCCGTAGACTTCGGCGCTCGAGATCACCAGGACCCGGGGGTCGGCGGTACCTGACGTACGAAGAGCCGCGGCTGCTTCCACCACCCGCGCGGTTCCGGCGGCATTCACCACCCAGGCCTTGGCCGGATCTTGTCGCGCCTCACTACTCGACGCCAGAGCGGCAAGGTGGGCAACGGCATCGCACGAAGAGCTGAGCGCGGCTTGCACCGAGTCGGTATCGGTGAGCTCTATCGGAACCATTCGAACGGCCCCCCGCCAGCGCGCCCCCAGCCAGCGCTCGAGCGGCTCGCCGCCCGGCCGGCAGCCTGCCAGCACCTCATGACCCGTCTCGACCAGCCGCGCAACCAGGTGCCGGCCGACAAAACCGTCGGCGCCGGTTACCAGCACTCTCACGACGTCCGACCCTTCACCGCCGCTCAGCCAGCCGGGCGAGGTCGGCATCCACCATCATGGCAACCAGCTCGTCAAACCCCACGTGGGGCGTCCAACCCAACTCCCGGCGCGCCTTGGATGGGTCGGCCTGCAGCAGGTCCACCTCTGCCGGTCTCATGTATTTCGGATCGGTTACGACGTGTTTCTGCCAGTCGAGCCCGACGTGGCCGAAGGCGGCCTGCACCAGATCTCGGACGCTGTGGGTGCGGCCCGTCCCGATGACGTAATCCTGGGGTGTCGGCTGTTGCAGCATGCGCCACATGGCCTCGACATAGTCCCCGGCAAATCCCCAGTCACGGCGGGCATCCAGGTTACCGAGCCGGGGGAGCCATCAGGCCAGCTCAGTCGATTTGCCCTCCATCCCAGGCTGGAAGGACTGTCCAGGAAGCGTCGCGCGACCACGTAGCCCATGCTCGCGTCGCGGTTCGGTCATCCTTCCTGCGGCGGGGCAGGATCCGGCCGCTCCTGCGGTAGGCGGCTTCGAGTGCTTGCGGCGCCTTCGGAGATGCGGAG
>JBJMPK010000137.1:0-12037 GCA_045803245.1 Gemmatimonadales bacterium
AAACCGCTCGCCGTCCTGAGATGAAGTTGATCAGGAATACCACCAGAGCCACGACGAGCAGGAGGTGGATCAAGCCGCCGGCAACGTGGAAGACGCCCCAGCCGAGCAGCCATGCCACCAGCAGGATTACAGCAAGCCATACCAGCATGGAGCAACCTCCAGCTTGAGAAAACGTTGAACCTCACGACCCCGCAAGCATAGGGCGCCCTGGGTCGGGTGTCTGTGATGGTATTCACATGGAACTGGTATCCGAGCCAACTCCTTGCTCTGTGTGGGTATCCACATCACAGCCAGACTGGCGGAACGGCCCCAGCTTGCGGGGGTCCCGGTGTAAGCGCGGAGTCCGCTACCCTATCGGCTGAGTGGCTCTCATGGAAGTAGATCGCTATCGCCTCCTGTTCGAAGCGAGTGTTGACTACGCCGTGTTCCACCTCAGCCTCGGCGGGGTCGTTGAGACCTGGAACGCCGGCGCCCAGCGCATCTTCGGCTACGAGCAGCCGGAGATCATTGGCCGGCATGGGTCCATCCTCTTCACCCCCGAGGACATCTTCCATGGCGTGCCGGAGCGCGAGCAAAAGTTTGCCATGGAGACCGGCCGGGCCGAGGACTCCCGCTGGCATCTTCGAAAAGACAGCTCCCGGTTCTGGGCTAATGGGGTGATGCTCGGGCTTCGAACCGGATCGGGAACGTTGATCGGGCTGGCGAAGATCGTTCGAGACGACACCGACCGGAAACAATCCGACGAGCTGCTGCAGTACCAACTGAATCTGGCCGACGCTATCGCCACCAATGCGGCTGAAGCCCTGTTGCTGATCGATAGCGACGGACGGACCACATTCGCGAATCCGGCCGCTGAAGCAATGTTCGGGTGGACCCGCGAAGAGCTGATCGGCGAGTACCTGCACCACAAGCTGCACTGGCGCCGCCCCGACGGAAGCCCTTATCCCCTGGAAGAGTGTCCCCACATGAACGTGCTCGTCTCGGGGGAAACTGTCCGGGGGCAGGAGGACGCCTTCATCCACCGGAACGGCTACGCGGTGCCCGTCAGCTGCTCCACTGCACCAATCTGGGGGGATGGCAATGTCGCGGGCGCGGTAATGGTGGTCCGGGATCTGACCGAGCAACGTCGCACCGAGGCGACACAGCAGGAAAACGCCGAGGCGCTCCAGCAATCCCAGAAGCTCGAGAGCATCGGGGTTCTGGCCGGCGGCATCGCCCATGACTTCAACAACCTCCTCACCGGCATCATGGGTAACGCCGGCCTGGCCCGCCGCGCCATTGTGGCTGGCCGGTCGGAGCACGCCGCGTCGCTGCTTCATGACGTTCTGGCAGCGAGCGAGCGGGCCGCGGATCTGACCCGGCAATTGCTCGCCTACGCGGGGAAAGGCCGGTTCGTGATTCAGCCGGTCGATGTGTGCAAGCTGGTCAGTGAGGTGAGCTCTCTCATTCGGGCGTCCATCTCGAAGAAGATCACGCTGGTTGTGGATGTTCCTGACGAGGCGATCCTGGTCGAGGCTGACCGGGCCCAGCTCCAGCAGTTGGTGATGAACCTGGTGATCAACGGAGGCGAAGCCATAGGCGATCAGCCGGGGACGCTCACCGTACGAATCCGGACCGAATCCTTCGTCGAGCGGCGCGAGCGGCCGCGGACCGAAGGATTTCCCATCACGACAGGGGACTACGTCCGGATCGACGTGACCGATACCGGAGCAGGCATGGATGCCGAAACCAGGAACCGGATCTTCGAGCCGTTCTTCACCACCAAATTCCTGGGGCGGGGGCTGGGGCTGTCAGCCGCCCTGGGAATCGTACGGGGGCACCGCGGGGCCATCAGTGTGAAAAGCCAGCCGGGCCAGGGAACCGCCTTTACCATACTTTTGCCGGTACCGCGAGAGACTCGCCGCCCGGAGCGGTCGAGCGGTCACGTCAGGGTGGAGCAGGACTTTCAGGGGGCCGGAACGATTCTGATTGTGGACGACGAAGAAGCAGTTCGGGTCCTGGCGGCAAGTGTACTCGAAGATGCCGGCTATACCGCCGAGCTGGCCCGAGATGGCGCCGAGGCGGTGGAAAAGCTCCGGCAGCTTGGCGATCAGGTCCGGCTCATCCTGCTCGATCTCACTATGCCGATCCTGGGAGGCGCCGAGGCCGCTACCGAGCTTCGCCGGCTGGCACCGGACATCCCCATCGTCGCCATGAGTGGATATGGCGATATCGAGGTGATGCAACGCTTCAGCGAGGCGGGAGTGAACGACTTCCTGCCCAAGCCTTTCACGCCCGACCAGTTGGCGTCCAAGGTTCGGGGTGCGCTGGAATCGGAGGCTGATGAGGCGAACGGCACTCCTCGGTCCAAACTCGCTGCAGCAGATCACGGCTATACGCAAGGTGGTGAGGATCAGGGGTGAAGACCTCCAAGGTGATGGTCCCGTCGTACCCCACCGTTTGAAGCAGCCGCACGCCGCCACGCAGGTCGACACTGCCGGTTCCCAGCGGAAGGTGCAAATCCGCGCCTCCGCCCTTGTTGTCGTGCAAATGTACGTGCCGCAGTCGAGGACCATAGGCTCTCAGCAGCTCCTCCACCGTGCTCTGCGCCACCATCAGGTTGGCATGGCCGATATCCAGGTGCAGGCCGAGCTCCGGAAGGGGATCCAGCAGCTCCCCCAGGTCGCGTGCACTGTTGAAGTCGCCCGGCAGGTTTTCGATCATCAAGCCCACCTCGTGGTCGGCGGCGTACGGCAGTAGCTCAGTCAGGGTCTCGAGATTTCTCCTGATGAAGAAGTTGCGGTCGTGCATCGGAGCGTGCCGGTCCGGGTGAATGTTCATCCAGCGGGCACCGATTTCGGCAAATGCGTCGACACAGCGTTTCAGCTCTTGCAGCGAGGCCCGGCGAATTTCCTCGATGCCGCTGGCGATGGGCAGGTAGTACGCGGTGTGACCGACCACGCCCAGCCGGTGACGCTCGAGAGCAGCCCGGATCGCGGTGCGGTCTACCTTCCAGGAGGCCGCCTTCGGTGGCTCCAGGGTAAGATCGATGAAGCCGAAACCCATCGCGGCGATCCACTCGATCTCCTGAAGCACATCACGAGCCGGGTGGTTCATCGCTCCTATGAGCACGTCACCTCACCGCTGATTGGAACGATGAAACCAGGGGCGGCTGTCCAGCAGGTTAGCCCGGTTAGCCGCCTCAGCCGCGCCTCGGGGGGGAAGGAGGCCGAGCCGCTTCCAGACCGGGGCGGGAATGGCGGAGGCCCGATCTGGTGCCAGCCAGGCGAACACCGTGACCGCCCCGGCCAGGAGTGGGGCATCGGCCCCAATCCGGTCGATCAAGTGACCCCAGTCGATGGTCTCCGCCCGCGCGTCGATCAGATTGAAAACGTCACCCCAATCGCACCGTTCGCGTTGTAGCACGTACAGCTTGCTCCAGATCAGCTCCTCCACGGGAATGGCACGTATGGTCTCCCCGCGAAGAGTGACCTCGGGACCGGCGTCCAGCCAGCGATCATCGACCACCGTCCTGGAGTTGGCCATGGCCCATATCGCATCTACAATCACGTCTCCGGTGCTGGCCCGGTAAATCCAAGATCGATCGTAGGGGAGCCGGTGGTAGTGATCCTCGAGTCCGACCTGGGTGATGGCGGCAATCATCGGCGCCCGGTCCTGCGGCAGGATATAGAAGTCGAAATCTTTGATGTTTCTCAGGTCACCGGTGTACACCGCCGTGGCGAAGGCACCTCCGAAGGCAAAGCGCACCCCGGACCTTCGTGCCTCCTTCACGACTTGATGGTATACCCGCCACTCGGCGTCACCGATCTGGTTTCCCCATCCGGGCCGGACTTGGCTGCGCCTGATTACGGCTGGATTCACTCCAGATCCTCCCTCCAACTTGATCCTCGAGCGCCGGTCACACCCCAGGATATGTCCGGAGGCCCTTACCAGGTTGTGGCGAGCCTCACATCCGGCGTTGCTTGGCAGAGTTTGGAGTAGAGGGCGGAGCGTAGGAAGCGGAGGGGAGTACGGATAACAGAGTCGCCGACGTCGAGCCGCAGCTCAGCGCCGGCGACACTCTGGTGGCTTGCTCTCAGAACAGATAACGCACGCCGGCCTGGAACTGTCTCGGCTCACCCAAGCCGCTCCGGATCGTTCCATCGAAGTTGAGGAACGTACCGCCGGAGGAGGGGTCCTTGAAGTTGTCGTTGTTGGTAACGTTGAACGCCTCAAAGATCAGCTCCATCGCCCCTTGATGGCCAAGATTGAACGGCCGGGACACCCGGATATCCCAGGAGAAGTATTTATTGTCGCGGCGGATGGTGTTCCGCAGCAGGATGTGACCGTCGGGGCAGACCCGCTGCGACTGCAGCGAGGCCCGTTGGCCGGTGCCGACGTTGCCCGCGCCGCAGACCTCGGAGGCCGGCTGGGCCGAATACGCGCTCACCCGGTTGTTCAGATAGATCTCGCCCGGCAGAACGGCGAGCACCCAGGCATTGAAGCGGTGCCGCTGGTCCCGGTCGCTCCAGTTGTACTCCTTCTGCAACGAATCGGCCTGGGCATAGCGGAAGGTGAACGGGTCGCGCTCGTTATCGTCGTCCGCCTTGTCGAACGAGAGGGTGTAATTCAGCTGGAACTGGAGCCGGGAGCCGACCGAGCGGCGGAGCTCGGCGGTGATGCCGTTGTAGCGCGACCTGGCCGTGCTCTGGACCACGGTCAAGGTGCCGAGTCCGGGTGCGCCACCAGGGGCGAAAGCGGTGGACCAGGGACCGACAATCCCGTCGCCGAAGACCGGGTCGTTGGCGTTGAAGAAGCGGGTCAAATGATCGGTCCGGGCATGGGTGTAGCTGAGACCTGCCGCCACCCCGCCGCCGATCTCACGCTCGTAGCCGACCGTCGCGGTGAAGGTGCGAGGGTTCTCGAAGTTCTTGTCGAACACGAAGACGCCGGGCTCGAACGGACCTCCAGGCGGGGTCGGCAACAGGTCGCCGTACGCCGGCGGCGGGCCCAGTCCCGGCACGTTCGTGACCGCACTGTTGCGGAAGATCGTCTGGCCCCGGGAGCCATCGGTGCTCCGGCTGCTGGCCAGGTTCAGTCCCGGAATCCTCGCGTAGTAGAGGCCGGCATTCGCCCGGATCACCTGCTTGCTGTCGCCATTGATGTCGTAGGCGATGCCCAGCCGGGGCTGGAACATACCTTTGTCGGAGGGAATGGTGCCGTTGCCGGGAAACTCGAACGTCCCTCTTGGCGTGGTGGACGTTTGCCCGATGAGCGGCTGGTAGAACAGGTCGGCAATTGGAGTTATCAGGCTGGGCTCAATCTGGGCTTCCCAGCGGACACCGTAATTGACCGTCAGGTTCGAGCGCGGCTTCCAGCTATCCTGAAGGAACGCCGCGAGCTCGTTCTGGATGATCGTTTGCGTGCCGGCCTCGTCCACCGTCAAGCCGTTGAGACCGGCCTGTTGTAGGTAGAGAAGGACGGGCCCGGTGATGTGCTGACCCGCGGGGCACGCGCCCGTGGTCTGGCTGGGCGTTGGCGTGTTGACGACGTCCAGGGCGCACTCAACGTAGCCGTTCCCGTTGGCCACGTAGTTCAGGAATCCCGACACCGAGCCAAACGCGATCTTGCCGTTGCCGAATCCTCGGAACGTCTGGCTTACGCCGGTTCGGTTCCACTCGCCGCCGATCTTGAACAGGTGGTTACCGCTCACAACCGAGATGTTATCCAGCACCTGAAACCGGTAATCGTGTGCATCAACCGGAATGAAGAAGGGCATCCCCACTCGACACCCATTGAACTCACCAGCGCTGATGCAGCCGATGTCGGTATCGGGGAAGGGCCGCCCGGTGGCCGGGTTGGTCGGACCGTCGTAGGGCCGGGGCCGGTCCTCCCGGGCCCACTGGAAGCGGAACTCGTTCGAGAGCGCCGAGGAGAACAATGACGTCAGGCTGCCGTTGACCGCGTGAGAGAAGTCGCGCTCGAGGGCGTTGGAACTCCGGCCCCAGAAGTCCACGTCGAAGGTCCCGTTCACCTGCCGGGAGTTGGTGTAGTTGTACTTGAGCGACGCGTTGTTTCTCTCGCCCAGCTTGAAGTCGAGCTTGGCCAGGAACGCGTTGGCGTCGTTGGTGCGGCTGATGGAGCCAAAATCCCCCTGCAAGGCTGCGCCGAAGGCGGTATCGACAAAGCTCACGAGCGCCGGGTCGATCAGGCCCAACCGATCGGTTTGCTTGGTCTCGTTGTATTCCTGCTGGTCATATGCCAGAAAGAAGAAGGCCTTGTCCCGTATGATCGGCCCACCGAAGGTGGCTCCGAACTGGTGCTGCGCAAAATCCGGAGTGAACGTGCTGGTAACTCCCGTGGGGAAGGTGTGGCTCGGATCCGCCGACAGAGCGTCGTACTTGCCGAAGTAGTGGGCCGAGCCGTGGAACTCGTTGGTGCCCGACTTGGTGATGATGTTGACGAAGCCGCCGCCGGACCGGCCGAACTCGGCGTTGGCTCCATCGGCTACCACCACGAAGTCCTGGACCGCGTCCAGATTGAAAGTGAATGCCGGCCGCTGGCCGCCCCGCTGCTCACCAAAGAACGGATTGTTGAAGTCTGCGCCATCGACCGAGACGTTGTTGTGAATCCCTCGCTGGCCGCCGATGCTGAGCTCGTCACCGTCGGGCCCCTGCACCGTGGCCACGTTGGGGGTGAGGGTGGTGAAGTTGAAGATGTTGCGCCCGTTGTTGGGCAGGCCCTCGACGGCCGCGGCGCTCAACCGGGTAGCCGACTCCGAGCTGGTGACATCCACCGCCCGCTCCGCCGAGACCGTGAGCTCCTGGAGCTGCACCGCCTGTGGCACCAGGGCAAAGTTCCGCTCGATTGTCTCGCCCAGCCGGAGCTCCACGCTATCGCGCCGCGCCTCACGAAATCCCAGGGCCCGAGCTCCCACGTCATACACCCCGACCCGAAGCAGGGTAGCCACGTACACACCGCTGGCGTTGGTATGCAGGGTCCGCTGCGCGTTAGTCTCATAGTGGCGCAGCGTGACGACCGCCCCTGATATTGGCGTGCCGGCTGAATCGGTGACGGTTCCCCGGATGATTCCAGTCGTGGCTTGGGCTTGAGCCCAGAGCCTCAGCGGTAGAGTGAGAAGAAGGGGGAGCAGGAGAGCGCGAATGGGAATGCGTAGCTGACGACTCAAGTCCATGGCACGAGGATCCTTTCCGGATTGGCGGAAGGTCTGCGGCGATGCTCGTAGCGGGATTCGGGGGATAGCTTACCGCCCGATTCGCAGGGTCGCAAGGAGTGCTAAGGTCGGATTCGGTGCTCCGCGATCACGCGAAGCACCGAAGATGGGGAATGGCGGATACCGCTCTACTCGAACGTTCCCTTCACCCCTTCCACCACCTGGGCGGTCGTCGACTTCAACGCCTCCCAGGTCTTCTCGCCGGCCTCCCGTACCGTTTCCAGTGGACGACGCCCGGCCCGCAGGGTCTTTCGGGCGGCCTGCTTCAGGGTGCCGGCCTTCTTCCTGCTGCTGGCCCGGGTGCGGCCTCTCGAAGCCGACTTGCCTGAGCGTTTCTTCGCCGTCGGCTTCTTGGCGCCGGCGCCCTTCTTTCCAGCTCGCTTCGCGGACTTTCTGGTGGCGGCCATATGATTCTCGATTGAGTGGTGGACGGGCAGGCACCCGGAGTTTCCCCGGACCCTTCGGTGTGGGGCCTGTCACAGACATTATACGACCTTACATTGGACCTTACCATCTCCGCCCTGCCGGCCCGGTGGGCGGCACGGTACTCGGGAGCACCAATGGCAGAAAGCGGAGCAGCGCACCCCGTCAGCGGGTCAGGTCTTCTTGCGCGCGCCGCGGCGCGGGCTCCGCGGCGGGCCGATTGGGCCCGTATCGGGCTCAGCGTCCGGGGGCCGCTCCTCACGCTCGCCACTGCCATCCTGCTCGATCAGCTCGCCCGCCATAATGTCCCGGTAGCCCACCCCTTCGCCTTTCTCCTGCTGACGGTGGTGTACTCCACCTACAGCGGTGGACTCCGGCCCGGGCTCATCAGCGGGCTCCTCAGCCTCCTCTATGCCCTGCACTTTCTCTCGATTCCGGGCTCGATCCTGCACTACACTCCGGCTAACGCCTATACCCTGTTGGGGCTATGCCTCGTGGTTCCTGCCACGGCCGTTCTGGTGGGACGTCTCAAGGATGCGGCCCAGCGGGCCCGAGCCATCGAGCTGTCTCGGGAAGAGGCCGAGCGCCTGGAGCGGAGGCTCGCATTTTTCGCGGAGGCGAGTGTCCAGCTGGCCTCGTCCCTGGATTACGAAGTGACCCTTCGCAACCTCGCCCGGCTCATCGTTCCGACTCTGGCTGATTGGTGCTCCATTCACGTCGCCAGCGAGCAGGGTGTGCTGCAGTTCATCGCGGGCGCGCACCGGGATCCGACCAAGGATCTGCTGGTGCGCGCGCTGTGCGAGTACAACCCCCGGCAACCTCCCTTCGGTGCGGCGTACCGCCAGTCCGAGATCGGCCAGGTCACCGACGAGCTGTTGCAGATCAGCGCGGAAGACGCCGAGCAGCTCAAGCTCTTCCGGGCCCTGGCGACCAACACCTTCCTCCGGGTGCCGTTGATGGCGCGGGGTCAGTCGGTCGGCACCATCACCCTGGCGGTTGGGCCCGAGTCGGGCCGGCGCTACGATGGCAACGATCTCGCGTTTTCCGAGGAGCTGGGTGCCCGGGCGGCGCTGGGGGTGGACAACGCCCGGCTATACCGGGCCGCCCAGGAGGCGGACGAGCGCTACGGGATGCTGTTCGGCAGTAATCCCCAACCGATGTGGGTCTTCGATGTGGAGACCCTTGCCTTCCTGGCGGTGAACGACGCGGCCGTGCGGCACTATGGGTACAACCGGGAAGAATTTCTTTCCATGACCATCATGGACCTGCTCCCCCCCGAGGATGCCCCCGGACTGCATCACGGTCTCGAGCGAACCGGCCTCCAGCGGGGGGACGTCGCCCTGACCCAGCATCAGCGGAAGGACGGCGCCGTCATCGATATGGAGCTCGTCTCTCACGAGATGGAGCTGGACGGACGCCGCGCCCGCTTGGTGCTGGCGACCGACATCAGCGAGCGGACCCGCACCCGCGCCGCGCTCCACCAGAGTGAGGAGCAGCTGCGCCAGGCGCAGCGGATGGATGCTGCCGGGCGCTTGGCCGGCGGTGTCGCCCACGACTTCAACAATCTGCTCACCACCATTCGCGGGTTCAGCGATCTGCTGCTGCGGGACATCGCCGCGGACGATGCCCGGCGCAAAGACGTGGAGCAGATCCGGAAAGCGGCCGACCGCGGCGCCCTGCTCACCCGGCAGCTGCTGGCTTTCGGACGGCATCAGACACTGGAGCCACGAACCGTCGAGCTCAACAACGTGGTGTCCAACATGGAAGGTCTCATGCAGCGACTGGTCGGGGCAGACATCAAGCTGGTGACTCAGCTGCGGCCTGGACTGGGTGAGGTGAAGGTCGATCCCGGTCAGCTGGAGCAGGTGCTCGTCAATTTGGTCTTGAACGCCCGTGACGCCATGCCCGTCGGCGGAACCCTCACGATCGAAACCGGTGAGCGGTCGATCAGTGGCTCCAGCCGCGGACGGTCGGTCAAACCGGGGCGCTACATCGTGCTGGCCGTCAGCGACACGGGAAGCGGAATGGACGGCGACACGCTCTCGCACGTGTTCGAGCCCTTCTTCACCTCCCAGGCTCCCGGGAGCCGGGCCGGGCTGGGTCTCTCAATCGTCTACGGAATTGTGAAGCAGACCGGTGGGGTCGTCCGAGTGTCCAGTGAGCCCGGCCAGGGCACCACGGTGAAAGTCTTCCTGCCGAGAGCGGAGGGCGAGCCGGCGGCAGTAGAGGCGCCGGTTGCGACCCGGGGTGATGAAACCGTGCTGATCGTGGAAGACGAGGATGGGGTGCGCGAGCTGCTCTGGAAGATTCTCACCGACCATGGTCACACCGTGCTCGAGGCTCGCCATGGCCGGGACGCGGTGACCGTGGCGGCGGGATACAACCATCCGATCCATCTGCTCATCACCGATGTGGTCATGCCCGAAATGGGAGCCGGCGAGCTGGTGGACCGGTTATTGACCAAGCGGCCCGATCTCAAGGTCCTCTTCATTTCGGGTTATACCAATGACGAAGTGCTGCGGCGCGGAGTCACCCGCAGCGACTCCGCTTTTGTGCAGAAGCCGTTTACCGCTGACGACCTGATGATGAAGGTAAGGGAGCTGCTTGATGGGAAGTCGCCAGTCGCCAGTCGCGAGTCATAGTGACTGGTGACTGGTGACTGGTGACTGGTCTACCGCACGCGCCTCTGCAGATCTCGGAGCACATCCGGGCTCGGCTCGCCCCGCAGATAGAGCATCACATCGCCGGTGGTCCAACGAAGATTCCCGCCCGCCGATCCGGTTGCCTGGCCGGGTAGCAGCCGCTGTTGATCGAGCAGGATCATACGGCCCCGGGTGTCGAGATACACCACGCGAACCACGGGACGGTTAGGGTCCGCGCCCGCCACTAAGCGCCCCTGCACCAATCCGATCAGCTGGGGCGACATTCCTTCGATCACGTGCACCGGCCGGCCCAACTGTTTAGCCGCTTCGTCCAGTCCGATCCGGAGGTAAATCTGGGCTCGCTGCTCCGGGGTGCGTGGAGCCGGGGGCGGAGGTTCGGCTGCCGGCGGGGCCGCGGCCCGGGGCGGGGGTAACGCTGCCGTTGCGGCGGCGGCCCGCTCACGACGACGCTTCAGGTCCAACTCCGCCAGAGCCGCCGCGGCAGCCCGCCGAGTGGCGGCTTCATCGGTCTGCCGTTGCGCGTCCCGCGGGCCTGAGGCCGCCGGACTGGGAGCGGCCGAGCCTGAATCGGCAGCGCCGGAGTCCGCCGCAATCGACTCGGCCGCACCGGCCGTCGCCAGGGTCTGCTCCTCGGACCCGAGGCTGTCCGGGGGACTGGCCGTGTCCCTGAACGCATTTGCGCTGGAGTCGACCGGCTCGGTGGCGCTGTCGACCGCCGCCTGGGCCGCGAGGGCCCGGGGCTGCGGCGCCGCTTTCTCGATCGGTGCTTTCCGCTGGCCAGCGGGGCGGGCCGGCTTGTTATCGGCAATAGCGACGGGCGATTCGCGCCGGTGAATCTCAGCTGGCGAGGCCACTGCCGGAGGCGCCGCCGCGGGAGCGGTGCTGGAGATTTCGGGATCGCGCGGCAAGGAGGTGCCGGGGTGGATGGCGTTCAGAAGCAGGCGCCCCCCACCGACCACCACCGCGATCATGGCCGCCCAGCGGAACGCCTTGAGCCAGCGCTTTCGCCCCGCAAGCGCATCATTGGGATCGGGCAGCAGGATGACGGGAGATTCCCACGGGTCCGGCTCATGGCGCGACATGGAAGGCGGCGGTGAATTGCGGGCCGGCCGCGCCCGGGAAGTCTCGGCGGCGGCCGGCGCGATGGCCGGAGCGGCAGGGACCTCCAGGGCACCGACCAGCCGATCGGACTCGGCCAGAAACTGCTTGACTTCCTGAAGGCGAGCCCCGCACGCCACGCAGGAGCCGAGATGACCCTGGATCTCGCTCACTTCGGCGAGATCCAGCTCACCATCGAGCAGGGCGTGGAGTGTGCCCTCATCAAGATGCGACATTCTTCCCCCGTCCTTCCGAACGATATGCCTCGACCAGCCGCCGCCGCGCACGTGCCAGCGTCGTTCCTATCGCGCCTTTCGAGAGACCGAGCGTGGCCGCGATCTCCTGGTAGTTGAAGCCTTCAGCCTTGAGCAGGAGCGCCTCCCGGTCCCGATCGCTCAAGGTGGCGAGCGCCGTCCGAACCGCGGCGCTGCGTTCATTACGTTCATAATCTTGTTCGGGACCCTGCTGGGGCTGATCGTCGTTCCGGAGCAGCTCCAGGCGCCGGCCCTGACGCAACGCGCGCCGGCCATCTTCCCGTACCAGATTCAGGGCCACTGCAAAGAGCCACGGGCGCGGGTTGTTAGGCGGCGCGGCGACCGCGCGCGCGAAGGTTTCCTGCGCCAGGTCCTCCGCCCGATCG
>JBJMPK010000138.1:0-10504 GCA_045803245.1 Gemmatimonadales bacterium
AACTCTTTACAAAAACTACGCTAAAACAAAAACAACTCGGGCCCTCACAACGTGTCGTTCTGGCCGGACAGCATCCCGGGCGGCGCCGCCGACGTGCTCAAGAAGAATATGCCCAATCAGATGGCGCCTCTCGAAGGCCCGCTCCTGACTGAGCCGGATGCGGTCTATGAGGTGAGCTTTGCCGGCGCCCCCAAGGGGGACTATAAATTCTACTGCCTGCCGCACCTCGCGCTGGGCATGCACGGTAAGGTGACGGTTCAATAAAAACCGTAAGCGGGAACTGCAGAAACGTAAGGGGTGGAGAGGGAACACCATAAGCGGGGTGCTCTGTCGTCTGGACGGGCACCCCTTTCCCTATATATAGCGCACCGGTTCCGCAGCTGTCTCTCCCGCTCACCGCTCACCCAATTTGCTTTCCCGCTTACGCTTTGCTTCCCACCACCAATGTGACCAATCCGCCAACTGCGAGCCCGGCCAGCGCATCCACGCCATAGTGCATCTGGCAGTACACCACCCCCACCGTCAGTAGCGCGGTCGGTATGAGAAGGACGAGCCCCAAGCGGCGTGATGCCCGCATGGCCGCGAGCGTGGCGGCCAGAGCCGCGGCCACATGGGATGAAGGAAAAGCGGCGCCGTAGGAGCTGCCGGTCGCGAGGGCGTCATAGGCGAGCCGTGCCGGTAGGTTGGCGGTAAACCAGGCGGCGGGACGGGTGAATTCATAGTACGGTCCCGCCACCGGAAAGAAGATAAAAAACAGATAACAGAGAACGAAGGTGGTCATCACGATCAGGACGAAGCGCCGGACGGCGGCCACATCGCCTTTCCAGGCAAAATACAGCGCAGGGGTGGAGACAATCAGATAGTACGACAGGTACGCCCCGTGGAATATGGTGGACCACAGGGTGCTCGGAGCCGCCTGCCACCACTCCCGACTGACCTGCGCCCCGAACACGAGCAGCTCCCAGTGCCGCACCAGCGCGTCATGTACCGGCAGCAAGGGAGAGTTGAGAATATCCAGCTCGCTATACAAACCCGGCAGGAGAAAAAGCGGATAGAGCTCTCGCAGAGTGCGGCCCACCGGACCCAGGCCCGGGCGGGTAATGAGGAACAGGAGGACGATGAACAACCCGTGTGCCAACAGGAGCCACCAGCATCCCGGCTGGCTCGGCGCTCGGATGGCAGCCACGACTGAGACCATCGCCAGGTAGACCAGAAGCAGCAGGTCCACCGCACGCAGCCCGGTCCTCCGCCTCGCTCCCATTTGGCCGGAAACCGCTCCCAAGGCTACAGCCACCCGGCTTCCCGGTACCAGCGGTACGTGTCGGCCAGCCCGCTTCGCAGATCGTGGGTGGGATGCCACCCGGTATCGCGCATCAGCGGGGCTGGGTTGCCGGTCCAGGCTGGCTGGAAGAACTCGTTGGCCTTATCGGACGTCAGAATGGTGACTTGCCCGGTGAGTCGAGCCAGCGCCTCTGTCAGCGACAGGATCACTCGACCGGGTCCCCGCGGAACGGTAAAGCTGAGCACCGAGCGGCCCATGGCCGCTGCGACTGCGCGGCCCAACTCGCGGCTGGTGAACACCTCGGGGTGACACGCGTTGTACGTCCGTCCGACCGCCACTCCGGCCGTACCCGCGGCAATGAGCGCATCGGCCAGATCGGCGGCGTGGACGGCTGAAAGCTCCTGGTCTCCACTGCCCAACACCGGGGCCAGCCCCAGCCGTGCCAGACGAAATACCTTCAGCACCTCGCGATCCCGGGGACCGTACACTATGGGGGGACGGACGATGGTCCACGGAAGCGCGGCGGAACGAACGACCTGCTCCGCCGCCAGCTTGCTGCGCCCGTAAGCGGTCAGCGGCCGGGGTGGCTCGTTCCCGGTGAGTGGGGCACCGCGGGGCGCGGGCCCGCCCGCGGCGAGGGAAGAGACCAGAACGAAGCGGGATTTGCCGGTCCGTTCTGTCGCGCCCACGATGTTGCGCGTCCCATCCTGGTTGGCTCGGAGAAATTCCGCTTCGTTCCGCGCCGCCACCACGCCCGCCACGTGATACACCACATCCTGGTCCCGCACCGCCTGCTCCAGTCCAGCCACTTCATGCAGGTCCCCCTTCACGACCCGCACCCCCCGCGCGCTCAGCCCCGCAGCCTTGTCCGGAGAGCGGGCCAGCACCGTCACCTCCGCCCCTTTACCCTGCAGGGCATCGACGAGATGGCTTCCCACGAAGCCGGTCGCGCCGGTCACCAGCGTCCTCATATGCTGCGGTCGTAGAGCCGGTAGGTCTTGTAGACCCGGAAGGTCATCTTCTCGAGACCTGCGTTCATGGCGGGGTTGTCTTCCAGGATCCAGCCGGCCTCGCCCCAGTAGATGCCTCGCTCAGCGGATTTGGTCCAGATCCAGTGATAAAGCACCGCGTCGATGCCTTTGCCCTGATACTCCGGCAGGAGTCCAAGCAATAGGATTCGGGCCCGGCGGATGCGCTTGGCTTTGAGGGCCCACAGCAACTTGAGGATCATCGGAAACAGGCGCCCCGAGCGATTCTTCCGGAATACGACGTTCAGGTCGGGCAGGGTGATTCCAAAACCGATCAGCTTGCCGTCCTTCTCGGCCATGGGGACGAGCTCCGGGATGACCACCGGCCGGAACTGCTCGGCCAGGTGATCGATCTCGTGCTCGGTCATGGGAACGAAGCCCCAGTTCTTCACCCAGGCCGCGTTGTACAGCTCCTTGATCCGTTCCACCTCGCCGGCGAAGTCCTTCAGGTTGAGCGGCCGCAGGGTAATGCCCTGCCGCTGGCGGATGAGCTCGGTCGCCCGCGCCAGCCGCTCGGGAACGGGGACATAGCGCTCCTCGCTCCCACCCTGGTACACCCAGAGGTCCTTGGCCTTGCTGAAGCCCGCGTTCTCGATCAGGCTGATATAGTACCGCGGGTTATGGGGCATCATCAGGGTAGGAGGCGTGCTGAAGCCGTCCACCAGGAGTCCGCACTCGTCGTTCACTGAAAATGATGCGGGGCCGCGCAGAACGTCGTGTCCGAGCGTGCGGCACCAGTCCGCGGCCGCGCCGAAGAGCGCGTCGGCGACGCCCTGATCGTCGACACATTCGAAGAAGCCGAAGAAGCCGACCCGGTCGTCATGGGTCTCGTTATGGAGTCGATTGCTGATCGCGGCGATGCGGCCCACGACCTCGCCGTTCCGTTCGCCGATGAAGTACACGGCCGCGGCGTGCTCGAAAAAGGGGTTCTTGGTTCGGGAGAGGAGCGTCTCCACGTCCCGACGCAACGGCGGGACCCAGAGAGGGTCCCGCGCGTGCAGCCGATAAGGGAGATCGATGAAGCGCTGGAGGTCCCGCTGCTCACGCGCCTCTCGGACGCGCAGGCGTGCGGTCAGATGACCCCCAGGTCCCTGCCTATCATAGCGAACTGCTCCAGGGCAAAATCGATCTGCTCGAAGGTGTGCGTGGCCATGAGGCTGGTACGGAGCCGGCACTGCGACGGTGGCACCGCGGGCGGGGCAACCGGATTGGTGAACACCCCGGCGTCGAAGAGCCGGCGCCACATGAGGAACGTCTTCTCCAGCGGCCCGATCAGCACCGGCACGATAGGGGTTTCCGTGGGGCCGATCTCGAAGCCAAGACTCCGGAACCCATCGTGAAGCCTCCGAGTATTGGCCCAGAGCCGGTCCCGCCGGCCAGGCTCCTGCTGCAGCACCGTGAGGGCGGCAAGCACACCCGCGGTGTTGGCCGGAGGCAGGGAAGCGGTGAAGATGAGTGGCCGGCTATGATGCTTGAGGTAGTGGATCACGTTGTCCGACGCGGCGACAAACCCGCCGATCGACGCCAGCGATTTCGAGAATGTGCCCGCGATGATATCGACCTCCTCGGTCATCCCGAAGTGGGCCGCGGTACCGTCGCCGTGGGGACCGAGGACGCCGAGCGCGTGCGCGTCATCCAGCGCCAACGCCGCGCCGTACCTCCGGGCCACTCGAGTGAGGGCCGGCACGTCGGCGATGTTGCCCTCCATGGAGTACACCCCGTCCACCACGATCATCGCACCCCGGCTGGCTCCATTCCGCTCCAGCCGGCGTTCCAGGTTGGCCAGGTCGCCGTGATTGAATCGCTCCGTCTCTCCATAGGAAAGCTTGGCTCCGTCCACGATGGACGCGTGGTCCAGCTTGTCGAGATAGACCACATCCCCCCGTCCGACCAGGCCCGAGATCAACCCGAGATTGGCGGAGTAGCCGGTGGAAAAGACCAGGCAGGCTTCCTTGCCCAGAAACTCAGCCAGGGCGCTCTCGAGCTGCTCGTGCAGGTCCAAGGTCCCGTTCAGAAACCGGCTGCCGGTGCATCCCGAGCCGTAGCGGCTCAAGGCCCGGGAGGCGGCCTCCAGGACTTTAGGATGGTGGGTCAGGCCGAGATAGTTGTTGGAGCCGAGCATTATCCGTTTCTGACCGTCAATGACTACGACGGTATCCTCCGATTCGGAAATCGGGTTGAAATACGGATACAGGCCTACGGCCTGCAACTCACGCGCTTTCGTGAATTGGCGGCACTTCTCGAAGAGCGCGACCTGTTGAAGCTCTTGTGTATCCACGGTACCTCGGCACGAAGAGGAGGCCAAAATCCCCACATCGCCATGTCGCTGAACGGCTTAAAGTAGTGGTGCTGGATGGGGGGCACAAGCCGGAAATTTCTCAGTGTAACGGAACCCTGGGCGGCCAACCGGAGCAAGGTGCGCGCCGCTTTACCTGGGAGGCCGACTGATTAGTTTTGTGCCTCCCCCTCTACCCAGGTGCAGATAGTTGCTCGGTCTGTTCCGCTGGGCGACGGTGGCGGTCCTCCTGGGGCTGCCGGTCCCGTCCGCCTTGCAGGCCCAGTATCCGCGCGCCCGCCGGGGCCAATTCGAGGTTGCTGGCCTCGACTTTCGGCCTGATGGGGGCTGGCGCACGCGGGTCGCATCAGTGCGCGTTCGCCGCCACCGCTGGCTCCGCCAGGGGGCATTTGGCGCGCTCAACCTCGTCAGCCCCACCGCACCGGGTGACGGCAAGGTCACCGGACGCGTCATCATACCGGTGCTCCCAATCGCGTTCCGCAACGTCCCTCCACCGTTTCCTATAGCTCGCTATCAAGATCTCATCTTCAGCGCGGTCCCCGGCGACCGGCCCTACAGCCTGAGGACGTTTTACGAGCAGCTCTCCAACGGCAACATTACCGTGGACGGCCGGGTGCTCGATTGGATCACGGCCGATTCGGCGGACACCTACTACGAGGATGGGTGTAACGGGATCGGGGTGCTTGCCCCTTGTCCCCAACGTCCGGTGAGCCGGTTCGGTGAGCTCCTCCTGCGAACCCTCGACGCCGTGTCGCAGGATCCTGGAGGCCGGACTGTCTGGAGTGATTTCGATAACGACGGACCTGATGGCGTGCCCAACTCGGGCGACGATGATGGCGTCGTCGACTTCGTCACCTTTCTCCAGCCCGAGCGGGACGGTGCCTGTCCCAATTCATCCCACATCTGGGCTCACCGGTTTGTCATTCGGGCGTGGAACGGCGGGTCTCCTTACGTTACCCGTACTCCATGGGCGGGCCATCCTGGTCAGTTCCTCAAAGTCGACAGCTACACGATGCAATCTGCCGTTGGTGGCAATTCGGCGTGCGAAGCCGCTTCCCCTATGCCGATCGGGACCCTGGCACACGAAACCGGGCATGCGTTTGGGCTGCCCGACCTCTACGACACCGATCTCGGCAATCCCCAGGTGACCCAAGGGATCGGTGAGTGGGGATTGATGGGAAGTGGCAACTACGCCCGTCCTTACAGCCCCGCGCGCTACGAGGCCTGGTCTCTCTTCGAGCTGGGTTGGGTAACGGTCGACACCCTCTCCGCGGGGCGGGAGGTCAACCTCGGTCCGGTCGTGACCTCGGATACGGTTCTGTACCTGCCGGTTCCCGGCACGGACGAGTACTACCTCCTGGAAAACCGCCAGCCGCTCGAGAGCGACTCGGCGCAGATGAATCCGGCATTCGGCAGCCGGCAGAAGGCTCCCGGATTGCTCGTCTGGCACATCGATCAGGGACAACTGGATCAACATGGATTTGGAGTAGACAATAGGGCCAATTCCGGACCGCTTCACGCTGTGGCGTTGGTGCAGGCGGATGGCCGGAACGATCTGCGGCAGCCCGGTGGAACCAACCGCGGCGATACCGGGGATCCGTTCCCCGGTGCGAGCGGAAACACGGCGTTGTGTCGCACCACCACGCCGGCTGCCAGTGACAACCAGGGAGGATTCGCCTGGTTTTGTCTCGAGGCCGTCAGCTCCATCGCGGGTGGACGAATATCGTTCCGCTACGTGGCCTATCACTCCGTGGTCCAGGCGGACCATCCGGGAGCTCGAATCAGCGTGAACGGGTCGCTCATGGACCGGCTGGATCGGTTTTTCGCACCGGGAACTGTCACCGAGATCTCCATAGATTCGTTGCAGGCCAACCGGATAGGACGCACCCGATACCACTTTCTGGACTGGAGCGATGGAGGTTCCCGAACTCACGTGATTACCGCCCACAGTAGTCCCGATTCGGTCACGGCCCGGGTGGCCGTGGATCACCGGTTACGGATGACGGTTCAGGGAGCGGCGAACACTGCGGTGGTGTCCGACTTGAATGCCGACGTTGCCGGCGGGGTGTTTCTCGCCGAAGGATCACACGTATCGCTGCGGGCCCAGCCTCAGGCGAGTGCTGTCTTCGCCCGCTGGAGCGGCGACACCACCTCGACGTCCGACGTCATGAGCCTCACTATGCAGCATCCGGTCGATCTGATCGCCAACTTTGTGGGGTTCAAGGAGGTCGTTATCACCCAAGCCGCGAATGCCGTGCTCGGCGTTGCTCAGTTGAGCCAAGATGAGGCCGCATATCTCGATGCGGCCGGGAATCGGAACGGATTGTACGATCTGGGTGATTTTCTGGCTGAGCTCGAGCGCTCCGGGAGCTCGGCGCCGGCTCAGCTGAGCCGTGGTGGCTCGAGATGAGGCTCTCCCTTTGGCCATTGTGCTGGGGAGCGGCCGCCCTACTCACATCCTGCTCCGGCGGGACCACCGGCCCGACTGCCGCAGTCCTCAATGTCCGGTTCAGCTCGCCCACGCTCGACGATGGCGCGGTGCTGTTCACTATCGCCGGCGGACCGGTCGAGTCGGTAGAAGCGGTGGGCCATGCGGTATACTCCGCCCGGCCCGACGCCAACACCTTGCGCATCATTGTAGCCGGGGACTTGAGCTCGGGAACCATCGCCCGCATTCGCATCCCGGACCGCGACCAGGCCGCGCGCTACTCCATAACCGTCAGTGACGTGGCCAGCCGCGCGACGCATGTCGAACGTGACCCGGCGGCGTATGGAATGAGCCTTAAAGAGTGAGCGGCAGGCTCGACCTAGATCGTTATATTTAGGGCCATGACGTTTCGACTCGATCCTACCCAGCGGAGGTCATTCCTCCGTTCCTGTCTCGCCGGTCTGGCCGGGCTGGTGGCGTCGGGCGCCATGTCCCGTTCCGAACGGCTTCTGGCGTCTGCCCGGCTGGGTGGCCCGGATCCCGAGGTCCCCAATGAGGAAGTCGCCCGAATCCTGAAGCGACTCTTCGGCGACAGGCCCATTCGGCGCGGCCACGTATCGCTGGATATGCCGGCTGTCGCCGAAGATGGGCGGGTGGTGCCGGTGATTGTCGAAAGCGATCTCCCGATGTCGGCCGAGCGGTATGTCAAAGGCGTACATCTAATCGTTGACCACAATCCTGACGCACACCTGGCGGCTTTCCATCTCACACCCGCTTTGGGTCAGGTCTCGATCTCCACGCGCATCAAGATGAAGCGAACCACCTGGGTGCGGGCCATTCTCGAGACCAGCACCGGTGAAGTGTGGGCCGGCTACACCCGGGTGCTGGTGACGCTCAATGGATGCGGATAATGACAAAAACAATCGGCGAAGCCCGGATTAGGGTACCCGACCGAATCAATCGTGGTGATCTGATCATCGTGAATTCCATCGTTTCCCACCCCATGGACACCGGCTTTTTTCGCAATGCGGACGGCGCTCCGATTCCAGCTTATTTCATCAAAGACGTGGTGGTGACGTACGCCGGGCGGGAGGTGGCCCGCTTCGAGTGGACCTCAGGCATCAGCCGCGATCCCGTCGTCAGCTTCACTCTCAAAGCGGATACCGAAGCTCCTCTCACCATGGTGTGGACCGACAACAAGGGCGCTTCATTCAAGCAGTCGGTCAACATCAGCTTCGCTTCTGCCTGAGCCGGCTGCCTTCCTCCCTCAGTTGATCTCTCTGCCTGTGCTGGTTCTCTCCAGTGTCACCGCGGCAACCCCCTTGCCGCCCACGCCACTGCCGGTGAGACGTCTGGCCGACGGCATCTATGCGGTTCCCGGGGATAGCGGCCGCGGAGTAGAGGGACGGCCGAACGCCGGATTCATCGTCACATCCGATGGAGTAATCGTGATCGATGCGCTCGCCAGCCCACAGCAGGGCGAGCAGCTGGTCCAGGCTATACGATCAGTCACTTCGGAACCGATTACCTGGCTGATTCTGACCCACCACCATCCGGACCACCATTTTGGGGCCATAGTGTTCCGGCGACTCGGAGCCAAGGTGATCGCCCACCCGGATCGCAGCATGTTGGCCGCCGAGGGGGGTGAAGACGCCCTGTTGGCCGACTGGGTGCGGGTGGTGGGACTCGATGCCATGCGCGGCTTCGAGTTTGCGGACAAACCTGACCGTCCGGTAACCGGGACCGACACGCTCCGATTGGGTGGTCGCACCGTCGTAATCAACCATCCGGGTGCGGCTCACTCGGCCGGAGACCTGACCATCTGGCTCCCTCATGAGCGCGTGCTCTTCGCGGGAGACCTGCTGGTCGAGGATGGGGTCACTATGGTGGTAGACGGTAACTCAGGCGAGTTGCTCAAGGCGCTGAGCGGCATCGAGGCGCTCCGTCCGCAGTCCATCGTGCCTGGCCACGGTGCCATTCCCCGGCATCCGGATGAGCTGGTCGCCCGCACCCGCCGTTATATCACATCCCTCCAGCACGCGATGAGATCAGCCATCGAACAAGGACGTCAGATGGGGCGAGCGCTGGCTTCGCTGCCGCCGCCCGATGAGACCCGGCCGGTGTCGCTCAACTCGCGCCGCCGCCGAAATGCAGTGCGGGTGTACCTGGAGGAGGAAAGAGCATACATGGGACTGGACTCGACCAGATGAGCGTCACCGGCCGCCTGCTGTTCGGCCTGGTGGCGGCTGGTCTGGGCTGTGCATCGCATCCGGCCACGCGAGCCGAGCCTTTGCCGGAACAGCGCCGTGAATCGCTGCCCCGGTTGATCTCGACCGACGAGCTGCAAAATTGGCTGGCGAGTGGGCCGGTGAACCTGGTGGATGTCCGGGCTGACCTGTTTACCTACCTGAAGGGCCACTTGCCGGGAGCAGTCTACCTCAACGTGGAGAGCCTTCGCACGACGGAAGGAGGCATCCCGGCTCAGTTACTCTCCGCCGGCGCCTATGCCGAGCTGTTCACCCGGCTGGGCCTCAGCATGAGCCAACCAGTGGTGATCTACAGCGCCGGTGAGACCCGGAACATCGACGCGACATTTCTTGCCTGGCTCCTGGCCGGGTTTGGGCACCCGGCGGCCTACGTGCTGAATGGAGGATTCTTCAAGTGGCAGTTGGAGCAGCGTTCGGTCGTGCAGCAGTATCCCCGGACCAATCCGGCCCGGTTTCCTACTGCCCCTTTCAGTCCCGAGCGGGCTTCGCTGGAAGATGTGCGCGGCGCGATCAGCACTCATGACGCGATCCTGGTCGATGCCAGGCCAACCGACCAGTATGCCGGCGAAGCCGGTGCCCAGATGCGCCGGGGACACATTCCCGGAGCCATCAATCACTACTGGCAGGATGACCTTACCCAGGTCGGATTCGGCCACGTCTGGAAGAGTCCCGCCGACTTGCGCACCAGCTATCGCGAGCAAGGTATCACACCGGAGAAAGAGATCATCGTCTACTGCAACAGCGCGACCGAGGCAAGCCACGTTCACTTTACGCTGCGATATCTCCTGGGGTACCCGCGAGTACGGATTTATGTAGGGTCGTGGACCGAGTGGGCGGAGCGGGAGGAGCTGCCGATAGAAGTGGGGAAGCGGGGAGGCGGGGAGGCAGGGAAGTAAGGTGGTTTTCCCGCTCACCGCCCACGCTTCTTATCTAGACGCAATCCCACTCCTCAACTGCTCGGGCCGCCAGATCTGACCCGCCTTCATGATCCACTCGACCGAGTCGAGATTCTCGATATCGCTGAGGGGATTCCTGGTCAGCAGAACCAGGTCGGCATAATGGCCGGCCTCGATGGTGCCCAGGCGCCGGCCCGGCTCTCCGCCGATGGCGCGGGCGGCGTCGCGGGTGGCAGCGAGGAGTGCCGTCTTGGGTGTCAGGTCGATCGAATCGACCAGCAGCCGCAGCTCATCGAACAATGAGGCC
>JBJMPK010000139.1:0-16959 GCA_045803245.1 Gemmatimonadales bacterium
CAAACGGTCCGTGCTCCTCCCGAAAGCGGATAACGGCTCGGGCCTTGGCCAGGCCGATGCCGGGCAACGCATCCAACTCGGCTGCTGTGGCGGAGTTGATGTCTGTAGGGGCGGGGGGTGCCCCGCCGCCGCGGGCAAGGCACGCCCCGCCCCTACAACTCCCACTGAAACGCACGTGAGGAGCGATGACCTTCAGCAGTCCCGGTCCGATACCTGGTACCTGATCCAAGCGGTCCAGGCTTCCGAACGTACCCTGCGCGTCTCTGTCCGCCACGATGGTCTTGGCCAGCCGGGGCCCCACTCTGGGCAGCCGGGCGACCTCACTTGCCGGCGCGACGTCCATGTCGATCTGCTCGCCGGGCGCGAGAGGCCGCCCCTGCTGCATAGCGCTGTCCCGCTGGGCGGTGGGAGAGCCCGGGGCCAACGCCGTCAGGAGCTGTACCCCTCCCGGCGCCTGGCCCGGGCGGCCAGCCAGGTAGCGAACTCCCTGACCAGCCACGGCCAGGCCCAAAAGCAGGAGCAGCATGCGGCGTTCGGCGGGCGGCATAGAGAGAGGGTAAGGCGGGAAGACGGAAAGGCGGTAGGCGAATTCGCGCGGGAAGGTGTGAGATGATGGAAGGATGGAAAGGTCATTCCCGTCTTATAAGAGCCACGGCCACATCGCCGACGACCTGGAGACTCGCCCCGCTCACCTTGTCGATGGTGTCGAACGGCGTGTGCCACGCGGGATAGTCGAAGTCCACCACGTCTATCGCCCGGATTCCCGCCTTCTGCAGCTCGAGATGATCGTCGATCAAGGTGTGGCGCGGAGAGCTTATGAAGTAGCCGCTGTACCCCAGGTCTTTGGCGGTGTCCCAGACCAGTTCCACGACCTCGGGTGCTCCGACCACCGAGTTCCCCTCCTGATAAATTTGCAGATCCTTGTCCGCGATCAGGTCGAAGAGGACGGCGTACAGCGGCCGGCCCCCAAGCTGGTGCGCCGCGTAGTACCGTGACCCGATGAGTACGTCGTTCGGGGTCTTGGTGAAATCCCCGTAGTCCTCGCCATCCACAAACAGCAGATCGACTCCGATGCCGGGAGGGGTTCGCTTGAGCACGTCCGCCACCCCCAGCAGCAGAGCGACACCCGACCCGCCGTCGTTTGCCCCCAGGACTGGTTTGGTGGAATCCCGCGACAGAGGGCTGTCGGCAACAGGACGGCTGTCCCAGTGCGCCAACAGGAGGATCCGTTTCTCCGCCGCGGGTTTGAAGCGGGCGATGAAGTTCGTGAGCCGAAGGGTATCGCCTTTGGCCGTGACGTGTTTCCAACTCTGGGTAACCAGCGTGTCGGCCCGTTGCCGAAGCAAGCTATCGAGCCACCGAGCCATCCGCTGATGCGCCTCAGTGCCCGGAATCCGGGGGCCGTAGCTGATCTGGTTCTGGATATATCCGAAGGCCGTCTGGCCGTCGAACTCACGCGGCGGGCGGGGTTTTTCTCGACAGGCGGCGAGGACGCCGAGGGCGGCGAGGGCGGCGAAGTTCCTAGGTATGCGCATGCAGTAACCTAAATGGGTCCGCCTTCTCCGACTCTCCAGCAACCGCCCTCGCCGTCCTCGCCGTCCTACCTATAGTCCCCCGCGTACAACGACAGCTGGAACGACATCAACACAAAGATCTGGGAGGTCCGTTGGTTGAGATGACGGAGATCGTTCAGGGAGTAGCCGAACTGAAGCCCACCACTGACGGTCTTCATCAGGTCGGTATCGAGCCCGCCCCGGATCTCCCGGCGGCGGACATCCGAGACCACCGTACAACCGGGATCGCTCGGCCGCTCCAGGCAGGTAAGCGTCTTCCCGGATAGTACGCTGAGGGTGGACCGGACCTGCTTCTTGGTCCGGCTCAACGCAGCGGGCAGCGCAAACGAGTAGTTCAGCGAACCGGTGATTTCGTCTTGCTCGAGCAGCGTTGCATTCCCGTTGGTCTCGGTGCGCTGGGACTGATCGGTGAGGCCGAAAAGCAGGCCCAGCCGGTTGCGGAAGGTGAGCTGCAGGTTCGGACTGAGCGTTGAAGAGGACGTTGCGCTCTGACTTACCGAGCCGTTCGCGCTCGGCTGAAATGAGGTGCCTTCCCGCCGCCGCATCGTGGTTCCGAGACCCACAAAGCTGATCGGCCCATGACCGAACGTATGGTTCCAACGGAGGCTTCCGCTGGGCCATTCCCGCTGCCGGGTGATGGTCTCGGTGTTGCCGTCGCCCACCTGCTGGTAGCGCTGGGTTCTGGTCAACGAGTAGGCGACCGTCGCCGCCAGGCCGAACGGGAGATCCGCGCCGGATGCGAGGGTGGCGGTCCGGGTCTCTGCCGCACCCCGCGCGGGCTCGCTCTGGTGACTCAGGAAATCGGCCAGGCCGCCCAGACCCAGCATGAACCCCACATTGGGATCGAAGGCCGCCAGATCGTAGGTGGAGCTCCGGTTCAGTTGGGTACTGAAATCAACCGGCCGGATTCGGGCCACCATCTTTCCCACCCGGCTGCTGTCTCCCCAGATCTGCCGGAGGACGCGGGAGAGATCCAGCGACGCCCCGATCTCCCGACCCCGCGCATTGTTGAGTGTCTGGGGGAGGATGAATGCTCCGCTATCGATCCCCTCGCGAACCGGTGACCGGCTGGTGAGGGTGCGCGACAGAATGAAGCTGCTGGTCGTGGTGAGCCGGGGACGGAGCCAGGAGCTGATCCGTGGCGTCAGCGACAACGCGGTGGTGAGCGCCCGGTCTCGCTCGACCCCAACCGGAATGCCCAGCAGGAAGCGTCGCTCCTGGTAGGCCAAGCGGCCCAGAGAGGTGGAGTCGGGATAGACACGCAGATCCCTGGTGCTGGTGAGATCGCCGATGAGGGTCAGCATTCCCAGCGGCTGCCAGGTGAGACCACCCGAATTGCGCCACAGATGGGTGAGAGACAGCGACGGTGCTATTGCCTCATCGGAGGGGCGCTCGATCGACACCGAGAAGGAGGTGAACTGCCCCTGGTTGCGGGTCAGACCGCTGCTCCAGCGCAGGTTGCTGGGAATCAGACTAAAGGAGGCCGAGTCCAGCCCTTTTCCGGCCTCGCTGCCGCGCAGCCAGCGGGGCAGGCCCTTCACGATGCCGCCAAAGGGAAGCCGGATGGTCCGGCGTCTAAGCTGGAGGTTATATCCCAGGGTAACCGCCGCCGCATCCGAGCGGCTGCGTGACAGCTCTGTCTGCCCCCGGCCGTTGGTGAGATTGGCCGATACGGCCAGTGGGTCGAGGAGTGCCCGGGTGAGCCACTTTTTCCCGGGTACCGCGCGGCGAATCCCCAGGGAATAGGTGGCCGACCAGGATCGCGGCCGGCGTAAGCCGGGCAGCGCGTCGGCCCGGAGATCCGTCCCGGTCAGGAGCTGCGGATCTTCCGCTGCCCGGGAGTACGAAACCGTAAAGGGGACCGCCAATCCCAACGACGTCGGCAAGAACCGGTCGAGACGCCAGTTGGAGCTGACTTGCAGCTGGCCGTTGGTTCGGTAGGTCGGATTGTCGCCCAACTGGCGGAACTGACCATCTTGCCGGACGTAGGAGGCGGCGAAGTTGCCCACGTCCGAAGCGGTAAGACGGGTGTCCAACGCAATGGCGGTACCCAGCTGCGAGATCGGGTTGCTGAGCCGGATATCGTCGACCCACAGCTCGGCCTCGGTGAGAGGCACCGCTCCCGCGGCTCGATAAATACCGGCAGAGACCTCCTGTACCGCGCTGAGGTTGGGAGGGTTGATTCCCGGGTCAGCGAGATGCACCGTGTAGGGGCCCTGGCATGCTACATAAGCATCCGACAGGCCTCCGCACTGATCCGCTCCCGAAGGTGGCGCGCCGCTCAGCCAGCGAGTCTCGATCTCCGCCCTGAGCTGGCGCCACACCTCCAGATCCACCACGAGCTCGGGTTCCCAGGTCGAGGTGTGAGCGCCAGTCCGATACAAATAGAAGTTCCGGTCGTCGCTTCCCAACTTGATGAAGGCCTGAAGGTCGCCCTCCTCCCACCCGAGGCCACGCCCTCGCATCCATACTCGGAGCTGCCGGTAGTTCAACACGTTCTGGGGACCCGCCGAAAACCGAAGATACGCTTCACCGCGGTCGCCCACCTGGAGGCCGCGCGCAATCAGCCGCAGCGATTTCTCATTGATCTGGCTGCCCAGAGACCTACGGTCGCCGCCCCGCCGGGAGACCGTCTCCAGAACATCCGGAGGGGATTCATAGCCGAGGTCGGTCCGGTTTTCGGTCGAGATGATCGTGGCGATTACCTCGCCCGCCGGCTCGACCGAGGTACCTGCCAGGCCGACGATGGGCCGCTCCGCCCGCCGGGCCCAGGTGGAACCGACGAAACGCATCCGGGCCAGCGCGAAACGGGCGACCACGTCAGGGTTGCCGTTGTCGGGCGCCCCGGTCAGCGTAATGCGCATCTGCTGAATGACTCGCAGGTCGGGCGTGCCGATCTGGGCATCCGGGGTGCGGATGGGAATACGATAGAGCTGCCACACGCTTCCATCGGCCTGTCTCCTTCCGTCACGCACGTAGTCCTTGTCCCCGGGCGTGAGGCTGACCACATAACGAAAGACGTTCTCGTTGGCACCCTGGGCATTCAGGACGTTGTCGCCGTCGAGATCTTCGGTATCCAGCACCCCGTTTCCATTGCTGCACCGGCTGCTCAGATCGCCCCAGGGAAAGATGGGAACCGACTGACTCAAGATCTGACGGCAGAGCGGGAAATTGTCGACATCTCCTCCCAGCGTATGGAGAAGGTCGGGACGGTCTCCCAGGATGCCGTTGTCGTCAACCTGGGCGTTGAAGATGTCGATGCTGTTGCGCTCGGTATCGAGTCGCCCCTGGCCGACCAATTGGCGTCCGGTGTATGTCGTATCCGCTCCGACCGCGATCAGGCTGTCCGGGGCCACCGCGACGGCGTCCTCGTCGACCTTCCCCAGGTCGATCGCGAGGTGAACGCCGGCCGAATCAGTGGTTCGGGACGCGGGCTGGAAGACCCAGAACTCGAGGTACTCGTTCTGCGTCAGGTCCAGGCCGGTCGGGCTCAATGGAGTGACCATCGAACGCCAGCGCGGCCGGAAGTCACGACGCGGGAGACTCCACCGGGAGGTGTTGTTACGTTGAACGATGCCACCCGCGGTGTCGGCGTGGAGGGTGAGATACATGACGGTCTCGCGCTGCTGGCTCCGCCCCGAGAGGCGAATCAGGGTATCGATATCCTGCGGATCCACCTCGACGGCCTGGTTGGTTCCCGGAATCACGACCAGGTTCTGCCAGGTAAGAGCTACCGCATCGGCGGTATCGAAGCCGCCGGCAAATCCCAGCGATTCCAGTCCATTGGGCGCCTCGGGGCGGCTGCCGAATTCCCAGGCGGTCTCCCGCAGCGAGAGAGGAAGGCTGGCATCGGCCTCGAACTCTTCGATGTACGCCTGCCCTGAACGGTTGGGATCCGGTTTGGTGAACGCGAACTCTCCGTTGAAGTCGAGTAGCGAGGGAGCCGTTGCGGGACGAGTCGTCAGCGCCCCCAGCCAGCGGTTGATGGCCTGGGGCTTGAAGTGCAGCTCCGTTCGGGCACCACCGATCAGATTGGCGGTGGCCTCGAAACCGAGCGGTGGCCGGTTGAACGCGCTCTGTTCCCGCTGATAAATGCCGATGAGATGCAGCGCGCCAACGTCCCCGATGGCATAGCTGGTCGCCAACCCGAGAATGGTCGTCGGTGCCACGGCGAATACGCCCTGCTCCTCGAACCGGGCCGTAATTTGCCCGGGACGGCTACCGAACAGGGACTCCGGGTTCAGAAATGTCACCTGCCCGGATTCATACGAGATGGTGTAGTCCACTCCCCGCTCCAGGCGCCGCCCTGCCAGCGTAAGCTGATCGCTGCCGTCGCGAATCTGGAATGCGCCGAGGCTCAGATTAGACCGATCCCCGGTCCCGGTCGCGTCGTAATGCAGCCGCATCTGGAACTTGGCGGCGGGACCGCGCGACAGCAGGAGATACTGGGGCGTCCGGTAGAGTGAATCCGAGCGCTCTTCCGGCGTCAGGCGGGTGCTGTCGGCGAAGGGCGTGAGGTGGGGAAAGACGATATAGGACTCGCGCAGCACCCTAGCCACTTCGGGGTCCCGGGCCCGGGGGAAGAGCCGGTTCTCGCGGTCGAATACGTTGGCGTCGGTGGGGAGCGCGAGACTCAACAGCGATAGGTAAGTGCCGGCACCCGACTGGGGCCGCTCGGATCGGTTCACCGACAGGCTGACCTGAAGGGAGGCGGGATCCAGTTCCGAGCCTGCCACCCGGTAGACCTGCCGCATCTCATGGTGGAAGGTCTCCTTGTCCGGCCCAACCTGGGGGGCAACGATCAGCCGCAGACTGTCCTGAGACTCCTGCCCCCGGTCTACCGAAGGAAAGCTGCCGACGGTTGTCCCTGCAGCCGTCACATAGCTCACCGCCAGGTAATCGCGCGGGTCGAGCTTCGTGGCCAGGCTGATCCACAGGCCCGAAGGGTCCAGGTAGTAGTCGGTATTCTGGATCAGTGCTTCCCACTTCACGCCAACCAGCTTTTGGAGCGTGTCAGCGGTGCGAGCCGAGGCGGTGATCCCGGCAAAGTTAGGATTTCCGCCGTTCTGGCCGGTCTGCACCCGGTAGCGGTACACCCGGACTTGTACCGGCCGCTCGGCAGCCCCGATGAGCGCCGGATCGAGAGCGAGGATGTCGAGCGCGGGGTAGCCCTGGACGGTGCGCGGGTCGACCACCCAGAAGAACCGGCCGCTTTCGAAATCGAGATCTCGTACGCTCTGGTCCTGGGTCTGGCTGGTCGTCTGACCCACCGTGTAGCTCCGTTCGGTAACCTGGCTACCCTTCTGGGTGGCGGCCAGCGTCTGAATCTGGAGCGGCCCGATTTCAAACCGGGCATTGACCCCGAAGTTGTTGGTGGGGATGGCCGCAGTCAGAAAGCGCGAGGGAGGAGGCTGGAAGGTGACCGTGCCGACCTCGATCCGGCGAACGATCTCGTCCTCCAGCCCTTCGTAGTAGACCTGGATATTGTTGTTGGCGGTGAATTCGCGCTCACTGTCGTAGTCCACATTTACGTGGACTCGCCGTCCGATCACCCCACCCGAGCGAAAGGTGGCCTGGTTGTCGATGCTGGGAGCCTTGAAGTTCCCCCGGCACCCCGAATTGGGGTCGAGCAGCAGGAAGGCGCTGCAGCGCTCGTTGCGAAGCCGTTCGGTACGGATCTCCAGCCTGACTTGGCCATCGATGTCCAGGTCGGCATACTTCGATAATCCACCGAGCACACCTTGACCGGGCGCGCCCAGCAGATCAGGCTGGCTCGGCTCCAGGGGACGTCCGTAGAGGGCCAGGTACCGGCGCGCTGCCGCTCCTTCCGTGTGAATGGAGTCCAGGAGGGCCACCATGCTACTATCCCAGGCACGCGCCCGGAGAGCCGGCGGAAGCCGGGGGGCACCCGCCCAGGGCGCCTGCAGCACGGCCGGCGGCTTGAGTCGGAACGGGGGAAGGCCAAAACCCGGATGGACGCCCGATGCCCCTGGAACCTCAACCGGCCGGACCTGGGTTGTGTCAACCTGGGCGGCGAGGAGTCGGGGCAGGGTGCAGAAAGCGATCAGAGCACCGAGGAGCGGTGCCGCTCTAGGGGATAACACCAAATTGGATCAAGGTGGTGGAGTGACGAATATAACGGGCATACGAAACCCTTACAACTATATAAGTTAGCAGCCGTGCGCCTGCTCGATCGTTACGTCCTGCGCCAACTGGCCGCGCCGTTCTTTTTCGCTTTGGCGGCCCAGACCAGCCTCATGCTTCTCAGCCAGATCGCCAAGAAATTCGGGGCTCTGGTGGGCAAGGGCCTTTCCTGGACCGTCATCAGCGAGGTCTTTGTCCTGAGTCTGCCGTTCATCATCGCCATGACGCTCCCTATGGCGGTGCTGATTGCCGTGCTCTACACCTTCAGCCATCTGGCCGCAGACAACGAGATCACCGCGACCCGAGCGAGTGGCATCAGCGTGTACCAGATGTTGGCGCCGGTACTGCTCTGGGGAGTGTTCATGTCGGCGTGTAACTTCGCTTTCGTGGACCAGGTCCTCCCCCGGACCAACGCCCGCCTCCGTTCGCTCCTGATCGATATCGGGCGGAAGAAGCCGACCTTCGAGCTCCGCGAGCAGGTCATCAACGAGGTACCGCCTTCCCAGTACTTCCTGCGCGCCAGCCGGATCGATGCTGCCACCGGCCGGCTACGGGGAGTTACGATCTACGACGTGGGAGGCGAGGCGAGCCGCAGGATCATCTATGCCGACAGCGGCGTGATGGCTTATGCGGAGGGACAGACCGATCTCAGCTTGCGTCTCTTCGATGGCTCCATTCACCAGTATCGGCCGGCCGAGCCGACCCGGTTTCAGCTCACGTCCTTCGGGGTGAACGATATCCGGGTAAAAAACGTGTTCGATGAGCTGCAACGGAACACCAGCGAGTCGGTTCGGGGCGACCGGGAGATGAGCACCTGCGAGATGCTCACCGTGATCCGGGATGCCGAACAGGAGCAGGATGAGGCTCGGCGCGACCAGGACGAGCTGGTCGGCAACGACCTACGGCTCCTCCTGGGCCTGCCACCGCGACCGCCCCCTCCCCCGTTGCCGGCGGACACGTTGCGGCGGGGGTACTGCGGGTGGTTCCAGTCGGTGATCGCTAACCTTATTCCCAGGACGGCGCAGGCGCAGAGGCCTGCACAGCCGAGACCGCAGGTCCCCGGGCCTGCGCCACAGTTGCCCCAGACCCAGACCCCGGCACAGCGCGAGCTGCTCCAGAAAGCCGCCCAGAGCCGGTCACCGATCCATCCCAAGGTGAGGCTTTCCAGCTGGTCTGAGGGCGCCAGCGCCGCTGAACGGGTTCAAGACGCCGATCGGCGAGCCGACCGCTATGCCGTCGAGGTACATAAAAAGTGGGCCATCAGCCTGGCCTGTATCTCTTTTGTCATCATTGGCATCGTCCTGGCCCTCCGGTTCCCCCGCGGCGGGATCGGGCTGGTCATCGGAGGCGGTCTCGCGGTTTTCTCCATCCACTACGTGGGGTTGACCGCCGGCGAAAGCCTGGCAGACCGGGGCCTGCTCGCTCCCTGGGTGGCTATGTGGACCCCGAACATCGTACTCACCCTCCTGGGCTTGATCGGACTCGTCAAGGTGAGCCGGGAATCGGGATCGACTCGAGGTGGTGACTTCCAGGAAGTGGTCGATGGCTTGAAGCACTTGCTGCGCCGGGTGCTCCCGTTTTTCCGTCCGTTGCTGCCGCTGGGACGCGCGGTGCACCGGCTTGCCACCGTGCGGGTAGTGGATCTCGGCCGGAGACCGCGCACGCGGCTGACCAGATTGCGCCGGCTCGACGGCTACGTCCTCCAGAGCTGGACCCGCATCTTCGTGCTCACGGCGCTGGGATTTCCCGTCGTTTCCATCCTGATCAACCTGACGGACAGCCTCAACCGGCTTCTGGATCGCGGCCTCGGCATGCGGGAGATCGCGATCAGCTACGTCTATTCGATTCCGGAGAACGCGTTTCTGGTCATGCCGGCGGCGGTGCTGTTCGCCACCGTCTTTACGGTTGGCGCGATGGGCCGCCATTCGGAGCTTACCGCCGCCAAGGCCGGCGGCCAAAGCTTCCACCGCCTGATGCGTCCGTTGTTCCTGGCGGCGGGGGCAGCCGCGGTGCTGGCCTTCGTGGTGGGAGAGCTGGCCCCCGGGGCCACCGCCCGGCAGCTCGAGATCCAGAAGGCCAAGCAAACCCGCCCGACCCGAACCCGCTTCAATTTCGTCTACCGGGGAGACGCGGGATGGGTATATACGGTTCGATCACTGGATGTGGGAACCCGGCAGCTCAAGCAGTTGATGTTCGAGCGCCAGGGCACCGGTCTCTCCTATCCCGGCCTGGTGCTGACGGCCGACAGCGCCAGTTACGACGACAAGCTGAAGGTCTGGCGGCTGCGGAACGGGGCCAGCCGGGTGGTGGCCGGTCCTGACAAGCAGGCGACCTTCAGCTTCAAGACCATGCGTCTCAAGGCGCTCAGGCAGTCACCGGCCGATCTGCTTGCGGAACCGAAGGCGCCGGACGAGATGCGCTACGCCGAGCTGGGCCGCTACATCGACGCGCTGAAGCGGTCGGGCAACGACGCCAATAAGCTCCTCGTGGACCAGGCCCTCAAACTGGCCCTGCCGGCCACCTGCATCATCATCGCCCTGTTCGGCGCGCCGCTGGCGGTCACCTCCCCTCGCGCCGGCACAGCCGTAGGCATTGCCATCAGCCTCGGCACGACGGTGATCTTCCTCCTGATGGTCCAGATCACCAAGGCGATCGGGGCGGGTGGAGTCATCAACCCGGTGCTGGCCGCCTGGTTTCCCAATGTGGTGTTCCTCTTCGCGGGCTTAGTGTTGTTGGCGAAGGTGAGGACGTGAGGGAAGCGGGGAAGCGGGGAAGCGGGGAAGCGATTGCGAAGAGGAGTACGGTTGTCAATCTCGGCCTCGGGAATGTGAAGCGCTTCGTTCGCGATTCAAAGATCGATAAAGGCCCCAGGTAAGACGACCAGCATGATCGCGAAGGGCTTCGATCTCGCCCCAATCCTCAGCGCTGACATAGCCTAAATCTCGCGCAAGCAGGAGAACGTAGGACAACTCCGAGATCGAGCCCAACGATATGTTTAGGAACCTGCAGAACTCCCTGTTGCCTCGCTTGGCCGAACCCTCAGCAATATTAGCGGCGGCGGAATAGGCTGCTCGCCGAGCCTGGGAAATCAAGCCATACTGCTCTCTGCTGGGCCAAGTAGAGCTGATCCTATAGCTTGCCAACACCAATTCATGACATGCTACCCAGGATTTGAGGCCCTGATGCCGTGGGGGCACGCGATCGGGAGCCATCGGGCGTGGAAGTGACATAAGCCAAGTTTAGGCATTGACTCCCGCCTTACTTCATCGAATCATCGCCGTTCGCACCATTTCTCCGCTTCCGCCTTCGCTTCCCCGCTACCTCGCTTCCCCGCCGTCCCGCTTACCCGCCACTATATTTCTTCCATGTCCGCCCCCCAACCCGTCATCGTAGGCACCGGCATCGCCGGCCTCTGGACTGCATGGCGGCTGGCGTCGGAGGGGATCTCGGTCGTTCTGGTCACCAAGGAAACACTGGTCGACAGCGCCAGCGCCTGGGCCCAAGGCGGGATCGCTGTGGCCCTCGGCCCGGGAGACAGCCCCAGCCAACATGCCGCCGACACTCTTGCCGCGAGCGACGGCCTGGCCGACCCGGAAGCGGTTCGGATTCTGACCAGCGAGGGGCCGGACCGGGTTTACGAGCTTCTGGCCCTGGGGGCGAAGTTCGATCGTGGTCCCGACGGCAGATTGGGTTTTGGACTCGAGGCTGCCCACACCAAGCCCCGGATCATTCACTCGGGCGGCGACCGAACGGGGGCCGCCTTGATCGGCTGTCTGGCGCAGGTGGTGCGCGACGACGAGCGAATCCGGCTGCTCGAGCACACCGAAGTCACCAATCTGGTGGTCGAGGGCGAGCGGATCGCCGGCGTGACGGTGCTTCCGCATGGTACTGAGAGCTGGACCCTCGCTGCGTCCGCGGTGATCCTGGCAACCGGCGGGGTGGGTCAGCTCTACGCCGTCACCACCAACCCGAAAGTGGCCACGGCTGATGGCTGGGCGTTGGCTCATCGGGCCGGTGCTCTCCTCCGCGACATTGAGTTCCTTCAGTTCCATCCTACCGCTCTCAAGCTTCCAGGTGTCAATCCGGCGCCGCTGATCTCGGAGGCAGTTCGGGGAGCGGGAGCCCTTCTCATCGACCACTCGGGCAAGCGGTTTACGCTGGACCACGACGCCCGGGGAGAGCTGGCACCCAGAGACGGCGTGGCCCGGGCCGTGGCCGCGGCCGACGCGTCGGGCGGCGCTTGGCTCGACGCGCGGCCGGTCGACGGCTTCCCGGCCCGTTTCCCGGGAATCACCGCCATGCTTGCGCGGCGGGGCCTCGACCCGGCGCGCGACCTGATCCCGGTGGCTCCGGCACTCCATTATGCCATGGGCGGCATCGAAACCGACCTCGAGGGACGCACGACCAAGCCCGGCCTCTGGGCAGTGGGCGAGGTCGCCCGGACCGGCGTCCACGGGGCCAACCGCCTGGCTTCCAACTCACTGCTCGAAGCTCTCGTGTTCGCCGACCGCGCCGGACGATCTCTGGCCAAGAGCCTGCGATCGTCGCCGGCGCAGCCGGCCCCGGGCGACACCGCTTCGGGCCAGCCCGATAGCGGAGCCGATGCCGAGTGCGAGCCCACCCGACAGGAGATGCGTAACCTCATGACTGCCGACGTGGGGCTGCAGCGGAGCGAAGCCTCGCTGCTGCACGCGGAGAAGGAGTTGGAGCGGCTCATCGGTGCTACGCCCTCCGATGCCTGGCGAACCCATAACCAGCTGCTCGTGGCCGGCTTGATCACCCACGCCGCACGGGGACGGCGTGAGAGCAGGGGCGGTCATCGGAGAACCGATTACCCGCCGCCGTCGAGAAGACGGGAGGCAGTGTGACCGCGCCCGAGACGCTGGCCAACGGCCGCGCCGCTGGACTCCAGTTGCCGGTCATCGAGTCTCCGGGAGAGACTCCCGCGGAGATCGAGGCCCTTCAGGACGAGATCCGCCGGCTGGCCCAGGCGCGGAACGCGGTGGTGCTGGCCCATAACTACCAGCGCCCCGAGGTCCAGGATGTGGCCGATTATGTGGGAGACTCGCTGGGGCTCTCCCGCCAGGCCGCCGCGACGTCGGCCCAGGTGATCGTCTTTGCGGGCGTCCACTTCATGGCGGAGACCGCGGCGATCCTCTCTCCCAGGAAGCGAGTCCTGCTTCCCGACCTGCGGGCCGGGTGCTCGCTGGCGGCCACCATCACCGCCGAGGAGGTGCGCCGCTGGAAGGCCCAGTTCCCCGGCTACATCGCGGTGGGGTACGTCAATACCACGGCGGAGGTGAAGGCCGAGCTCGACTACGCCTGCACCAGCGGCAACGTCCTGGACGTGATCGATGCGATCCCGGCCGAGAAGGGCATCCTATTTCTGCCTGACTTCTTCCTCGGCAGCCACGTGCGCCGGATGCGGCCGGAGCGTCAGATCGAGGTCTGGATGGGTGAATGCCACGTGCACAAGGGAATCCGCCCCGAGGTGCTCAATCAGGCACGTGCCACCTACCCGGATGCGGAGGTGCTGGTGCACCCCGAGTGCGGCTGTGCCGGGCAGTTGATCTACAGCATGGGAAGGGGCGACATCGATCCCAACGGGCTGCACATTACCTCCACCGAAGGGATGATCCGGAAAGTCACCGAGCGGCCCGCCCAACGGTTCATCGTCGCCACCGAGACCGGCATCATGCACCGGATGCAGCAGGTGGCCCCGGAGAAGCAGTTCATTCCGGCCGATCCCGAAGCAGTCTGCGCCTTCATGAAGACGATCACGCTGACCGGTGTCCGCGACTCGCTGACGATGGATCGCTACCACATCACCGTTCCCCCCGAGATTGCCGCCCGCGCCAGACGCGCCATCGACCGCATGGTGGCGCTCGGTTAGGCGCTCCGCATTGCCCAACCTATCCGATGCCGATCGCATAGCTGCCGCGGCTCTGGCCGAAGACGGCGACACCGACGTGACCACCGACGTGACGGTCCCCCCGGGCACCACCGCTGAGGGTCTGATCGAGTATCGGGACGGGGGAGTTCTGGCGGGAAGCGCCTTCGCCGACGCGGTTGCCCGGGCCTGCCGCCTGGCCGTCGAGTGGCGAAGTGAGGATGGGGCCGTCATCGTTCCCGGCATACCGGTCGGACGGGTGCGCGGCGAGCTGGCCGCGATCCTCCGCGCCGAGCGGCCGATGCTCAATCTCCTGCAACGAGCCTGCGGAATCGCGACGGTCACCCGAGCCTACGTGGATGCGGTCCGAGGCACCCAGTGTCGCATCCTTCATACCCGGAAGACGGCTCCAGGCATCCGTGCGCTGGATGTTGCCGCGGTAGTTGCGGCCGGAGGTGAGCGCCACCGAGTGGATCTGGCGCACGAGGTGATGGTGAAAGACAATCACTGGCAGGCCTTGGGCCGCCAAGGCCTGGCTCAGGCGCTGGCCCAAGCAAAAAAAAGAGGCGTGACCGCGCTTTACGTAGAAGTGGAGTCGCTCGATCAGGTGGAGGTTGCCTGTGCCGCTGGCGCGACTCGGCTGCTGGTCGACAACCAGTCGCCCGAGACGGTCCGCGATTGGGGCCGCCGGGCCCGGGCGCTCGTGGCGGATATCGAGATCGAGGCCACCGGCGGCATTACCATGGCGAACGTACGGGGCTATGCGGAGGCGGATGCCGACTTTGTCTCGATCGGGGCGCTCACCCACAGCGTCCGGGCGGCGGACCTGGCGCTTGAGGTCAGGGTGCTACAAAAGAACAAAGCCGCAGATGAACGCAGATAAACGCCGATGAAGCCTCGATCAGCTCCATTGCCGAGTCGCAATAAGTCGGTGTGGATCTGGGACCATTCCGGTGTGCCGGTTGAACAAAGATTCCCAGTTTTGGAGGGGAAACGGAGATCCTCAGAATCCGGAGCCATCGTGCTTTTGATCCGTGCTGATCCCGTGTTAAGTAGCTCGGATCTGCGTTCATCTGCGTTCATCTGCGGCTAATTCTCTTACTCCACCCCGCGCCGCCCACGCTCTCCAGGCATAGAACGCCGGCACTCCTGCCAGGATGATGCCGAATGTGATCCCGGTGTCTTTCGGCTCGGTCACCAGCGCGTTCACCACCATGCCGAGCGAGGCCAGCAGAAAAAGAATCGGCACCACCGGATAGCCCCAGGTGCGGTACGGCCGGGGAAGGCCGGAACGGGTGCGCCGCAGCACGAACACCGCGCCGACCGCCAGCGCGTAGAACGGCCAGATCCCCAGGATGAACTTGTCAGCCAGTTGCTGGAAGTCGTTCAAGAGGACGTACACCACCCCCAGGCCGGTCGCCAGCCAGATCGCGACCGAAGGGCTCTGGAAGCGCGGCGAGATCCTGGCGATGGTCTGGAAAAAGAGTCCCCGATCCGCCATGGCAAAGAAGATCCGGGGTCCGGTCATCATCGACCCGATGAGCGTGCTGAAGCAGGACACCATCACGACCGCGGCGATGACCGCGCCGGCCATGCGGCCCAGCAGCGGGATCCGCTCCGCTGCGGTGGCTGCGATCAAGGGTGACCTCGCCATCTCGGGCAGGGGGACCAGATAGACGTACGCGACGTTGAGCAACAGGTAGATCAGCAGGATGGCGGCCGTGCCGATGATGAGCGCCATCGGCAATGTCCTTCCCGGATCCTTGACCTCGCCCCCGATGAACGAAAGGTCGGCCCAGCCGTCATAGGTCCACATGATGGCAATGAGAGCAGTCGCGATCAGCGATAGATTCAGGCTGGGGCCCCACGCCGGACTGAAGTGCGACGCGCTCCCCTCACCGGAGCCGAAAGCCAGCAACACCAGCGCCACCAAGGCGACGTACTTGGCCACGGTGGACAGGTTCATCAGAACGGCGGCGCGATTCACGCCCACGTAGTTGAGCAGTCCGACGAGCACCACCGCCCCCGCTGCGACGTACCGGACACCCATGGGGCTGAGCGGGACGAAGCGGCCGAGATATTCGGCGAAGATGGTGGCGATGGCGCCCAGAGCGGACGCCCTGATGACCGTGAGCTCGGACCAGCCAAACAGGAATGCCGGCAGCGGCCCGAATGCCTCGAGGATGTAGGCAAAGACGCCGCCCGAGCGGGGGAGCGCTCCGGCCAGCTCCGCCAGCGTGAGGGCGCCGAAGAGCGCGACCAGCCCGCCGATGACCCAAGCCAGGAATACCGGCCCCGGATACTGGAGCCGCTCGGCCACCGTGGCAGGAACCCGGAAGATGCCGCTTCCGATGGTCGAGCCGATGAGCACCGCTACGGCGCTCCAGAGTCCGAGGTGCCGCGGAAGCCGTTCGCCCCAGGTGTCGCGATCGGTAGGCATGAATTGGGTTATTGGCTAATTGGCTTGTTGGCCAACGGCGAATCAACCGAGCTGAAACGTCAACCAGGCCCTGTCGGCGCGAGCGGAAAGAACGGGGCCAGCGAGAGCCCTGTCAAGGATGTATTTTGGCTAAATGAATCCATCCCAAGGAGATCATACCCTGCTGCTCCGGCGCCTGGCCTGGACCGGAGCGATCCTGGCGATGGGCCTCATCGTGCTGGGCGGCGTGGTGCGGATCACCGGCTCCGGCATGGGCTGTGGTGACCACTGGCCCCGGTGCCACGGACAATGGTTCCCCCCGCTGGACCTCCCCACCATGATCGAGATCGGGCATCGCTGGGTCGCGGCCCTGGTGAGCGTCCTGGTGCTGGCCACCGCCACGGTTGCCTGGTGGCGCCACCGAGCCGAGCCGAGCCTTCGAAACCCGGCGACGCTCGCCCTGGTCCTGCTCGTGGTCCAGGTGCTGCTCGGCGCGGTGACGGTCAAGCTTGCGCTGCCGGCCTGGGTGGTGATCGCACACCTGGCCAATGCGATGATCCTGCTGGCGGTATTGTTGGTGACGGCGCTCAGGGCGGCGATGGTGGAGCAGAAGGGCGCATTCTATGCGCCCCTACCGCGGCATTCCCGGCATTCGGGCCACGGAATGGTGCTGGTAACGGCCGGTCTGGGCTTCATCGTGATCCTGCTCGGGGCCAACGTCGCCAACCTGCACGCCGGCCTCCTCTGCCTCGGCTTCCCCCTCTGCAACGGCGCGCTGCTACCATCGGGAGTGCTGCTGGCGTCGCTGCCCTGGGCTCACCGGTTCCTGGCGTTTCTCTTCCTGGCCCTGGTGTCGATCCTGACGGTACGGCTGAGGTCCCGTCCCGACCCTGCCGGCCGGACGCTCACCCGCTATGCGGCATCGGTCCTGG
>JBJMPK010000140.1:0-4776 GCA_045803245.1 Gemmatimonadales bacterium
AACCGCCGCATCCTTCGGGTGGAGCCGCACGGGAACACGACGGAGCTCGCGGACTCGTTCGAGGGGCACAGGCTCAACAGCCCGAACGATCTCGTGTATCGCTCCGACGGCACGCTCTACTTCACCGACCCGCCGTTCGGCCTTCCGGACGTCTTCGACGACCCCAAGAAGGAGCTGCCGTTCAGCGGCGTCTACATGGTGAAGGATGGCCAGGTATCCCTGCTGACCCGGGAGCTGAGCGGACCAAACGGAATCGCCTTCTCACCGGACGAGAAGTACCTGTACGTCGACAACTGGGACCTGAAGCGCAAAGTGCTCATGCGGTATGAAGTCAATCCGGACGGAAGCATCGCGAACGGAAAGGTCTTCTACGACTTCACCCCAGCCCCGGAGCCGGTGGCCCTGGATGGGATCAAGGTGGACCAGGAGGGGCATGTCTACGTGTCGGCTCCGGGGGGCGTGTGGATCCTGTCGCCGGAAGGCAAGGCGCTGGGCCGGATCGTTCCCCCGGAGCACGACGCCAACTTTGCCTTCGGCGATCAGGGCGGGAAGACGCTGTACCTGACCGCGAGCACCGGACTGTATCGCATCCGGGTCAACATCCCGGGCATTCGCGCCCCGGTTGGGGTACAGGCGGCCAGTCGGTGACCCCTGGTGCCAGGCCGGGAACCTTCTCGGCCTGGGATGCATTACAACCGGCAACGATGAGTCTAGGAGATCGTGTGTCCGAGATCCGGCCCCTCAGCATTCCCGTCATCCTGGGAACCAACCGCAAGGGGCGGATGAGCGCCCATGCGGCCCATTTCGTGTCCCAGCAGCTGCAGCAGCGGGACGGGATCATCACCGAGCTCATCGACATCGGCCGCCTCGAGCACCAGCTCGACGACAACGGCCAAGGGACGGGGGATCCGCGGTATGCGGCCAGCATGGCCCGGGCGGATGCCATAGTGATCGTGGCGCCCGAATACAACCACGCCATGCCCGGCCTGCTGAAGCACGTTCTGGACAGCTGCCTCAAGGAATACATTCATAAGGCGGCCGGGATCGTGGCGGTCTCAGCCGGTCCCTTTGGTGGTACCCGGGTCATCGAGAGCTCACTGCCGGTGCTCCGCGAGCTCGGACTGGTGACGATCTTCTGGGACGTAAACGTCGGGAGCGTGAGCAAGACATTCAACGAACAGGGAGAGCTGCTCGATCCGGCATTCGTGCGGCGCACTGACAAGTTCCTCGGCGAGCTCATCTGGATGGCAAAGACGTTGCGCTATGGCCGGGACACAATCCCTCTGAGCTGAGGGCGGAGATGACAATGCGATGCGACAAATGTGGCGCCCAGATGAATCGGCACGCCGCGAAGGTGGTGTTTACCGGCGGTGCGGGGGAGGGCAGCGTGGACGACGTTCTGGGAGGCGTCATCGAAGAGACCTACGGCTGCCCGGCCTGCGGTAACGTCCAAGCCCGGCGTAGCTGAGTATCCCGGTGGACCGACGCACCTGCGAGGAGGCATTTCGGCGGCTCGATGATTTCCTCGACCGCCGCTTGAGTCTCGAAGAAGAGACGCTGGTGGAGGAGCACCTCCGCGTCTGCGAGGCGTGCACCCGCGAATTCACCTTTGAGGCCAGCGTCCTGGACGGGGTGAAGCGGAACCTCCGCCACCTCACGGCACCGCCCGATCTCCTCGCTCGCATCCTGGCGCGACTCTCAGACCCCAAAGAGCGAGAGAACTAGCCGACCGAGAGGCGGGCTTCGGACTGAAGCGCCCGCAGGACGCTGATCTCCGAATTCTCGACGCCGCACCCCTCGAGAAAAGGATCGTCCAGCCCTTTCAGGCAGTGGCGCAAGCTTTCCAGGTCTATAGACGATGGGCTGAGATAGTCGAGCGCGTCGAGGCCGTGAGCGCGATGAAGGTCGTGACACCGGGCAAACACGGTTCGGGAAAGGTGGGCGTGGGTGAGATCGGCTCCCGCAAGCTGGACGCCGCTCAGGACAGCATAGGTAAGCTCGGAGTACCTGAGGGTGCTGTCCCGGAGATCCACCTCGTGCAGCAACGCGCTTACCAGCATCGAATAGTCGAGGTTGGCGCCTTGCAGGTTGGAATAGCTGAAGTTGGCCTCGGTCAGATTGGCGCCCGTAAACCTCGCTCCGGTCAAGTTGGTGTGCGTCAGATCGATTCGCCTCAACTCGGCATCATCAAAAATGCAATCGGTGAGATTCGAGTTCTTGAGGTTGACCCGGGTGAGCTCGGCGCCCCGGAAATCGGTTCTGGAGGAGCCCGGAAGCTCCAGGTTCACAGCCTGGAGGCGGGCATCGGCAAGAACCGCGTTCCGAAAGCTCGCGTTGCCTAGCGTGGCCAGCGTGACATCGGCCTCGGTGAGATCGGCTTGGTCCAGCACCGCGCCTCGCAGGTCCGCCTGACACAGGTCGGCGCCACGGAGCCTGGCTCCCCGGAGGTCCGCGCCACGCAGGTCGGCGTACAACAGGACGGCGCGAGCCAGGTCGGCGCCGGCGAGGGTATCGCCAGGTACCTCGAGCAGAAGTTGTCCGGTTTCCTTGTGCCGAATGTCGGTCATGGTGAATGCAACTTGTACGCCGCCTAGGGGTTCCGCCAGCCAAGCCGGCTGGACGACCCCGGCTTGCGACCCTCGGCGAACGGAAGCAGCATTGAGGATCACCTGACAACCTTCACCCGGATCGGTTCGTGACCGAGTTGTCGCCTGTGCTGTCCGGTAGTCAGCAATCCGGCCCTCAGCGGCCGACGACGCCGGCGAGCTTCGAGTCGCTGTTCGCGAGTGCGGCCAACTCGGCGTTCGGCGTGGCCATGCGGCTGACCCGGAACCAGGCCGACGCGGAGGATCTGGTGCAGGAGGCGGCCCTTCTGGCCTACCGTGCGTTCGAGTCCTTCGAGGCGGGAAGCAACTTTCGGGCGTGGTTTCTCAAGATCGTGACCAACTGCTACTTCTCCAAGCGGAGGCGGGAGAAGAGCCGGCCCGTCACCTCCGACCTCGATGATACGCCCGATCTGTACCTCTATGCCCGCTCCGGACAGGCGGGCTTCCCGACCCAGGGCCCCGATCCGGCATCCGAGCTTCTGGACAAACTGGGGACCGAACGGATTGCGGAGGCGATGGCTCGGCTGCCGACCGATTACCGCATGGTCGCGACGCTGTACTTCATGGAAGATCTGACGTACGAGGAGATCTCCCATGCGCTCGAGTGTCCGGTAGGGACGGTGCGATCCCGGCTGCACCGAGGCAGAAAGATGCTGCAGAAGGCGCTCTGGCAGGTGGCCCAGGAAGACGGCATCGTCAACGACAAGATGGGCCGGGGCAACGCATGACCAAACTCAACCGCAGCAACTGCGAAGAGGCGTTCCGGCGGCTCGACGACTATCTCGATCGGGAGCTGAGTCCCCACGAGATCTTGCTCATCGAAGAGCACCTGCGGATCTGTGACTGGTGCACCCGTGAGTTCAACTTCGAGGGCAGCGTCCTGCATGGGTTGAAGCGGAGGCTGCGGCAGATTGACACGCCGCCGGACCTAGTGGCCAGGGTACTCTCGAATCTCTCGCGCGAGCGCGAGCTTTAAGCCGGCAGCCCGGCTACTCCGCGCAGGGCCTCGTATTCGCGGGACTCGACACCTACGTCTTCGAGGAATTGCTCCGGCAGGCCCACCAGGCAAACCCGTAATGTCTCCAGGTCGACCGAGGACGGACTCGAGCAGGACAGGGAATCGAGGCCTCGTGCACGATGCAGGTCATGGCACCGGGCGAACACGGTCTTGGACAGGTGCGCGCCGGTGAGATCCGCGCCGGTCAGCAGGACTCCGCTCAACGTAGCCAGTGCCAGCTCCGCGTGGTGCAGGGTCGCCCCGCTCAGATCGGTATCGATGAGCACCGCCGCCAGCATCATGGCGTAGCTGAGGTCGGTTCTCTGCAGCTTTGAATTGCTCAGATTGGCCCGGGTGAGACTGGCGCCCACCAAGACCGCGCCACTCAGATCGCAGCGGGTCAAATCGCTTCCCTGAAGTTGCGCATTCCGGAAGGTACATCCTGTCAGATTGGAAAAGTTGAGGTAGACCCGGGTGAGGTCGGCTCCGGTGAAATCGGTGCCTACCGGCCCGGGAAGTCCCATGTTGACGCCCTGCAGGCGGGCATCGGCGATCACCGCATCTCGAAAGCTAGTGCCCACCAGGTTGGCCAGCGTCACGTCCGCATCTCGCAGGTCGGCGCCATCCAGCCGGGCGTCGCGCAGGTCTGCCTGGCAGAGATCGACCATGCGGAGAAAGGCGCCCCGGAGGTCCGCGCCGCGGAGATTGGCGCCCAGCAACATGGCACCCTCCATGTCAGCGCCGGCCAGCGTATCCCCTTCCACCTCGAGCAGCGTCTCGCCGGTCTCCTTATGGCGGATGACAATCATGGTATGGCCGCCCGGGCGGGCCGGCCTGCTGGCCGTCTCATGGGGTGGATATTGCAGCTCGCTGCCCGGCTTCGCCAGGCCGTGCCGGCGCTGCCCGTCCGGAGGAAAACCGGGCCAGAAGCCATTCGGCGTAGTACCAGGTCCAGTCCGCCGTCGGTGCGAGGGCTCGCATCCTGGCGTCGACCCTCTTCAAATCGGCCGCCAAAACGCCCGGCTCCAGTTCGATGCCCAGGACAGCAGAGAGGGTTGGGGCAAGGTCACGGGCAGATCTCCGCCAGCGTCGTGCGTGTCGTCATGATGCCCCTTCTTTCTGTGGCCGCATGCCTTCGCGTTGGCCACCAGTCGTGATTCCACCCCGGAACTC
>JBJMPK010000141.1:0-5755 GCA_045803245.1 Gemmatimonadales bacterium
GCAAAAGCCAAGAGAATTGTTCCCACTCGCAGGCATCCACTTAGGACATGAACTCGCCGAGCGCGCTTTTGCTTCCCCGCCTCCCCGCTTCCCCGCCTCCCCGCTGTTTCTGGCCTCATTTCAGAAACTCCATCGCAACCTGGGTGGCAATCCGCCGAACGATGATGTAGGTGGCCAGAACCACGATCGCCCCATACGCCCGGGCCGTCGGAGCCGCCGACACGCGGATGGCGACGTACGCTGCCATCAGCACCGTCGCGGCGAGGGAGATGCGGCTTGCCAGCTTTCTTGCACGTGCCTTGCGTTCGGCCAGGCACTCGGGACACAGCTCGCCCCAGCCCAGCCCCCGGATCCGGCGCCCGCACTTGGCGCAGGGGACCTCAGGCAGCCCGCTTAGCAACGGCACGGCCGAACTCCTCGGTGCTGGCGGTTCCACCCAGATCCCGGGTCCGGATCCCATCGCGGACGATAGTGGTGAAGATCGCCTCTCTCACCCGCTGCGCCCGGTCCAGCTCGCCCATGTGATCGAGCATCATGGCGGCCGCGAGCATTTGGGCCGACGGATTGGCGATCCCCTTGCCCGCGATATCCGGCGCGCTGCCGTGGACCGCCTCGAAGATTGCCGCTTTGGTCCCGATGTTCGCCCCCGGCGCGAGGCCGAGTCCTCCGACGAGACCGGACACTTCGTCGCTCAGGATGTCGCCGAACATGTTGGTGGTGACCATCACGTCGAACTGCTCCGGCCGCATTACCAGCTGCATCGCGGTATTGTCCACGATCATATCATTCGACTCTACCCGGCCCTCGTACTCCTTCGCGACGGCCCGGCCCACCTCCAGGAACAGTCCGCTCACCATTTTGAGGATGTTGGCCTTGTGGACGATGGTGACTTTGCGGCGCCCGTGCTTGACGGCATACTCGAAGGCATAGCGGATGATCCGCTCGCATCCCCGGCGCGTGACGATTGCCATGGACTCCGCCACGGCCCGGGGGTCGTCGCCGATGGCGACGAAATGTTCGACCCCGATGTAGAGTCCTTCCAGATTTTCCCGGACCAGGACGATATCGACATTCTCGAACCGCCCGCCCGGCACGATCGTGCGTGCCGGACGGATATTGGCGAACAGCTCGAACTCCTTCCTGAGTCCCACATTCACCGAGCGGAATCCGGTGCCGATCGGCGTGGTGAGCGGTCCCTTCAGGGCCAGGGCGTTCTTCCGGATGCTTTCGATGGTGGCATCGGGCAGCGGAGTTCCGGTGGCGTCGACCGCGGCCACGCCGGCCAGCTCCTCGTCCCAGTTAAAGCGGAGACCGGTGGCCTGAAGAACCTTGACCGTCTGAGCGGTAATCTCGGGTCCGATCCCGTCGCCCGGTATCAGCGTCACATCGTAGGTCATGGACCGCCGGCCGCCGGCAGCACCGCAGCGAGCGCGGCATTGAGAGCGTCGTCCGGCGACTTGCCTCGGCCCTGAGCCGCCGAGCGCCACATGACTTTTCCGGTGCGTGCATCGCACAGCACCAGCGTGAGCTCCGCCCGAATCTGTCCGTTCGGCTCGGGACCGAACCCGAGCGCGGCCGGCACGAACACCAGCCGGGCATCGGCGACGGCCATGAGATTCCGCAGCGACGAGCGAAGAGGATCGGGAATGGTGGTCAGCTTGGGGGCACGGAGAATCGCCTGCCCCATTTCGTCGGGGTCGGGCGTGAAGCCCGCCGACCGGCGTGCGATCTTGCGTAGCTCGGGTGGAAGTACCCAGGTGACCTCAGGCGCGCGCCCGAGCAGGGCTTCACTGATGATCGAATCGGCCCGATGGAGCGCCGGCCGGCGCTCCCGGTAGCTGCTGTACCCGGTATCGGATTGTAGCGTGGGATCGGCCGCGAGCAGCGTCAGTGGAAGGACACCCACCTTCTTGCCCGCGAGCGCCGGCGTCGGCAGTGCCGGCACCGGCGGGAGAGTGGCCGGCCGAGCCTCACGCTGCGCTCTGGCGCAGCCCGGAACGCCGAGCAGGAACAGAACAGTGGCGGCCACACCGGTGCGCAGCCTATGTGCTGGGGGAATCATGCTAGAAGCGTAAACGGTAAGCGGTAAACGGTAAACAGTGAACCGTAAACGGGTAAGCCCGGTCAGCGCGGTTCACTGTTCACCGTTCACTGTTCACGCTCTTATTCGAGCGACAGCCCGCCATCCACGACTATCGTCTGCCCGGTGATGTGACGAGCCGACTCGGAGCACAGGAACGAGATCACGTGGGCGACGTCGTCCGGTTCCGCCACTCGGCCCAGGACCGAGCTCTTCTGGGCCCGCTCGATGACCTCGGAGGGAAGCATGGCCATCCGCTCGGTGCGGATGAATCCCGGCGCAACGGCGTTGACGTTCACATTGGCGGGGCCGAGCTCGACTGCGGCCGCACGGGTCAAACCCAGTAGCGCCGCCTTGCTCGCCGCGTAGTTCGCCACCCCGAAACCGGGCCGATCGGCCTGGTGGGCGCTGACGCTCACGATCTTGCCGAAATGCTGGGAGCGGAAGATGGGAGCCACGGCGCGGATGCAGTTGAACGCCCCGGTGACGTTGGTATCGAGCACCTCGGACCAGGCCTGCTGCGACAGGCGCCAGAGCGCCCCGTCGCTTGCGATGCCCGCATTGTTCACCAGGTAGTGCACCCCTCCCAGCTTCTGCTTGGCCTCGCCGATGAACTGCTCGACCGCATCACGGTCCCGGACGTCGCAGCGGCGGGCATGCACCTCGCTGCCCATGGCCGTCAGCGCCGTCTCGGTCAGAAGCGCCTGCTCGCTCACATCCCGGCCGGGCATGTTGACGTAGCAGAACGCCACGTTACACCCGAGCCGGCCGAACTCCATGCTGATGTGCCGGCCCAGGCCGGTGGCACCCCCGGTGACGATGGCCACCTTCCCCCTCCAACCCTTACCGACTGGCTGGGGACGTGGCTCCGCGAGCGCAGTTCCGCTCGCCTCCGGTCCCTCATATTCCCACGAGGGCCGGTGGCCGAAGCCGAAGGGTGGCAATGGCATGGGATTCCGAAGGTACCGGTAGAAATAAACAGCGGCAAGGAGAGCGTAAGCGGTGAGCCGTGAGCGGGCCACCCCCACCCCGCCTACCGCTTACCGCTAACCACTTGCGTTGTTATAGCTTCAACCATGCTTCAAAAACGAATCGGCTGGTTGTTGCTGACTCTGGCCGGCGCGGCGGCGTGGGGCGTCCTGGCCCTGCACCGGGGCGAGACGATCAGCGCCGCCTGGCTCGTGCTTGCCGCCGCGGGCACCTACCTGGTGGCGTACCGCTTCTACAGCCGCTTCCTCGCCGACCGCGTCTTCGGGATCAACGACCGCCGCGCTACACCGGCGGAACGGCTCGCCAACGGGCGCGACTTCGTTCCCACCCAGCGGTGGGTGCTGTTCGGCCATCATTTCGCCGCCATCGCCGGAGCTGGCCCGCTGGTTGGCCCCGTGCTGGCGGCTCAATACGGCTACCTACCCGGTACGCTCTGGCTGGTCTTCGGCGTGGTGCTCGCCGGAGCGGTCCAGGATTTCGTGATCCTGTTCGGCTCCATGCGGCGGGATGGGAAGTCGCTGGGGCAGATGGCAAAAGAGGAGACCGGGCCGATCACCGGCCTCCTGGCCATGGTCGCAGTGCTGGCCATCATGGTCATTCTACTCGCGGTGCTCGCGCTGGTCGTGGTGAATGCCCTCAAGGACAGCCCCTGGGGCGTGTTCACCATCCTCTGCACCATCCCCATCGCCATCCTGATGGGTTTCTGGATGAAGATCTGGCGCCCGGGACGCACGCTCGAAGCCTCACTCGCCGGCGTGATTCTCCTGATGGCTGCTCTGGTCGGCGGCCGATACGTGGCCCAGTCCCCTGCTCTGGCCCAGTACTTCACCCACTCCGGACTGACCATCGCGTACGGGATGATCGCTTATGGCTTCATCGCCAGCGTGCTCCCGGTGTGGATGCTGCTGTGTCCCCGGGATTATCTCTCCACCTTCATGAAGGTGGGAACGATTCTGCTGCTCGCGCTGGGAATACTCCTCGTGCTCCCCCCGCTCAAGCTCCCGGCCGTCACTCGATTCGTGGACGGCACCGGCCCCGTCTTCGCCGGCAAGCTCTTTCCCTTTGCGTTCATCACCATCGCCTGCGGCGCGATCAGCGGATTTCACGCGCTGGTGGCGTCAGGCACCACCCCAAAGATGCTCCTGCGGGAGAGTGATGCCCGGCTGATCGGCTATGGCGGCATGCTCATGGAGTCGTTCGTCGCGATCATGGCACTGTGCGCGGCGGCGCTGCTCGACCCGGGGATCTACTTCGCGATCAACGCCCCACTGGCCGCACTGGGCGGGAACGTGCACTCCGCGGCGGAGGTGATCCGGGGCTGGGGGTTCACCGTCTCACCGGGAGACATCGAGCGACTCGCCGCCTCGGTCGGCGAGAAGACGCTGCTGGGACGAACCGGCGGTGCGCCGTCGCTCGCCGTGGGAATGGCTCACATCTTCAGCAGCGCGTTCGGCAACGGCCTGATGGCGCTGTGGTACCATTTCGCCATCATGTTCGAGGCGCTTTTCATCCTGACCACCGTCGATACCGGGACCCGGGTGGGCCGCTTCATGTTGCAGGAGCTGGCGGGCCAGCTGTGGCGGCCGCTGGGGCGAACGTCGTGGTACCCCAGCACGGTGCTCGCATCGGCGCTCGTCGTGGCGGCCTGGGGCTACTTCCTGGTGCAGGGCGTGCTCGACCCGCTCGGAGGCATCAACTCGCTCTGGCCCTTATTCGGCATCAGCAATCAACTGCTGGCGGCCGTGGCCCTCTGTGTCGGAACCACGCTCATCATCAAGAGCGGCAAGGCACGCTATGCCTGGGTCACCCTCCTCCCGCTAACCTGGGTCCTGACCGTCACCTTGACCGCGGGCTGGCAGAAGATTTTCGCGGCCGATCCTCGGCTCGGCTTCCTTGCCCATGCGGCGGTCACGGCCGAGCAGGTGACGTCGGGCGCGATCGAGGGAGCCCGGGGGGCGCGGCTCATCTTCAACGACCGGCTGGACGCCGTGGTAACCCTCTCGTTCATGGTCGTCACAGTCCTCGTCGTGCTCGCCTCGGCGCGGGAGTGGGTCATGGTGCTCACCCGGCGAAAGCCGGCGACAGCGAAGGAGTCACCGTTTGTGGAGACGGCTTATGCGGGGTAGGGGGTCAGGCGGCCAGTCGGACGGGCGGACGGTTGCCGCGATGCTCTTCGGCGCGCTTCGACAAATTGCCGGCATGCCGGACTACGACGCCTACGCCGAACATCTTCGGCGCTGTCACCCGTCGACTCCGATTCCCACCGAGAGGGAGTTCTACGAGGAGTTCGTGCAAACGCGTTACAGAGACGGTCCTACTCGCTGCTGCTAGCACCCCGTAAGAGCTGGAACTCGAACATCACCTGCGATTTCTCCGACGCATCCTGGCCGGCGAGGCTGGCATAGAGCCTCGTGGCGGCCGTGTTGGTGCGACTGGTCAGTACCCAGGCCTGGGTGCAGCCCAATTCCCGGCCCCGCTTCAACAGCATCTCGAGGACGCGTCGCCCAACGCCTTGCCGCTGATGCGACGGGGCCACTCCCACTTCAGTAATGAAGAGCTCGGCCGGCTTATCGGGGTGGAGGTAATGGACGCCGGAGGCGAATCCGACGACGGTGCCTTGGTCCAGCGCGACCACGATATGCATTCGCGGATCGCGCAGGAACTCCTGGGTGAAGGCGAGATCGA
>JBJMPK010000142.1:0-8781 GCA_045803245.1 Gemmatimonadales bacterium
AGACGATGAGGAATCTGGGTCAGGAGGCCTGCCCCATCGCCGGAATTGTCGGTCGAGGCCGCGCCGCGATGGGCCACGCGGGCCACCGCCTCCAACGCCAGGGCCACGACGTGATGCGCTCGCGTGCCCGACGCATCGGCGACGAAGCCGACTCCGCAGGCGTCGTGCTCGCGGGTGGGGTCGAGGGCGGCCGCACTGGACGATGCAGCGTGTCGAGGATCGTGCTGACGGGAACCGGCCGGGTGGATCCGCTGCCCATTGGCGGCCATGGTGCCTCCTGAGTTGTCGTGCCCCCATCGGCCGGAGAGACCGAGATTGGGGCAACAAAAAAGCCCACTCCACATCGGGAGCAGGCCGGGGGTCGCGTGTACGCGCTACCTTACCCGGGCGCTCCCCTGGAGCGGACGAGATTCAGATTAATAGCGAGGGCGGTCGGCGCGTTCATGACCGCATTATTATGCATTGCGATGAATTCGTCAAGTCGCAGTTCCGCGCCACTTTGTCTCAGGGGACGCAGTTTCCCTCGAAGTTCGAAAGTGCTCTTGACTTGTTCTCGGGATTGTCGTAGCCTGAATATCCCATTGGACGAATAAAGTTTCCCCTGAGTCCCGGAACCAATGCAGCCCAGTCTCATCCTCGTCGTCGTCCTTCTTGACCTCCTTACCGTCCTTATCGGTGAGCGGGAGGTCCGCGGCGCGCCACGACGAGCAACATGAGACACTGAGTCTCCCTGATTGCCTCCAGCGCCGCGGACTGATCCGCGGCGCTTTTCGTTTGCTTCTCAACCCAAGGCAAGGTATGGCCAGCCAGGAAGTCCTGATCTTCGACACCACTCTGCGCGACGGCGAGCAGGCGCCCGGCAACAGTCTCTCGCCGGAGGAGAAGCTCCGGCTTGCGCGCCAGCTCGATGCCCTGCGGGTGGATATCATCGAGGCCGGCTTTCCGGCTGCGTCGGAGGATGACTTCCGGAGCGTGCGCGAGATCGCCGCGGAGATCCGGCGCCCCATCATCGCGGCGCTGGCTCGTTGCCACGAGCGCGACATCGATCTGGCTGGCGAGGCGCTGAGCGGGGCGGAGCGGGGTCGCATCCACGTATTCGTTTCCACTTCGGATCTGCATATCCGGGAGAAGCTGCGGACCACGCGGGCGGCGGTGCTCGAGATGGCCCGCACCGCTGTCCGCCGGGCTCGCCAGTACACCGATGACGTGGAGTTCTCCGCCGAAGACGCCAGCCGCACCGATCCCGACTTTCTGTGCCAGGTGATCGAAGCCGCCATCCAGGAGGGCGCCACGACCATCAACCTGCCGGACACGGTGGGGTACGCGATGCCGGCCGAGTACGCCGAGATGTTCCGGAGCGTGCGCGAACGGGTCCCCGGCATCGCCGGAGTGGTGCTGAGCGCCCACTGCCATGACGACCTCGGTCTCGCGGTGGCCAACAGCCTGGCAGCGATCGGGGCCGGCGCCACCCAGGTGGAATGCACCGTGAATGGGATCGGAGAGCGGGCGGGCAACGCCGCCCTGGAGGAGATCGTGATGGCGAGCCGGGTGAGGGGATCGGCCCTCACGTTCCATTGCAACCTCGAGTCCAGGGAGATCCATCGCACCAGCCAGCTGCTCTCCCATCTCACCGGTGTGTTCCCTCAGCCGAACAAGGCCATCGTGGGACGCAACGCCTTTGCCCACGAGGCGGGCATTCATCAGCACGGCATGCTCCAGAACGGGCTCACCTACGAGATTATTCAGCCGGAGATGGTGGGAATTCCGCGCTCCACCCTGGTGCTGGGCACGGATTCGGCCCGGCACGCACTGGAGCGCCGCTACCAGGAGCTGGGATACCAGCTGGGCGAGGAGGAGCTGGCCGAGGTGTACCAGGGGTTCACTGCCCTGGCGGACCGGAAGCGGGAGATTCTCGACGAAGACTTGTTGGCACTCTTACACGAGAGCTTCCACGACGCGCCGGAGGAGTTCCAGATGACGCACCTCCGGGTGGTGTGCGGCAGCGTGACCGCGACCGCGGAGGTCCGCATGACCGGCCCCTGGCCGGGCGAGCGCTCGGCTCGCGGCACCGGTGACGGTCCCATCGCCGCGGCGTTCACCGCCGTCAGCGAGATCCTCGGCCGCCACGTCGAGGTCCTCAGTCTCACCTTGCGATCGGTCACCCCGGGACGGGACAGCGTGGGCCAGGTCTTCCTCCAGGTCAAGATCGATGGGAAATCGCTTTCCGGTCACAGCGCATCCACCGATATCGTGGAGGCGAGCGCCCGGGCCCTGGTGCACGCCCTGAATAAGGCGCGGCATGCGGAGAAGCTGGAGGCCAGCTCGTTGAATTCGGTGTATTTGTGGGGGGTGTAATGGGTAGTCACCAGTCACCAGTCTCCAGTCATCACTTAATAGTCACAGGTCGCGAGTCACAAGTCGGCCGTGACCGAGATGCCCGACCTACGGACTGGCGACTGGCGACTGGCGACTCTGGCAAGCGTCGATGACGGAACCCCTGACCGGCGCTCAGATACTCTGCCGCGCCCTGCTGGAGCAAGGCGTCGACCTCCTGTTCGGCTACCCCGGCGGGGCGATCATGCCGTTCTATCACGCCTTGCCGGAGTATCCCGGTCTGCGCCACGTGTTGGTGCGGCACGAGCAGGCGGCCGCCCACGCCGCCGACGGGTATGCCCGGGCGAGCGGACGCGCCGGGGTGTGCGTCGCGACCTCCGGTCCCGGTGCCACCAATCTGGTGACGGGACTCGCGACCGCGCACATGGACAACACGCCGGTCGTCGCGATCACCGGGCAGGTCGCCCGCGCCATGATGGGCCGGGACGCGTTCCAGGAGACCGACATCATCGGGATCACGCAGCCGATCACCAAACACAACCGGCTGGTGGAAGATGTCGAGGAACTCGAGGACGCGGTGGAAGAGGCTTTCTACGTGGCGCAGGAGGGCCGGCCCGGTCCGGTGCTGATCGACGTGCCCAAGGATGTGCAGAATCAGAAGGCGGAGTGGGTGGGCGGTCGATCAGGCGGGCAGGCGGTCAGTCGGTCAACTCGGTCCGCCAACCCGACCGGCCGACCGCCCGACCGGCTGTCCGCCCTCGAGGATGCGGTCCGTCTCATCGGAGCCGCGGAGCGTCCGCTGATCATGGCTGGCCATGGGGTCCTGCTCTCGAACGCCTATGTCGAGCTGCGGGCGCTGGCCGAGCGGACCGGGATTCCGGTGATCACCACGCTGCTCGGCATCAGCGGCTTTCCCGAGTCGCATCCGCTTCATCTCGGCATGCCCGGAATGCACGGCGAAGTCCACGTGAATCGAGCCATCCAGCAGGCCGACCTCATCATCGGCCTCGGTCTTCGCTTCGACGATCGGGTTACCGGCAATCTGGCCGGGTTCGCGCGCGGGGCAAAGATCATTCACGTCGACCTGGATGCCTCCGAGATCGGGAAGAATGTGCCGGTGTCGGTCGGCCTGATCGGGGACGTCCGGGCGGTGTTGTGCTCACTGCTTCACAGCGTGGAGCCGCGGCAGTGCGACGCCTGGCAGGCGGAGATCGCCGGATTCATTCGGCCGCGGCAGGAGAGCTTTCGGGGTGGACTGTCGCCCGAAACGATTCTCGACGCGATCGACAGCGAGACGGCGGGCCGCTGCTCGATCGTCTCCGATGTGGGGCAGCATCAAATGTGGGTGGCCAAGCTCTTTCGCTATCAACGGCCCAACAGCCACATCACATCCGGTGGGCTCGGCACCATGGGATTTGCCGTACCGGCCGCCATGGGCGTCGTGCTGGCACGTCCGGGCGAGCCGGTCTGGGCCATCTCCGGCGACGGCGGCTTTCAGATGAACATGCAGGAGATCGCCACCATGGTGCAGGAGGGGATTCCGGTCAAGATGGCGATCTTCAACAACGGATACCTCGGTATGGTGCGGCAGTGGCAGCAGTTCTTCCATGGCCGCCGCTATTCCGCGACACCCATCTGGAGTCCCAACTACGTTCGCCTGGCGGAAGCGTACGGCATCGCCGGCTGGCGGGTGGAATCAGCGGCGCAGCTGTCGGCCGCGGTTCGCGCGGCCCACGCGGAGCCGGGCCCCGCGCTGGTGGAATTCATGATCGAGCAGGAGGCGAACGTCTATCCGATGATCCCGCCGGGCGGATCGCTATCCGAGCCGATCGAAGGAGAGCCCGCACCACCGCTGGTGCCGGCATGACAGCAGCGCACGCCGTCTCCGTTCTCCTGGAGGACCGGCTCATTACCCTGAACCGAGCCGTCGGTATCATCCGGCGGCGCAACCTGCCCGTGCGAAGTCTGGCGGTTGGCCCGACCGGCACACCGGGGCTTTCGAGGTTGACGATCATGATGCAATCGGACCCGGCCGCGGCCGAACGCGCGGTGCAGCATTTCCAGAAGATGGTCGGCGTGCACTCGGCGGTGGCGTTTCCCGCCCGGGATGGGGTGGCGCGGGAGCTGGCGCTGGTCAAGGTTCGCGCCTCGCACGATCGCTACGGCGAGCTGCTCGATGTGGTCCAGCTCTATGACGCCGCCGTGGTGGACGACACCGCGGACGCCATGATCGTGGAGCTCAGCGGCTCGGAGGCCTTCGTGCTCTCCTGCATTCGTGCCCTCGAACGCTTCGGCGTGGTCGAGGTTGCCCGCAGCGGCACCGTCGCGCTCGGGTCAGGCACTGACATTCAATCCGGGACGTGACCATGACTGCACCAGTTCGAGTGTACTACGATGCCGACGCCGACCGCGGACTTTTGTCGGCCCGGACCTTCGCCATCATCGGGTACGGGAGCCAGGGCCACGCGCATGCCCTCAACCTCAAGGAGAGTGGAGCCCGCGTGCTGGTGGGCCTGAGAAAGAATGGGGCATCCTGGGAGCGTGCCCGTGCAGCCGGGCTCGACGTGCGCACGGTCGAGGACGCAGCCCAGGCCGGCGACGTCATCATGATGCTGGTGCCCGACCAGGACGCCCGCGCCATCTATGAAGGCGGCGTAGCCCAGGGGCTCCGGCCGGGAAAGACGCTGATGTTCGCCCATGGATTCAACATCCATTACGGCGAGATCGTCCCGCCTGCCGGGGTGGACGTCTCCATGGTTGCGCCGAAGTCGCCGGGGCACCTGGTCCGAAGCGAGTATGAGGCCGGACGAGGCGTCCCCGGTCTCGTCGCCGTACACCAGGACGCGAGCGGCAAGACGCTGGCGAACGCGTTGGCGTACGCCGCCGGGATCGGCTGCACCCGGGCCGGGGTGATCGAAACCTCGTTCCGCGAGGAAACCGAGACCGACCTCTTCGGCGAGCAGGCGGTGCTGTGTGGCGGAGTCACGGCGCTGGTCAAGGCCGGTTTCGAGACCCTCACCGACGCGGGCTACCGGCCGGAAATGGCGTACTTCGAGTGTCTCCACGAGCTCAAGCTCATCGTCGATCTGATGTACCGGGGCGGGCTCCAGTTCATGCGCCACTCGATCAGCGACACGGCGGAGTACGGTGACTATACCCGGGGACCGCGGGTGATCACCGAGGAGACCCGGGCCGAGATGCGCCGGATTCTGGAGGCCATTCAGGACGGCTCGTTCGCTCACGAGTGGCTGGAGGAGAACCGCGCGGGCCGGCCCAACTTCGAGCGCCTCCGCCAGGCGGACCGCGATCACGAGATCGAGCGCGTGGGGACAAAGCTCCGTGCGATGATGCCGTGGTCGGAGGAGGGGAAGCGGGGAAGCGGGGAAGCGAGGAAGCAGGGCGGTGCAAGGACGGAGGAGACGGAGAAGAAGCAGCGGGCGCCTCGCCGTCCCACGCACCCGCTACCGCGGTAACGACAAGGCCACGGATGAACACGGATGGAAACGGATAGCTCCTCGTCTCATCGAGACTGCGTGGGAGAACACTAAATCTGTGGATGTGCTGTTGACTAACAAGACGGTGTTGTTCTGGTGGAAGGGAATCGGGCGTTCACATCGGAGCGATCCGTTCTCATCCGTGTTCATCCGTGGCTATTCCTTTTCGGGTGAGAGATGACAGCCCGGACGCTATTCGATAAGGTCTGGAATGCCCACGTTGTGAGCCCGGTGCCGGGTGGCCCAGATCTGCTCTATGTGGATCTCCACCTGGTGCATGAGGTCACGTCGCCTCAGGCCTTCGAGGGGCTCCGGCTGGCGGGGCGCCGGGTGCGGCGGCCCGACCTTACGGTTGCCACGGTCGACCATAACGTGCCGACCGGCGACCGGCGGCTTCCCATCGCCGACGAGACCTCGGCTCGCCAGGTCCACGCGCTGGTCCGAAATGCCCGAGAGTTCGGAGTCGAGCTCTTCGATCTCGACTCCGCGGAGCAGGGAATCGTCCACGTGATCGGGCCCGAGCTGGGCCTCACCCAGCCCGGCATGACGATCGTGTGTGGCGATTCACACACCTCGACTCATGGCGCCTTCGGCGCGCTTGCCTTCGGCATCGGGACCAGCGAAGTGGAGCACGTGCTGGCGACGCAGTGCGTGATGCAGAGCCGCCCCCGGACGATGGAGGTCGAATTCACCGGAAGGGCTCAGCTGGGGATCTCGGCCAAGGACCTTATCCTGGCTCTGATCCGCCGCATCGGAATAGCCGGGGCCACGGGTCATGTCATCGAGTACACCGGTGAGGCAATCCGGGCGCTCTCGATGGAAAGCCGCATGACGGTGTGCAATATGTCGATCGAGGCGGGAGCGCGAGCCGGCATGGTGGGCCCGGACGAGGTCACCTTCGCGTATCTGGCCGGCAAGACCCGCGCGCCCAAGGGCGCTGAGTGGAAGCAGGCGGTGGCGGTCTGGAGCACTTTGCGGAGCGACCCAGGTGCCCGGTATGACAAACGCATCGTGCTGGACGCGAGTGCTGTCGAGCCCCAGGTCACCTGGGGCACCAACCCCGCCATGACTGCGGACATCTCCGACTGCGTCCCGGTCTTATCGGACGCTGCACCGGCGGCGGAGCGGCAATCGTACCGGCGCGCGCTCGACTACATGGGGCTTCATCCCGGCGAGCCGCTCGAGGGCCTGCCGGTCGATCGAGTATTCCTCGGCTCCTGCACCAACGCCCGGCTGGAGGATCTGCGCCAAGCAGCCGATATCGTTCGCGGCCGCACGGTCGCGCGCAACGTGCGGGCTATGGTGGTGCCCGGATCGCAACGGGTCAAAGCCGCGGCGGAGGAGGAAGGGCTCGACCGCATCTTTACCGCTGCCGGTTTCGAATGGCGCAATCCCGGCTGCTCGATGTGCCTCGGCATGAACGATGACGTGCTCGGTCCCGGCGAACGCTGCGCGTCAACCTCGAATCGCAATTTCGAAGGCCGGCAGGGAAAGGGAGGCCGTACTCACCTGATGAGTCCAGCTATGGCCGCGGCTGCGGCAATCACCGGTTACCTGACCGATGTGCGCGCGCTCCTGCAGCGCGAGCTCGGTGCTCAAGCCATGAGGGGGCCGTATGCGGGCTCTCAAACTGCTTGAAGCTTATACCGCAACGTACCGTATTGTCATGACTTACAAATATCGGACGAGAAACCCGTTTACCGTCCACCGCGGGCGCGTTGCCCCGCTTAGACGCGCGCATGTGGACACCGATCAGATCATTCCGAAGCAGTTCCTGAAACGAATCGAGCGGACCGGCTTCGGACCGTTTCTGTTCTACGATTGGCGCTACCTTCCCGACGGCTCAGCAGATCCGGCATTTGATCTCAACCGGCCGGAAGTGCGGGGAGCAACCATTCTGCTCACCGGTGCCAATTTCGGATGCGGATCGTCGCGAGAGCATGCACCATGGGCCCTCGGCGATTTCGGCTTCCGCGCGATCATCGCGCCGTCGTTCGCCGACATCTTCTTCGCCAACTGTTGCCAGAATGGGTTGCTGCCGGTGACTCTACCGGCCACCGTGGTGGACGATCTGTTCGAGCGTTGCAGTGGACCCGAGGGACTCGAGATCACCATCGACCTCGAGGAGCAAACGGTCCGCGACGGCAATGGCCTCGACCAGCCGTTCGAGATCGATTCCTATCGGCGCGAAATGTTGCTGCGTGGCCTGGATGAGATCGGTCGCACGCTGCTGGACGAGGAGCGGATCGCGGCATTCGAGCGGCGCCGAGCCGTCCTCCGCGCATGAGTCGGTTCACGGTCGCGGTGCTTCCGGGCGACGGCATCGGCCCCGAGGTGATCACTGAGGCGGTGCGGGTCCTACGCGCCGTGGCAGATCTCTTCGGCTACACGATCGAAACGCCGGAGTATCCCATTGGAGCCGCAGCCGTCTTCGACCTGGGAGAATCGCTTCCCTCCCGGACCCGGCAGGCGGTGCTGGATGCCGACGCCGTGCTGCTCGGCGCGGTTGGCCATCCCGCGCTGGCGGACGCCGTCGGAAGCCGCCGTCCGGAAGCCGGGCTTCTGGCACTGCGAAAGCTCCTTTGCGCGTACGCCAACCTGCGGCCTATCTCGGTCCATCCAGCGCTCTACCAGATTTCTCCGCTGCGCGCTGAGCGACTGGAGAACGTCGACCTGCTGATTGTGCGGGAGCTCACGGGCGGCCTGTACTATGGTGAGCCCCGGGGACGAGACGAGCAGAGTGCGGTGAATACGTTGCGCTACAGCGTGGCCGAAGTCGAGCGGGTCGCCCGGGTGGCTTTCCAGGCTGCGCGGGAGCGCCGAGACAGGGTGACGTCGGTGGACAAAGCGAACGTGCTCGAGGTGTCCCAGCTCTGGCGTGAGGCCGTCAGCCGCATCGGCGACGACTATCCGGACGTGAGGCTGGAGCACCTGTATGTGGATTTTGCCGCGA
>JBJMPK010000143.1:0-6827 GCA_045803245.1 Gemmatimonadales bacterium
GTAACCATCCCCCCTACCATGGGCGCGGCGATCCGTTGCATGACCTCCGCTCCCGTGCCATGGCTCCAGAGCGCCGGCAGCAAGCCAAGCATGATCGCCGCCACGGTCATGAGCTTGGGCCGGAGCCGGTTGACCGCACCCTCCTCGATCGCCCCAAGCAGATCTGGTAAACTGGGATGGCGTGCGCCCTGAGCGATGTCCTCCCAGGCCTTATCCAGATAAAGGAGCATCACCACGCCGGTTTCGGCTGCTACTCCCGCGAGGGCAATGAATCCGACTGCCACGGCAATGGAGAGGTTGTAGTGGAGCAGCCACATGGTCCACACCCCACCAATGAGAGCAAAGGGTAGCGAGAACATCACGATCGCGGTTTCTACTACTGTTCCAAAGGTGAGATAAAGAAGCAGCGCGATGACCACGAGCGTGAGCGGCACCACCACCTGCAATCGCGCCTTTACCCGCTGGAGGGCCTCATATTGGCCACTCCACTCCAATCGGTAACCAGCCGGAATCTTCACCTCTCGGGCGACCACCTGCTTGGCGTCGGCCACGTAGCCGCCTACATCCCGGCCCCGCACATCGATCGAGACCAGATCGTTGAGGTAGCCGTTCTCGCTTCGGATCATCGGCGGCCCCGGAGCGAATGCGATATCGGCGACCTGTGCCAGTGGGACCTGGACTCGCCTCTCGCCGCCGCCTACCAGGAGCTGGCCGATCGCTTCGGGAGAGTCGCGGAAGTCCCGCGCATAACGCACCTGCACTGGAAAACGCTCTCGACCCTCAACCGTTGTCGTGATTTGGTCGCCGCCCAAGGCCATCGCCAGCACTTCCTGAACGTCGCCGGTCGTGAGCCCGTACCGGGCCAGCGCTTCGGCCCTGGGCCGGATCTCGAGATAGCGGCCCCCGAAGGACCGCTCTGCGTAGATGCTGGCGGTTCCTCTCAGCGAAGAGAGCGCACCCTCGATGTCGTGGCCGATACGCTGAATGACCTGCAGGTCGGGACCGAAAATCTTGATCCCCAGTGTGGTCCGGATTCCGGTCGAGAGCATGTCGGTCCGGTTCTTTATTGGCATGGTCCAGGTATTTACCGCGCCCATCACCCGGAGCCGCCGGTCCATCTGGGCGATCAGCTCCTCCTGCGTCATTCCGTCGCGCCACTCCGAACGAGGCTTCAGGTTCACGATAGTTTCGACCATCGAGATGGGGGCCCAGTCGGTCGCGGTGTTCGCCCGGCCAGCCTTGCCCCAGACCGATGCCACTTCGGGAAAGGTCATCAGAATGCTGTCCTCGACCTGGAGCAGCCGCCGCTGCTGGGTGAGGGAGAGACTCGGCAGCGTGTTGGGCATATACATGAGGCTTCCCTCATTCAGCGGCGGCATGAACTCGCTTCCCAGGCTGGCGAACGGGACGAGCGTGAGTGCCACGGTGACGATTGCCGCGAGTACGACTGCAACACGGGCTCGAAGCGCCCATCGCAGCACCGGCCGGTACAGCGCGCTGGCCCACCGATTGATCGGATTCGCGTTCTCTGGCCGGATCCTTCCTTTTATGAAGAATCCCATGAGAACCGGTACCAAGGTCACGGACAGAAGCGCGGCACTGCCCATCGCGAACGTCTTGGTAAGCGCGAGTGGCCGGAAGAGCCGTCCCTCCTGATCCTCCAGGGTGAACACCGGCAAGAAGGAAAACGTGATAATGAGCAGTGACATGAACAGGGCCGGACCGACTTCCTTGGCTGCGTTCGTCACCATGCGCCAATGATCCTGGGCCGTCCTCTCCGTCTTCCCCGTCCTCTCCGCCCTTTCTACGTGCTTGTGGAGGTTCTCGATCATCACGATCGCCGCGTCGATCATCGCCCCGATCGCGATGGCGATGCCGCCGAGCGACATGATGTTCGCGTTGATTCCCATCCAACGGATGAGAACGAGTGCTGCGATGATGCCGAGTGGGAGCGTCGCAATGGCGACCAGGGCACTGCGAGCGTGAAGTAGGAAGACGAGACAGACCAGGGCGACGATGATCGATTCCTCGAGGAGCGTGCGCCTGAGGGTGTCGATCGAGCGGTCGATCAGGTCGGAGCGGTCGTAGGTGGTAATGACCCGAATGCCGGGCGGCAGCGACGGCGCAATCTCGGCGAGCTTGGTTTTGACCCGGTTGGTCACGTCGAGTGCATTCGCTCCGGAACGCATGACGACAACCCCGCCCACCGCCTCGCCCTGTCCATTCCTCTCGGCGATCCCGATCCGGAGGTCGGGGCCGATGGTCACCTGAGACACGTCGGCTACGCGCACGGGCCGGCCCTGAGACCCCACGCCGACCGCCACGTTGGCAATGTCCTCCACGCCCCGGAAGTATCCCCGCCCCCGAATGGCGTAGTCACTACCTGCGACCTCGATGGTACGGGCCCCCACGTCCTGGTTAGCACCGCGTACGGCGTCGGCGATCTGCCGGGCAGTCACGCCAAAGGCTCGGAGCCGGACCGGATCCAGCTGGACCTGGTACTGTCGCACGAAGCCGCCGATGCTCGCGACCTCGGCCACGCCCGGCAGACCTTGAAGGGCATAGCGAACCTGGAAGTCCTGGATGGTCCGGAGCTGATCGGGCGAGTAGCCGCGACCCTCCAAGGCGTACTGATACACCCAGCCGACGCCGGTGGCATCGGGTCCCAGCTCGGTCTTCGCGCCGGCGGGAAGCCGCGCCTGGATCGCGTTGAGTCGCTCGAGCACCCGGGAGCGCGCCCAGTAGAGGTCGGTTCCTTCCTGAAAGATGACGTAGACGAAGGAGGTGCTGAACATGGACTGCCCTCGCACCACCTTAGCGCGAGGCACGCCGAGCATCGCCGTGACCAGCGGGTAGGTGACCTGGTCCTCTACCACCTGCGGCGCCTGACCGGAATACTCGCTGTAGACGATCACCTGGACATCGGAGAGATCGGGGATCGCGTCCACCGGCGTGGTGGTGAGATACAACGCGCCGCCCACAAAGAGCGCCAGCGCCCCCAACGCCACCAGGCCACGCCGGGAGATCGACCATTCGATGAGCTTGGCAATCATCGCTTCTTCTCCCCTCGCTCCGCTCGGGGCAGGCTCTCGCCCATCTTCATTCCTTTCATGTCACCGCCACTCTCCATCTGCATTCCTCCCATGTTGAGTCCCATTCCCATCTGGAGCATGAGTCCCTGCATTGCCGCCGCGAGGTTCGACTCCGAGTCGAGCAGGTAGGTGGCTGAGGCGATGACTTCATCGCCGGGCTTGAGTCCGGACACGACTTCCACCAGCGAATCGCTGCGAATGCCGCTCTGCACGTCTCGTGGCACGAACTGACCGTCGCCCCGATTGACGAAGACGAGTTGGCGCGTGCCGGTAGGGAGTACGGCGGTGAGTGGCACTGTGAGTCGTGGCGTGGAGGCCGTCCCCAAACGAGCCGTCACGAACATCCCCGGCCGCAGGCGGCCATCGCGATTGGGAACTTCGGCACGTGCGGTGAGGGTGCGTGTCGTCGAATCCACTCCCGGGTGGATGAAGGTGACTCGTCCTTGATATGTTCGGCCCGGCAACGCATCGACCTTCAGCTCGACCGGCACCCCGGTTCGAAGCATGGGCGCATCGGTCTCGAACACCGCCAGATCCACCCATAGCACCCTTCGATCCGCGATCAGGAACAGATTGTCCCCTTCCCGAACTGATTGCCCCTCGGTGATCATCTTTTCGGCGATCTCCCCACTCATCGGCGCTCGGACCAGCAGGGTACGTTGAGCCTTGCCGGTTTCATCCAAAAGATCGATCTGATCTTGGGCGATGTCCCACAGGGCCAGCCGTTGACGAGAGGCCGCCATCAGCATCCTGTCGCCCAGCCGCTTGGCGGAGAGGTACTCCTCCTGGGCGCTGACCAGCTCTGGCGCGTACAGCGCGAACAGTGCGTCGCCCTTTTTCACCGGCTTGCCCACGAAGTCAGCGCGGAGCTCCTCCACCCAGCCATTCACTCGCGCGTTGACGTAGGCTCGACGAGGCTCCGCGTAGGTCAGGGTGCCGACCACCCGGCGGTCCGCGGCAATCGGTCGAGCTGCCGCTCGGGTGAAGGTGATGCCGAGCCGCTGCGCCGCTGGCCGATCGACCGGGACACCCGCAGTATCCGCAGCGCCGCCTCTGCTGCTGCTGGGTTCCATGCCTTCCATTTGACCCATGCCCGGCATGTCCGACATGGCAGCTTTCCCGGTGCCCGCCGCTGAATCAGAGCCGGATTCTTTCTTGCCGCAGGCTCCTGCAATCAATGCGAGCAGCGCGGCGCCAACCCATAGCCGACTCACGTTGCGTCCTCCCGTTGAAGCAGTTGCTGGAGCATGACCAGATGGGTGAGATGTTCCGCGGCCACCATGGCGGCCTCGAGCTGCGCGCGATAGAGCGAATCCTCGGCGGCTAGCACGGTCAGAAAGGGCGTTTGGCCCACCCGGTAGCTCCGAAGCACTGCATCGACCGACGCCAGTCCGGATGGAATGACCTGGGTTATGAGGAGTCGCAGCCGGCTCTCGCCGCTGGCGACGCCCGCCCGGGCCGTCTGAAGCTCTGCCTCGAGTGCAACCGTTTCCCCAGCCAGCTCAGCCCGCGCCGCATCCGCCTCTGCCCGGGCAGCATCGGCCATGCGGCCCTGTTTTCGGCCGGACCAGAGCGGCACCCGGATGCCCACAAAGGCGGAAAAGAAATCGGCACCGAGCGGCCGGGCTCCGTAGCGTGTCATGATGTTGAAGTCAGGTCGGCCGCCAAGCTGCTCCAGCCGCACCTGGCGCTCGGCCGCCTCGACTGCCGCGCGGCGGGCCGCCAGCCGGGGATGATCCGGCAGTGAGTCCGCTGCGAGCTCAGCACCGATCGCTCCTCCGTGCAGCTCGAGCACGGTTTCGGGGCGAATGAGCTCTATGGTGAGTGATTCCGAGCCATTGATCCGGCGCAGGGCCTTCAGCTCGGCGCCAAACTGGGCCTGCTGCTCAGCCAGGGACGCATCTTCTGCGTCCAGCCGGCTCAGCTCGACCCGCGCCTGCAGCGGATCGCTCTGCGGGGCAGAGGTCGTGGCATATCGTGAGGTGGCGATCTCGACAGCGGTGACCAACAGCTTTCGCTGCCGCTGCAGCGCAGCTCGGGCGGTCACCACATAGCGAAGCCGGTAATACAGCTCGGCGGTCCGCACCACGATCTCGCGCCTCCGGACACCCACCTCGGCGTCAGCCCTCCTGGCATCCGCTCGCGCCGCCTCGGTCCTGGCCCCGAGACTCCCGGGCCAGGGAAATTCCTGAGAAAGCTCGACATCGACTTCTGTGAAGTCGCTCGCATAAAAGGCGAACCGAGGCAGCGTCAGATCCATGACCCCGGCGGTCAACATCGGATCAGGCAACGCTCCGGCCGGTCGGATGCGTGATACGGCGGCCCGCGCCATCGCGCGACTTGCTTCCAGTGACGGGTTGGCCGCTAGAGCCTGCCGGGTGAGCCGGGCCAGGACAGTGTCGCTCGCCGGCAATTCCTGAGCAGAAAGCCGGAACGGGGTTGTCCCGACTATGAGTGTTGCTGTGGCGATGAGCAACGTCCTTCGGTACTGGATCATCGGGAACCTCGAGCCATCGCTTCAACTAGGGCACGAAGTCTGCTCATCCGGCGCTGGTCCATTCGTACGACAGCGGGTCCTGCTTTCAAAACCAGTTCAGGCGCTCTCGCCAGGGCAGCCAATTCTGTAGCCGAGACCCGGAACGAGAGCTCCTCACCGCGGCCCCTATCGAACAGGTAAACCCGCTTCTTGACATACCCAGCCGCGGGGATCGTCGCGAGTCGGGTCTTGCCTGCTTCCACCCGCAGCTCACGAGGATGCGCGAATGCCCATCCACCCCGGGATGGAGTCCATCCCTCGAGGGCAAGCACCACGAAGCCCGGTGATTTCTGGAGTTGTCTGCCTTGAAAGGTGAATGAGGCCAGAAGCCATACTCGTGAACCCAGGCCGAAAGGTCGTGCACCGGAACCGAGCCCAATCCCTATTTGCGTGCTGTCAGTAACCCGGTCATACAGCCGGCTCATCGAATACGCATCGTCGATCCTGCCATGATTGCGAAACTCTTGAGCTCGAACCATCGGCACAACTGGCGGAGCCAGTTCGCCAACACCTGCCATCGTGCTGGCAATGGCGGCAACCATAGCCGTCGTAAAAGGTCGGGAACGCATATGCACGCCTCCCAGCGGTTACTGAGTACGTGTCTGGTGCCCGCGAGCACACTGGAGCCAACGACCACCACTGTCGGGGCAAACTGGTGCGTCAGAGATGGGACCCGGCTTTGTGGGCCTGGTCCGCTAGTCAGCTGTTGATGGAATCAGACTCTGGGAGGTGGAAGCGGTGGTGCGGAAGAAATGTCAGTAGGCGAGTTGGTTCCCATGATCGCTGGTGCCGAACTCAGGGGAACAGCACGGACGAGCTGGCCCGCAAGAGAGGGGATGGCCAGGTGCGCCGGAGCACATACGGTGGCCATCGCGCAATTTGGGGCAGGAGCCGGTGACGCGGCTGTGATACTATATGATGGCACGGTACCGTGGTCCGGCATCTTGCAGTCTTCCTGGGCTGGCTTACGGACGAGACCCAGGCAGGCGGCCGCCCCCAGCGTGGGCTGGAGTTGAAAGAACAGCAGGAGAGCGGCGAACAATGCCTTCACGAGTTCACACTACTACCTTCCGACTGGGAACTCAAGCGGGGAACGCTCATGGGCATTCATCGCAAGAAGAGCGTCCACGAATCCCGTCGAGGCCTTCCCTGGTAATGATCGGCACCATTCCCAGCGCAGCGACCGGATCGGCCCACCA
>JBJMPK010000144.1:0-6118 GCA_045803245.1 Gemmatimonadales bacterium
CCGGCAGGGTGATGTCCAGCGGCTGCTCGTGATGAAACCGCCAGGTGGCTTCGGTGGTGACTTCGGCAAACGGGGGAGTGACTCGGGTGACCTCGGCTGGGAAACCAGGAGCCGTTGGGTCGAGCCGTTCGAGCTGGTTGTCCGGTTCAGGGGAAGCGGTCCGCTCGGGACTGGCCGAGTGGTACACAGGCGGCGCGGCCGAACGAGCTCGACGGAAACCGGTACAGAGCGCCATAAGGACAGCGCCGGCTATCAGGACGACGGCATCGGGGACGATCAGGCCGGCCAGCAGCACGGCCAGGAGGCCCGGCCCCAGCCCGCCATACAAAGCGCTGACCGCGATCGCCACCAGGAGGGCCGGACGGGCGTCTTCCGACGAATACGACCGGAGAGCGTGGATGATCAGCCAGGCAAGGCCCACGGAAGCGAGTGCCAGGCCATAGCGGCGCACGATCCCGAGCAGGAAAGAGGTCCGTGCCGAGCGGATCGGGGGTTGAGTCGAAGCCACGAGGGGAATCGGTCCTGTGCTGAGTATGTGGAAGGTATGGTGCCGTCCTCGGAGGCACAACATGGAGGGATGCTCGACTGGAGCAGGGTGTCGCGCAGTTTGTGTCGATTTCGCAATCGGTATGTAGGCGGATGATTCTGCAGCGGGTGGAGGGCAGAGGCATAGCATCAAGCAGCAAAAGCACCACAACACACCAGCTGCACCGAGGGCAACAACATCGAGCGGGAGAACCGCCGGGAAGGCACCGGTGGGAAGCCGCTCTGTGACCACTGTCGGCGGCTGGCGTAGTAGTTGAAAAACGGCGGGATCGACTTCGGTCGGCTCCGCCGTTCGGTCTCCTCACTGCATCGAACCATCATCCCTTCGGCTTGTCCTTCCTCCCCCTTTTGGCCTGCTGCTTCGCCTCACTGATCCTCAGCCGCTCGGTGTTGGCGCTTGGCTTGGTGCGGGCGACGACGACCTGCGTGACGGTGCCTGGCTCGATCTTTGGTTTTCTGGAGTTCAGGTGAGTTGGAGGAACGTTGAGGATGGGTGTCGCGCACCGTAGGTTAGGGAGGCGCGGGTTTGCCCCCGCTTCGCCGAGGAGGCCACGTAACGAAGGAACGCGGGAGCGCAGCGGAGAGTTCCACAGAACGTGAGTTACCCGCTATTCACGATTACTCCTGAGGCCACCAATGTTCACCAGAATCCAGAGTCGTGCGTTTATGGTGCTGAGCCTGGGGCTCGTACCCGTCGGAAGCTCGCTGAACGCTCAGGGTGTAACCCGGGCCGACCAGTCAAGTCCAGATAAGATCGAACTGTCCTATCACGTGAAGGCGATCAAGCGGGACAGCGCTGGACAGTACACGATGTCGGGTACAGTGAATGGCGAGGTGCAGGGCCGGGCGATCCTGGTGTTCGGCTTTGACGAGGGGTCGTCCGGGGAAGCCGGCAAGGCACTGATTCATTCATCCTGGGTAGTCACAGCGGTCCCGGCTTCAGAATCCTTCAAAGCAAAGTTGAGTGGAACCGTCGAGGTGGTCTCGGGTCAAACCCACCTGGTCGGCAAGATCACCGAAGGCGCCAACAAGGGGCGTCGGGTCGAGACCACCAGCCGGGTGCTCAACTTCGGACCCTACGGCTCGCTCAGTGACATCGACGGCAACATGACCATTGAGGCGAAGTAAGGGGGTGGCTCGTGACCCAATCCCGCCGATGCACGTCGGCCAGAGCCTGACGAAGTGCATTACGAAGTGCATTGGGCTCAGCTGGGAGAGAACGCGGCCTAAGTGGTTAGATTCCTAACTGCTAGCACCACTTCGCGAACGTGGCGGAACTGGCAGACGCGCAGGACTTAGGATCCTGTCCCGCAAGGGGTCCGGGTTCAACTCCCGGCGTTCGCACTGACTTATCTGTCAATGACTTCCGGTGGCTGAAACCGCTGACCTTAGCTCCGGAACTAACTCCACCTATCGAATCGGCCGGCCCGGCGCCGGGCCCCCTCCCAGCAGGGTGTCGATGACTTCTTCTTCCTTGGTGGCGGTCTTCTTCACCATCTTGTCTTCCGCGGTCTTCTTGACCGCCTTCTTGATGCGGTCGAACTGCGCCTGAGCCGAGGGGGGCACGGCCGCAATCACCCCGGCTACCAGGGCGAGACACAGCGGCCACCTATAACGTGTCGACATAGAAACCTCAGACTAGCTTGACGTTACGAGGTGACATAAGCCGCCGCAGAGAAGGTCTTACGGATGGTCAGGGAACCCCACAAAATGGGATTACGCCCAAGATCCCGCAAACGGTGTGAAGGCCCAACGCCCCCCAGGCGAATGAACCACACAGAGACTGTTCGAATCCCCCCGGCGGCAGAAGAGCCGCTCGACATCAGCTTTTCCGGGCCCCTGTTGGACCAGCTGGTGCGCCACTTCGCGCGGCTTGGCGACGCGTTCCGCGGATATGCACCCGCCGCCAAGCGCGAGATCTATGTCTTGAGCCATCCCGAGCATGCCAAGCACGTGTTGGTTACCCGTCACCAGAATTACACCAAGGGCATCGGCATCGAGCGAGTGGCCATGCTGCTGGGTACCGGTCTCATGGTCAGTGAAGGAGAGCTCTGGCGGCGGCAGCGCAAAGTGATCCAGCGGGGATTTCACTCCCGGCTCATCGCCCGGCTGGTTCGGAATATGGCCGACGTGACTCTCCAGTTGCGGGACACATGGCTGGCGAGGGCTCGGCGACGCGAACCAATCGATCTGACCCAGGATGTGAGCGAAGCTACTCTGCGCATCATGCTGCGGACAGTCATCGGCAATGACCTCGAACGGATAACCGAGGAACATCGTGGCAATCCGTTTGCCCTCTTGACCGATGATCCGGAACGCAATCTCGCCTTTGCCGTCAAGTTCAGGTCCCTGGCCCGGCTGATCGGCGAAGCTCTCGACCGGCGGCACCGCCAGAGCGGAGGAGGGGAGAGCGGAGGAGGGGGAGACCTCCTGTCCATCATGATGGACTCGGACGACACTGATCCGCGCGAGTCCATGCCGGATCAGCAGCTGGTCGATGAGATACTGACCCTGATCGTCGCCGGTCATGAAACCACGGCGAGTGCACTGTCCTGGATGTGGTATCTCCTCTCCCAGCATCCCGGCGCCCTCGAGCGTCTGCATCAGGAAGTGGATCGCGGGCGGCAGGACGTCGCGAACCTCAGGCTTGAGGAGTGGCCATTTACTCGGCAGGTTATCGAGGAGACCCTGCGGCTCTACCCCCCGGGCTGGTTGCTCACTCGTCGCGCGATTCAGTCCGATGTTATTGCGGGGTACTCCGTGCCGGCAGGTACCGATGTCTTCATCTCGCCTTACCTGGTCCATCGCCATCCCCAATTCTGGCATGAGGCCGAGCGATTCGAGCCGGAGCGCTTTGCTCCGTCCTCACAGCAGGAGCGGGATCGCTTCGCCTATATCCCCTTCGGGTTGGGGCCCCGCACCTGCATCGGAGAACACTTCGCGATGGTCGAGATGCTGGTGCACACCGTCCTCCTGGCCCGGGAAATCCATCTTGAGTTCGTGCCTCAGCCACCGGTGGAGCCGGAGGCCGGGGTCAACCTGCGGACCCGACATCACCTGACAATGATGCCCATAGCGCGGCACCCGTGATCCGCTGCAGGACCCTCGTCGACCTCCTCAGAGAGCGGGCCGAGAACAGCCCGGAACGCGGTTATCGCTTCGTGCGGGATGGCGTGACGGTCGACGATGTCATGTCATATCACGACCTCGATGGCGATGCCCGACGGATTGGGGGAGCGTTGCAAGCACAAGGCGTGGGACCCGGTTCGCCAGTGCTGCTGTTTGCTCCCGGCCTGGACTTCATCCGGGGACTCTTCGGCTGTCTCTACGCCAGCGCCGTCGCTGTGCCGGTCGAGCCCCCGGATCTCGGATCGCTCCAGCGAACTCTGCAACGATTACGTCTGATCGCTGCCGACTGTCAGCCCGGCTGGGTTCTCACGACCTCCGCCTTTGCCGGAGTAGCCCGGTCGGTGGTATCGGTCGTATCCGAGCTTGCATCCGCCGTTTGGATGGTGATCGATGCAGGCCCCGCGGACGCCGGGGTGCACTGGACGACGAGGGGTAAGGAAAGTGACCTGGCGTTACTGCAGTACACATCGGGCTCGACCCGTGAGCCGCACGGCGTGATGCTGACCCACAGCAACCTGCTCCACAATCAGGAGCTGATCCGCACCGCTTTCCGTCACCGGGAAGGCGACTTCGTGGGAGTCACCTGGCTGCCGCTCTATCACGACATGGGACTCATCGGCATGGGACTGCAGCCGCTGTATATCGGGGGAGATTGCGTCATGATGCCTCCCACTGATTTTCTCCGCGATCCTCATACGTGGCTGGCTGCCATCTCTGCCTTTGGTGGCACTACCAGCGGGGCGCCGAACTTCGCCTACGAGCTTTGCGCTAGGAAGATCTCCGACGAGAAGCTTGAAACCCTGAATCTCGCATCCTGGCGGGTAGCCTTCTGCGGGGCGGAGCCGGTACGCGCCGCTACGCTCGACCGATTCACCCAACGATTTGCGCCACAGGGGTTCAAGAAGTCCGCCTTCGTGCCCTGTTATGGCCTTGCCGAGGCGAGTCTTCTGGTTTCGGGGAGGTCGTGGGATGCGGATCCCGTCGTCATCCAGGTGGAGGATGCCGAGCTACGACAGGGGCGGATTGGGCTCTCATCAAGAGGAACTGGTCGCCCGCTGGTAGGGTGCGGTCCGGTCGTCGGTGATCTGGAGATCGCAATCGTTGATTCGGGCGAATCCCCGGTCGAGCCGCGCCGGGTTGGGGAGATATGGCTTCGGGGCGGGAGTGTGGGCCTGGGCTATTGGGGCCGGCCTGAGGCCACGCGGGAAACCTTTCAGGCTCGACTGGCAGGAACCGATCAGGGACCGTTCCTGAGAACCGGAGATCTCGGCTTCCTGGACGACGAGGGCGAGCTATTCCTGGTGGGGCGGCGTAAGGATCTCATCATCGTTCGGGGGGTCAACTACTACCCTCAGGACCTCGAAGCGACGGCGGAGGCGACCTGGCGCGGATTTCATCGCGGGGCCTCTGCGGCGTTCGCGCTGGCGCGGGAGGACACCGAAGGCGCGGTTCTGATCTGCGAATATGATGAACGCGAGCCTGCCCCTCAGAACTGGAGTGCCGTCGTGGATGCTGTACGGGCGGCCATCGGGCAGGAGTACGGTCTGGCTCTCGAGGGAGTGGCCGTGGCGGGACGAGGCCAGGTTCCCAAGACTTCGAGTGGAAAGGTGCAACGCTACCTGGCCCGTGCCCGGTATCTCGAGGGCTCGCTCCAGATACTCCACGAATGGAGATCGGTCCACCCGGAAGAGCAGCCTCCGGCCCACAGGCCCCGTCCGTTACGTACCCAGGCCGAGATGGAGGAGTTCATCACCAACTGGGTTTCGGCCCGCCTGCAGCGACCCGTCCCTCCGAGCAGCGATTTTACCGGGCTCGGCTTGGATTCATTGGACCTGGCCATGCTGGTAGGGGACTTGGGCGAGAGAACCGGGTGCGAGATCAGGCCCAGGGCGGCTCTGGACTTTCCGACGGCCCACTCCCTCGCTGCCTACGTGGAGGGGATCGTAGCCGCCGGCGGAGTCGAAAACCTCAGCCCGTCCGCTCTTGCGAGGTCGAGACCCTGAGGTACTTTGGGGAAAGTAAGCTCGCTCTCATATCAGTCACTGGACCAACGGGGGTAGCTATGGGGGAACACCGCGAGCCGCTCGATCGCCGGGGGTTCGTCAGTCAATCCGCCGGCCTGGTGGCGGGGCTCGGATGGCTGGGCTCGAACGGATCCCTTGAAGGCTTGCGTGCGGCACTGGCCGCCGCGACGGGTGTACAGAAGCCGCTTCTCCGCCAGGAAAGCCTGAATGTGTTTCTCGCTGAGGCCAGGGCTGCTGGCCGGGGCGAAGCGGTCGCCAGGGATGCAGCCGCCGATCTCGGAGGCTTTCTCCGCAAGAATTTTGAGGTGGACGAGCGGTGCAGCCGCTTTCTCTCCACTCTCTCAAAGGAGGACACGGCCAAGATCACCCAGGCGCTGCAGGAGGGGTTTTCGGAACGTAACCAGGTTCAGGTCGAGCTC
>JBJMPK010000145.1:0-2903 GCA_045803245.1 Gemmatimonadales bacterium
ACTGCCACAGCAGCACAACCGAGGGCGCTCCCGCTGGGGCGCCCTTTTTGTTTGGATGGCTATGAGCTAGTAGCTATGAGCTAATAGCCAATAGCTCATAGCCTCCCTTATCTTCCTCCCCCTATGGCCGGCGAATACATCTTCACCATGCGCGACCTCAGAAAGGTCGTGGCCCCTTCCCGCGAAATTCTCAAGGGTATCTATCTCTCGTTTTTCCCCGGCGCCAAGATCGGCGTGCTGGGCTCGAACGGAGCCGGCAAGTCCACCCTGCTCCGGATCATGGCCGGCGCCGACAAGGATTTCCTGGGTGAGGCCCGTCCGCTGCCCGGTATCAAGATCGGGTACCTCCCGCAGGAGCCTCGGCTGGATTCGACCAAGGACGTTCGCGGCAACGTCATGGAGGGCGTCAAGGAGCAGCAGGCGGTCCTCGACCAGTTCAACGCCATCAGCGCGAGATTCGCCGAGCCCATGGATGACGAGGAGATGACCGCGCTGCTCGAGAAGCAGGGCAACCTGCAGGAGCGGATCGACGCTCTGGGCCTGTGGGAGCTGGATCACAAGATCGACATGGCCATGGACGCGCTCAGGCTTCCACCGGGCGAGGCCGACGTCTCGAAGATCTCGGGCGGCGAGAGGCGCCGGGTGGCCCTGTGCCGTTTGTTGCTCGAGCAGCCGGACATGCTCCTGCTCGACGAGCCCACCAACCATCTCGATGCGGAGAGCGTGTGGTGGCTGGAACGCTATCTCGCCGAATTCAGGGGGACGGTGGTCGCAGTCACGCACGACCGGTATTTCCTGGATAACGTGGCGGGGTGGATCCTCGAGCTGTATCAGGGCGCCGGCATCCCCTGGGAGGGGAACTACTCTTCCTGGCTGGATCAGAAGCAACAGCGGTTGCATCAGGAGGAGAAACAAGCATCGGCCCGGCAGAAGACCCTGCAACGGGAACTGGAATGGGTTCGGATGTCGCCCCGGGCTCGGCAGGCCAAGAGCAAAGCCCGGATCACCGCCTACGAGGAGTTGCGGGCCGAGAGTGAGCGGCAGCAGGAGGGGAGTGCGGAGATCCTGATTCCGGTGCCGGCCCGGTTGGGTGACGAGGTCGTCGTCGCGGAAGGGCTGATGAAGGGCTACGGCGACCGGCTCCTGATCGAGGACCTGAGCTTTTCACTCCCCCGGGGCGGCATCGTGGGCGTCATCGGCCCGAACGGGGCCGGAAAGACGACGCTGTTTCGAATGATCACCGGCCAGGAAGAGCCGGATGGCGGCGCCCTGAAGCTCGGCTCGACGGTGGAGATCGCCTACGTGGATCAGAGCCGGGATGATCTCAATGCCGAGAAAACCGTGTACCAGGAAATTTCCGGGGGACAGGACCAGCTTCAGTTCGGCCGCCGCACGGTGAATGCACGGGCCTACTGCGCCGGGTTCAACTTTCGTGGCTCCGACCAGCAGAAGAAGGTGGGGACACTCTCGGGTGGCGAGCGGAACCGGCTTCACCTCGCCAAGCTGCTCAAGAGTGGGGGGAACCTGCTGCTCCTGGATGAGCCGACCAACGATCTCGACGTCGACACCCTGCGGGCCCTGGAAGACGCGCTCCTGAGCTTCGCCGGCTGCGCGGTCGTGATCAGCCACGATCGCTGGTTCCTCGACCGGATCGCCACCCACATCCTGGCGTTCGAAGGCAACAGCGAAGTCGTGTGGTACGAGGGCAACTACCAGGACTACGCCGCCGACTATCACAAGCGGAAAGGCACCTCGGTCGACCAGCCGCACCGGATCCGGTACAAGAAGCTGGTTCATTGAACGGCGTGAACGGTGAGCGGTCAGCGGTGAACGGGCCCGTCCCTGACCTACCGGTTTACCGCTTACCGTTTACCGCTTACGCTTTAGCATGATCATCCAACAGAGTAGAATCCCCTACCTTCCCGCCCGGATCGAGGGACTCGCCGACATCGCGATGAACCTCTGGTGGAGCTGGAGCCGCGAAGCTCGGGCGCTCTTCCAGTCGATCGACGTCTCGCTCTGGCAGCGAACCCGTCACAACCCTCTCGAGCTGCTGTGCCGGGTGGATCCCGCCCGGATCGCCGCCTGCGCCAGCGACAGCGACTTCCTCAGCCGATACGACGACGTGATGGAGCGTATGGGTCGTGAGGCGGACAGCGCCCAGACCTGGTTCGCCCGCAACTATCCCCACCTGAACGGCCGCCCGGTCGCGTACTTCTGCGCCGAGTTCGGATTGCACAACTCGGTGCCGATTTACTCCGGCGGCCTGGGCGTGCTCGCGGGAGACCACTGCAAGTCGGCCAGCGATCTCGGTGTACCGATGGTCGGAGTGGGACTCTTCTATCGAAAGGGTTACTTCGATCAGCGGCTGACGCTGGAGGGCTGGCAGGAGGACAGCGACGAGGAGTACGACGTCAGCTCGACCCCCCTGGTGCCGGTCACCGGTCCCAACCGCCAGCCCTGGCTCACCACGGTCGAGACCTCCGGGCGTCCGGTCCACGTACGGGCCTGGCAGATGATGGTGGGCCGGGTGCCGATTTACCTGCTCGATACCAACCTCGAGGCAAACCACCCGGAAGATCGCGGACTCATGAACAAGCTCTACGCCGGCGGGCCGGAGCTCCGGTTGCGGCAGGAGTGGATCCTGGGAGTGGGTGGGGTGCGGGTGCTGCGCGCGATGAACATCGATCCGGCGGTGTGGCACGCCAATGAGGGTCATGCCGCGTTCATGTTGGTCGAGCGGCTGAGAGAGCTGGTAAGTGGCGGCACGTCTTACCAGGACGCCGTCCGGCAGGTTCGGGCTCACAGCGTGTTCACCACCCATACGCCGGTACCCGCGGGGCACGACTTCTTCACCGCGGACCAGCTCGAGGCCTGCACCGGGCCGGTCTGGCAGGAGATGG
>JBJMPK010000146.1:0-4419 GCA_045803245.1 Gemmatimonadales bacterium
GCCAGATAGGTGATTGCCGACCGGGTGATGAGCTCCTCGATCACGCGATAGCCACGGGGATCCTGCTGCAGTTGCCCCACCCGGCATCCCGGATAGGCTGCGATCACGAATACGAGCGAAACCGAGGGGCAGGCCTGGGCGCACGCGGTAGTGAACTCGCCGTCGACGATCTGGCGGTCCTCCAGGCGCGCCGTGTTCTGCGCCCCGCGGATGCGTTGAATGCAGAAGGTGCACTTCTCCATGACCCCTCGCGCCCGTACCGTCACATCGGGATTGAGCTGGAGGTGGAGCGGTGCCGGCCAGGAGGCCTCGTTGTACTTGTACCAGTTGAAGTACCGCACCTTGTAGGGACAGTTGTTGGCGCAGTACCGGGTTCCGACGCAGCGGTTGTAGACCTGCCCGTTGAGGCCGTCCGGAGTATGGTACGCGGCGTACACCGGACAGACCGGCTCGCAAGGAGCGTTGGAGCAGTGTTGGCACAGCATGGGAACGAAGCGGGCCGTCACCGGCTCACCCGGATCGGTTCCGCCTTCCCAGTAGCGCTCGATCCGGATCCAGGTCATTTCCCGGCCCTTCTGAATCTCGGTCTCACCCACCGTCGGAATGTTGTTCTCGGCGTAGCACGCGGTGACGCAGGCCTGGCATCCGGTACACTTCGCCAGGTCGATGGCCATTCCCCAGCGGGGATGATCCGCCGCGTAGTCTCCGTATTGGGTGGCCCGCTTTTGGGCCTCGCTCCAACCTTTTACAGCTTCGACCTCCCGCTCCGGGTTCACGTCGTGCTTGCCCTGGTCCTCGGCGAGATACGCCTGCTCTATCGTCAGCCCCTTCTTTGCCGCCTCGAGCGAGACCGCCTCGCCGATGCCTCGTCCCAGCTGCCGGGGAACCCCGGCGATCGAGGCCAGCTTCTGGTGCCCACTGATGCGGCTGATCGACACCCGGGTCGATACGTAGGGCAGAAAGTCTCCCGGGGGAGCGGGGAGCAGATCGAGCGCGTTAGCGCCCCGGCCACGGGCAAAGGAGCCGTACTCGGTATGACCGAAACCGAGTGGAACCGCCACTGTGTCGGCGCTGATGCCGGGATAGATGTACACCGGAGCTTCGAGCGTTCCATGAGGCGAGGTGAGCCGGAGAATGTCACCGTCTTCCAGCCGGAGCTTCCGCGCCGTCTCGGGATTGACTTCAACCCACGAGTGCCACGCGATCTTGGTTACCGGGTCGGCGTTTTCGAGCAGCCAGGGCTTGTTGGCGCCCCGGCCATCGTAGAGCAGACCGTGCGGATAGGGAGTGAAAACGAACTCTCCGTCGCCGTCGAATCGCGGCCTGGTGTATTTCACCCTGGCAGCACCCGAGGCCAGTGCCACCCGCTGAGCCGGCCGGGGCTCGGTGAAGAGTCCCCCGCGCTGAACCGCGGCGTGCCAGAACCCGGCAACGTCACGCTCATGCCGCTCGCCGGCGAGCGCCTGCCAGCGGGACTGGAGATGGGCCTGATATGACGGAGCGGTGAACTTGGCGAGCGGGCCTCCGACTTTCTTGGCCGTTCGAAGCAACACCTCGCCGGCAGGAAGCGAATTGAAGACCGGCTCCATGACCGGCTGCATCAGGCTGTAGACCCCGGCGCGCGGCCGGAGATCGTCCCAGCGCTCCAGCGCATGGTGTTGCGGCAAGAGCAGATCACAAAGCGCCGCGGTCTCGTCCAGGTACATAGAGGTTGAGACCTTGAAACCCGCCTTGCGGAATTTCTCGGTGAATCCACTCGATCGGGGAAGGGTGTACGCCGGGTTGGCGTCGTGCACCAGCAGCACGGCTACCTGGCCTCCGTCCACCGAGCCCATGAGCCTGGCGAGAGCGGCGTACCCATCGCCGGTGTCGATGTCGGCCCCGAACTGCACCGTCTCTCCGATGTTTCCGGCGACATAGTTCAGGATGTTGACCGCCGCGCAGAGCTCAGTCGCGCCGGCGTGCTGGCTGCCGATACCACCCGCGACGGCCAGGCTCGGACGAGCCAAAGCGAACTCACGGGCGAGTCGCTGGATGGTGGCCACGGGCAGGCCGGTCTCCTGCGCGGCCATCGGGGGCGTGAAGTCACTGAGAGCAGTGAGCAGACCGGGATTTCCCGGCCGCTCGGCCAGGAGGACATTTGCCATGGCAAGCGCCAGGGCTGCCTCCGAGCCGGGCCGCACCGGGTGCCACTCATCGGCATTGAGGCCAGTGAGATTCATGCGCGGAGCGAGATACACGAACTTCGCCACGTCGCCACCGCTGAATCCGTGCGACTGGGCAAATCCCCGCTGGTGCTCCATGGCGCCCGGCCAGGTCTCCAGGAAGTCCGCTCCAAACGAAACGATGTACTTGGCCTTGGCGAAATCGTGAGCCGCCAGTTGGTCGATCCCGAACACCTGGCGGTTGGCCGCGCGGAGCGGTTCGGAGGCGAACGGCTGGTACCGAACCACCCTTCCTCCCAGGGCGCCGGTCCAGTCGGCGAGCAGATCGGAGAACGTGCCCCGGCCTGCACCCGAAATGGCGGCGATCCGGCTGCCGACCGGTCCCACCTTTGCCGCCAACCTGGCGATGGCGTCGTCCCAGGTGATCTCCTGCCAGCGGCCATCGGCTGCCCGAGCCATGGGCCCCTTGAGACGGCCCGGGTTGTAGAGCCCTTGCAGCGATGCCTGCCCCCGAGAGCAAAGCTTGCCTTGATTGACCGGGTGGGCCGGATTCCCCTCGAGCTTGACGGCGCGCCCTTCCCGGGTGCGGACATGCACCCCACACCCCGTGGGACATTCAGTGCAGCTGCTGGCGTACCACGTGGCCACGCCGGGAACCTGATCCTCGGACTGGACCAGGTAGGGGATCAGTCTCTCGACCCGGTCGGTGGAGCATCCCGACAGCGCAACGGCGCTGGCGCCCGAGGCACCGAGGACGGTGAGGAATCGGCGGCGGTCGAGCGTGGGCTGTGGTTCGTCAGCCATTACGACTCCGATTGGTAGTCGCCGGTCGCCGGTCGCCAGTCTCGAGTGAGCTACTAGCTTGAGCCTGGTGACGAACGACTTCGAAACACCGGCATCCAGTGTTGCACGTGACTGGTGACTGGCGACTGGCGACTAGTAGTGACACACCGAACAGTCCCGCGAGACTTTTCGCTCGACGTGGCAGGTTATGCAGAATCCCATCCGATCGACATTGTTGACCTTGAAGACCTGGGGCATGCGCTGCACGTCCCCGTGGCAGGTGGCACAAGCGTTGGGGCCCAGAGCCTTGATATGACGCTGGTGGGGGAAGTGAGCATGGCGCGGCAGGTAGTGCACTCGAACCCACTCGATCGGCTTTTTCTCGGTCCAGGCCTGCCGCAGCTTCTTGATCTCAGTCTGGTGCGTGCTGTCGCGTCCGCCGATGACTAGATGGCACCCCATGCAGGTCTGGACCGATGGAATCCCCGGCTCGGGCGATACCGCGACCGAGTAGTGGCAGTACTGGCACTCCATCTTGTACAGGCCGGCATGAATATCGTGACGGAAGAAGATCGGCTGGCGGGGGCCCCGCAGGCTGCCGCTGTCGGAAGCAGCGATGACGGGTGCCGTGCTCGAATCGGGAGCGGAGAGAGCTGGTTGGGCGAGAGAAGGATTTCCTTTGAGCAGGGCGAGGGCAATGACGCCTCCGGCCGCAACGCCACCGACGACGACTGCCAACTTACGAATCATCATCTCACCGATGAGGAAGAACCCTGTACCCGTCTCCGGCAACGCGCGCCGAAGTATAGTTTGGGCTTCCGATTATACAACCCGAGTAAAATTGATATTCCGACCAATTCAGTCGGTTTCAGCCCTGGCTTCCGCCACCGCCGCCATGCAGCTTCGGCGCGCGCCGTGGGGCGGGTCGCTCCGCCAACCACTCCGCCTTGCGGCGGGCCAGGCTCAGAAAGGCGTCGATCGATCTCCGATCCTCCAAGCCAAGCCAGCACCATTTGACCGGCCCGGTACGTTGAGCTTCCTCGATCGACTTGGCGATCACCTTTGCCATCCGGGTTCCCTTCGCCAGCCGACCTTCGTCATTTTCGGAAAGGGTGAAGGTGACGTCCACACTCGCCCGCATGAGATGCAGCCAGCACAGCTTTCGGTTCCCGATGGCGTACTCCCAGGCCCAGCGCCACATCGGCCCCATGTAGCGCACCTGCTCGTTGACGCCGCTGATGCCGAGCAATCCGGTACGTAGCGCCTCGAAGCGCGAGGCCAGCGGCGCCGGCAGATCCTGCAGCGGCGCCGTCGGGCCGGGCTCTTCCAGCTCGTTGGGATAGAGGTTGGAGCTCCAGTACGAGACCGATCGCCCCATCAGGAGACTCCCGGGCGATTGCGCTCGAGGAAGCGGACCACCTCGATCCCCATCGCCCGCACCAGCGATGCCTCCCGGCCGTCAAGTTGGGCC
>JBJMPK010000147.1:0-6249 GCA_045803245.1 Gemmatimonadales bacterium
CAACGGCCCCTTTGCCGGGCGGGATGGGAAGTACGTCACCAGTCGCCAGCTCAAGGACCGACTGTACCGGGAGCTGGAGCGGAATGAGGCGCTGCGGGTGGAGGAGACCGACAGCCCGGACACCCACACCGTGTCCGGCCGCGGTGAGCTCCACCTCGGCATCCTCATGGAGACGATGCGGCGCGAGGGGTTCGAGTTCCAGGTCTCCCGGCCCCGCGTGATCACCAAGCTCGGCCCCGACGGCGAGCGGCTGGAGCCGTACGAGGAGCTGATGATCGACGTGCCCGAGGATTACATGGGCGTGGTGATGGAGAAGCTGGGGCCCCGGCGCACCGAGATGATGGAGATGAAGAACCCGGGTCAGGGCATGGTCCGGATGAGCTTCCGGATCCCCGCCCGGGGACTCTTCGGATACCGGTCGGAATTCCTGACCGATACCCGGGGGACCGGTATCATGCACCACCGCTTCCTCGACTACGGTCCCTGGGCCGGCCCGCTCGCCGGGCGGAAGCGCGGGGTCCTGATCGCCGATCGCGAGGGGTTGGTGGTGGCCTTCGCGCTGGGCAACCTGCAGGAGCGGGCCCAGATGTTCGTGGCGCCGGGAGACCAGGTGTACGAGGGGATGCTCGCGGGGGAGAACTCCCGGCCCGGCGACCTGGACGTCAACGTGACAAAGGAAAAGAAGCTCAGCAACATGCGGACGACGGCCACGGATGAAAACGTCATTCTGGAGCCGCCCCGCCAGATCACCCTCGAGTATGCCCTGGAATACATCGAGGAGGATGAGCTGATCGAGGTCACGCCGAAGACCATCCGCCTCCGCAAGCGGGTTCTCCCGGCGAACGATCGCAAGAAAGCCGCCCGGGCCGCCCGAGTGGCCGACGCGTCGTAAGGGCGTACTGCGGTGCACCCCTACAATTTTCCTTGAAGGCGGAGGATATCATGTGGGCCTGGGAGAGGTCGATGGCACCCGTAGAACTGCGTCGGAAGTTCGATGACGATGAAGACGAGTTCGAGGATGACGGGTTTACCTTCGACGACGATGATGAGGATGATGACGACCTCGATGACGAGCTCGATGACGACGACGAGGATGATCTCGACGAAGACGATCTCGAGGAGCTCGAGGATTTTGACGAGGACGAGGAGCTGCGCTGAACCGAGCCCGCCCCCGAGTTATCTTGGATGCCGAGGGGCGGACGGCTCTGCCGCGTCCCACCGGAAGGGCCTGTAGCTCAGGTGGTTAGAGCGCACGCCTGATAAGCGTGAGGTCGGTAGTTCAACTCTACCCAGGCCCATAGTCGATGTAGATGCCCCGTTAGAGCTTACAGCTCGGCGGGGCTTGTGGTAACAAGCAAGGCGTGAGGGCGGTATCAACCGTCCTCGTTATGCCTCGGTGCGGGCCTCCCGGCCTTCCCCCCTTGGACAGGAATTCCCAAACTGCTCCGAACATAGAAGCTTGAGGGGCGATCGGGCCGCTATGACGAATCTTCTGCGTGACCGTTGGCGCCGAGGCCTCCTGGCGTCTCAGGCAGCGTATTACCTGCTGACCGGTTTGTGGCCATTAGTGCACCTGTCCAGCTTTGAAGCGGTTACCGGCCCGAAGACCGACGACTGGTTAGTTCGTACTGTGGGACTGCTGGCGGTGGCGATCGGTGCGACACTAGGCGTGTCGGCGGCTCGGCAGAATACTCGCGCGCCCGAAGTCGTGGTACTCGCCGCCACTGCTGCCCTTGCCTTCGCAGTAATCGATCTATGGTACGGTCTCAGCGGCCGCATCTCGCCAATTTACCTCACCGACGCCGGGATTGAGCTGGGGTTCATTGCGCTTCTCCTCTTGACCGGCACACGCAGGGTCAAGACGGAATCAGCGTAGCCGGCTTCACCCATGAATGGGATTAGCGTCACAGCGTTCTCGTATTTCGAGCGATATCCTGAAATGCACCCAGCTGGGCAGGTCCAGAAGCCGGCTGGCGGCTGCCATCTTCTCGCGTCACAACCGTCTTTCGGTCCAGGAGTCCCTATGAGCAGTCTCGAATCGCTAGAAAAACTGTTCGTCGAGGAGTTGAGAGACATCTATAACGGTGAGAAGCAACTGGTCACCGCCCTTCCCAAAATGGCCAAGGCGGCCGAATCCACTGACCTTAGTCAGGCCTTTACGAAGCACCTGAAGGAGACTGAGGGTCATGTCCAGCGCCTCGAAACGATCCTAGAGGGTCTGGGCCAGGCCGTGCGCGGTAAGCAGTGCAAGGGCCTGCAGGGGATCATTGAGGAGGGCAAGGAAAAGCTGGAGGAGAAGGGTGGCGAGGGATCTGTGCTTGATGCCGCGTTGATCGCGTCTGCCCAAAAGGTCGAACATTATGAGATTGCGACCTACGGGTGCCTCCGCACCTATGCCCAACTGCTGGGGCATGACCGGGCGGCAAAGCTATTGGAACAGACCCTTGCGGAGGAAGAAGCGGCTGACAAGAAGCTAACCGAGCTGGGTGAGGGTGGCATCAACCAGGCCGCAGCGGCTGTGGGCGGCGAAGTCGAGGAGGGATAAGGCGGCGAGAAAGGGCGGTGGGCGTGCAAAGAAGACGGCTTGCGTTCACACAAGAAATGGAGACACTATGAGAACGATCCTGCTCCTGGCTGCGCTCGCCGCAACCTTCGCGTGCGCCCGGAACCGCGGCTCCGAAGCCGCCGGTGCCCGGATCCGTGATACTGCACTCACGGCGCGGGATACCGTCAATCCGAATGACACGCTGCCGCGGATTCGCGACACCGTGCCGGACTCCACGAGGCACTAGTGGCTTCCGGGGCATGGTCTACCTCCACCGCCGGAGTTGCTGGATCTACTCCAAGCCGGGCTTTCGATCTGTATGGAGCAGCCGGAGGGATCGGCCCGCTTCAGGAAGGATCCCAGGTGAGGTACGCGCGAAGCTGCGACACTCGCTGACTCACCGGAGCAAACTCTGGATAACTGCTGTGACGATTCGTCACGTTCATCTCTCCACCCAAGCCGAGAGCTCCTACCAGCGGCACTGCGGCACCCAGGCGCAGAAACGACGCCCGGTGATTCCCATCACTTCCGTAGATGCTATGAAGCCACAGGAGACGTCCGTCAAAGCGTAGCCACTCCCGTCCGTCTCGAACCCACGCCGCCCCCAGCCGGACAGCGGCACCGGGACCGTAGTCGAAGTCGCGTCGCCATACGTGGTCGTGGTCCGAAGAGATGGCACCCAGCGCGATCCCTTCAGCATGGGCACTCAGGTTCAACTGATTCCGGATCCCGAGTAGATGTCGGTAAAGCACTGCCGCGCTGAAGCTCTGACCGCTCGACTTGAGAATCGAGAGATCCTCAAAATCGTAATGCTGAAACACCCCGAAGACCAACTGGTTAGTGCTGGTTTGGCTCAGGTGACTCCGCGCGAGCAGGCCAGAGATGCTGACATGGCGAATAACACCGCCCTCGCCGGGGCTGACTTGCATGCGAAACTCGAAGGCATCGTAGGGATGATTCATCTCCGCATCAAACGGACTGCCCTGCTGAACGATAAAATCCAGCGAGTGATGTCCCGAGCGCTGGCCCAGCCCGAAGCGGGTCATTGCCTCGGAAGCTCGGCCAGCCTCTTGCAGCCGGCGGCGCAGCAGTTGCTGCGTCCGCGCCATCGGACTCAGTCCAAACGATCCCAGCTCCCGCCCGAATGAACGGTGTCCGCCGTCGCGGCTCGATCTTATCAACGTGCTGAGCCGATACGTGACCTCTCCGAACGCCATACCGCCGAGCGTGGTGTGGTTCTGATCGTTGAGAGAAGGCCGCACGTTCTCTCCCAGGAGCTCCCAACTGGCACTCCCGACAGCCACGAACGGCAACGATCCCCAAAAGCTGTAGCCACTCGCGTGCGCGGAATTGAAGTACCAGCTGCCGTGGTAAGGATGAGCCAGCTGATTGTCGGTAAAGCAGCCGTCGTCCCAGGCGAATCCGTGCTTGAAGTTCTCTCCCCAGATTCGAACCCCGACGTTGGCCCATGGCCATCGCCGTAGGTACCAGTTGTGCGCCCAGGTAAGCCAGTTGGTGGCTGCGATGCCCACCGCCGCACGCCAGAGGCTCGGGCTGACCGCGCCACCAGCCGGCTGCTGGCTGCTGGCTGCAGTAGAGCCGCACAGGAAGCAGACGGTTAGGAGCACAGCGACCCTGGATACAAGAACCTCCATGGGGACCAATCTCGGCCATCGCAGTGTCCTGCGCCGTGAGCCGCCCCACTACTCAGCCATGCAAATAATTGCAGTGGGATGAGAACGTGCGCGTGTCAGTTCTGTTAACCCCCTAAAGAAATTGCGGCCAGCGGTGCCGCACCTAGCTGTCGTAAAGAAGTTTCGCTTTGGTACCTTTGAACGGCAGTAGATACCGAGTCCCCTTCTTAGTGTTGTTTCGGACCAGCGGTGCGTGGGAGTAGGACGATGCAACCGACCGCCGAGTCTCGGAGACCTGTGGCGATGGTCGGCCGGTCACGGGTGCGCTGGCCATCGAATCGGCCAGAGGCTTTCGAGCGCAGCCGAGTAAGCGGCGAGTGCGAAGAACTGCACTGAGCGAGAACACAAGCACATAGCAGGTCCCAGCGTCGCTCGTTAGATTGCCGAGCCCCCTTCAAAGAGATCCGGAGTCCATGATCCCCACGCGACCGCTGGCCATAGGCACGCTGCTGGCTACCGCTATTGAGATCTCACCGGCGGTGGGACGCCGTGTACCTCGAGCTGTCGATCATCGATCGTTTCACCGGCAATATGCTGGGCAAATGAGAGGCTCCATCACATGAGAGCCTGGGTCCATTGGTTTCGTTGGCTGGGGCAGTTGGCGCCGGCCGTTCTGCTCACAGCCTGCGGCGATGAGTTCAGACCTGTCGATCTGGGAGGGCGCTGGGAGGTGACAGCGTATTACACCGGGGGAACCGTGCAATGCAGGGTGAAGGCGAGTCTCGAGTTCCCGGCCGACCCTGTCTCCGGGCCCGGCAGCTATCAGGACGAGCGGGTGGACTGCTTCAATGGGACCGTTCCGCTGACCACCCCGCTACGGAGTTATGGGGTGGTCCATTCGATCGAGAATTTATCCTTCGCATTCGTGCCCTACCCGAATGTCGATCAGACCGCGGCAGATGCTCCCTGCGCAGCCCTCAGGTTCGACGGCAACATGGGAACGGACTTCATGAGAGGCACCGTGCATACGATCCCGCTGCCCTGTCAGGGCACCTACCTCTTGATGCAGGGCACCTGGCGCGCGAGCCGGTTGGCTGGCTGAGTTCCCCGTAGCATCCGGCCCTACCTGGGACTGGTGCTGGCACTGTTGTAACACTCCGGACAGATGCCGTGACTCAACACGATCCGATGGCTGTTCTCGAAGGCACTTACTACCGAATCGGGCGCCTTCACCCAGTCCTGCTGGGTGGTACGTATCCGATGGCAGTAGGCACAGGCCACAACTAGGTGCTCCGATGTTATGACTTGGACCTGAGCCCTTCGCCAGGAAGCCCAGTCCCGAATTAGGGCGAGGCTGGACTGCATGGCCTCCTGAGCGGCAGCACAGAGCTCCTGCGCACGAACGAAGGGATCGTCCGGTCGATGAGAAAAGGTGAGTGAAGAGCTCCGATCCACTGGCAGCTCAGACTGAAGAGGATGAACTAAAGATAGTAGGCGAGCGGGGGACCGGCCAGATACCTCCCATTGCTGCTCGGTCATTGGAGCCAGAGCGCGCCCATTCCGAGGTCCTGCTCCTGCTACGGGTCAACTGGAGATTCACGTTCCCATCGTCCGAAAACCGGCGTCAAGCTGACCTTGTTACCGTAAGCGTTTGCCACCCGGTCGATTTGATCATTTCATCAACCTCGGTTGGCCGTAGCGGAGTGCCCAGAACTCGATGGCCTCGGGGTAGAGCTCCTGAAGAATCCGGTCGTCCTCACTCAGCGGCTCGAGCAAATTGAGCGCCGGAACGGCCGCGGGATCTCTGACCTCAGGCCCCGTCTTCGCATCGGCCGGGTCCTCTCTCATCTGGATATCGATGCAGGTGGCCAGGCAGGCGACCGCGGTCCAGTGGTCGAAGGTGCCCCGCCGGTACACTTTGGCGGTCTGTCTCAGGCAATTCAGGTAGAGCTTTCGATTACGCATGGCGCTCTCGCTACTCGATGTAGTGCGCCGGCGTCTGGGCTATGAGCCGGGAAAGTGAATCGACGGTCCGGGTGAACGCAGAAGCCCCGGTGGCCGATTGTGGGC
>JBJMPK010000148.1:0-12893 GCA_045803245.1 Gemmatimonadales bacterium
GATATCGGCCGCCGAAGGCACCGCTCGACTGGAGCGACACTCTGCTGTCCCGGGGCAGGCTCAACTCCTGATCGACCGTGATCTGCACCAGGACCGACCCGTCCCGAAGACCGATTGCTCGGACCGTGCCGACCTCGACGCCGGCCAGGCGGACCCGGTCGCCCCGCTTCAGCCCACCGGCATCGGTCAGGTGAACCACCAAAGGGTAGCCTCCCTGTCCCAACGGCTGCGCCGTGAGCCAGAAGTACCCCCAGACGGCCACGACCGTCGCCACCAGCACCAGAATCCCCGTCGCAAGCTCACTCCCTTTTCGTCGGCGCATCTTCTCCTCCTATAACTCCTAAACCGCGACGTCGACCCACTCGGGCCGGTGCCGGAATGCCCGGACCATCGGGTGATCCAGCGACTCCAGGGCGAGGGCGGGGACATCGGCTACGATGCGGCCGCCGTCCAGAATGGCCACCTGGTCGGCGACGTGCTTCGCCAGCTCGAAATCATGGGTGACCACGATGCTGGTCGCACCCCGTTCCCCCTGAAGGCGGCGAATGAGGCCGGCGATCTTCTCGACGTTCACCGGATCGAGACCGGAGGTAGGCTCGTCGTACAGGAGATAGCGCTGCTCGGCCACGATCGCCCGCGCGATGGCAACTCGCTTCTGCATTCCCCCTGACAGCTCCGCCGGATAACGGGACCCAACCTCCGGCCGCAGGTTCACCCACTCCATGCACTCCTGAAGCCGATTGCGGGTGGCCGGGGAGCTCGCCGGCCAGCGCCGCTCGTCGAGACCGAGGAGAATGTTCTCCGCCACAGTGAGCGAATCGAAGAGGGCGGAATACTGGAAGACGTAGCCCATCTCGCGACGGACCGACCGCGCCACCCGCTCCGGCGCTGTGGTAAGCTCGACGCCCCCGGCCCAGATCTCGCCCTCGTCCGGCTCGGCCAGACCGATGATGGTCTTGAGCAGGACGCTCTTGCCCACACCCGATGGTCCCAACAGCGCCAGCGTATCGCCGGCGTGAATGGAAAGGCTGACGCCACGCAGCACCTCCTGCCCGCCGAAGCGCTTGCTGACCCGCTCCAGCCGGATCATCAGCCGAACACCCGGAGTAGCCGGGCGAGGAGAAGATCCAGGACCATCATGACTACGGTTCCGACGACCACACTTACGGTGGTGGCGCGCCCGACGCCGGCGGCTCCGCCCTTTGCCCTGAGTCCCGACACGCAGGCGATGAAGGCGATCGAGAAACCGAAGATCGTCCCTTTGACGAGGGAGAAGGTGAGCTGGAATGGCTCGAAATACGCCCGTGCGCCGGTAGTGAAATCCGAGGTGGTGATCGGAATGCGCACCAGGGCGACGGCCCAGCCGGCCAGCATGCCGGCGGCGTCGGCGAGGACCACGAGAGCGGGTACCGCGATTAGGGTCGCAAGCAGCCGGGGCAAAACCAGGTAGACCACCGGATCGCGATCCAGCGTTCGGAGGGCCTGGATCTGCTCGGTCACGGTCATGGCCGCGAGCTCCGCCCCGATTCGGGCACCTACTCGGCCGATCAGAACGAAGCCGGTAGTCAGCGGGCCGAGCTCGGTCACCATGCTGGCGGTGATGACGCTGCCGGCAACCCAGGGCGGCAGAGTCGAAGAGTACTGATAGCCGGTCTGTTCCGAGGTCACCGCGCCGGAGATCATCGCTACCAGCAGGACCAGCGGGAGGCTGGCGATGCCGGTCTCCCAGACCTGGGCAGAAGTGAGCGGGAGATAGATCCGGGGGTAGCGGAGGGCGCGGAGGCAGGCCCACGCCAGTGAGGCCGCTGCCCCCACGCCCGCGAGCGCAGCTACCGTACCCCCCGGAGATACCGCAGGAGGGGCGGTCACCACCTCCAGATGCACGCCCAAACTCTGCTCAGCAGCCATCTCAGACTCTACCGGCGCGGAACCGTCCGGTCTTGAACGATCTTGTCATTGACTCGGGGGGCCCCGCGAGGCCCGAGCGCGGGTCCCTGCCGCAGAGCTTCGCGGGTGCTCGTTCAATGAGCTGGTCACTCTGCGTCCTCGCAGATCCGGAACGAGGAGCTACCGGTGGTGGCCGAGAACGATCCAGTGACACTCACGTGCTGGTTCTCGTGTTCTGGCTCGGCAGCCGTGAAGCCGACGGCGTCGATCTCAAATTGCCCGGCGATGAGCTGGTCCGATGCCCCGTCGACGACCAACCACCCCGACTGGCCCCGGAACACGCCGGTCGGCCTAGTGGGCGAGCCGGTCAGGACCAACGCCATGATCTCGTCTCCGCTCTCGGTGGGCTCCGAGATACGGTAGCGACCCACCGCGAGAGGAGCTCCATTCCTCCGGGTGAACAGCACGGCACTCTGCTCGCCGCAAACCCCAAGCGAGATTACGAAGGTGGCCGAGGACTCGTCGACGGCGTCGATCGCCCCGAACTCGGCCTTGCCCCATGCGTTGCTGGTGATGTCCCCGCGCACCTCGGTGTGGAAGGAAGACCGGCTCCCAATCTGGACGTCGTCCTTCTCGATGCGACCCACCAGGGCTCGCTCACCATTGATGAGAGGGCCAGGGGTCGCCTCGACCTGGTCGGTTGCGGTGCCGCTGGGCGCTCCGGCGGTGGCGTAGTCGACTGCGATGTGGTTCATGATTGTCTTATAGGGCGTCTGCGCTTGAGCGGCCGATGCGAGCGCGAGGCCTGCCACGAAAAGGAATGTTCGGTTCACTGTTTCACCCTCCCCTGCGGGAGCCGAGCTCCCGCGACCTTGGTTTCCCTTGTTTTGGACCCCGAGCGGGTCCTCATAGGCGAATATGACCGGTCGTCTTAAAATGTCAAGCCGTGGGTAGTACAGTCGTGCTACCGCCTTGACTATTATAAGTCAGTCGGTCATATTCAGGCCATGCCAAAGCCGAATATGCGGGAACACTTGATCACCAGCGGATTGGAGACGCTCCACCGGCAGGGCTTCAATGGCTCCGGGGTGCAGGACATCACCGATGCCGCCGGCCTGCCCAAGGGCTCGTTCTACAACTACTTCGAGAGCAAGGAAGCATTTGCGCTCGAGGTAATCGATCGCTTTGGCCGGGAGCAGGGAGCATTGGGCGCAGTGTTGAGCGATGAGTCGATCTCGCCAGTGGAGCGGTTACGGCAGTACTTCACCTCGCTGGCAGGCAATCTTGCGGCTTTGAACTACGAGCGAGGTTGCCTGGTTGGCAATCTCAGCACCGAGCTCGCCGATCACAGCCGTCCGATTCGCGATCGACTCGCTTCGAACTTCGCGGCCTGGTCGCGACCGATCGAGGCTTGCCTCCGGGATGGTCAGAAGGCGGGTGAGATCTCCAAGGACGCCGAAGCCCGCACCCTGGCCGAGTTTCTGCTCAACTCCTTTGAAGGGGCGATGCTGCGGATGAAGGTCGAGAAGGATAGCTCACCGCTGGACAACTTCATGACCGTGATCTTTTCGCGGGTTCTCATCTAGACCTACGCCGCACTCGGCTCCACCACCTCGAGTGAAATGCGCTGGCCACAGTACTGCGCCTGAAACGCTCCGGGCGTCACCCCATGGCACTCCTTGAACCGCCGGTTCAGGTGCGACTGGTCGGCGAAGCCGCACTCGTAGGCCACCCACGTCGCCGGCTTGCCCTCTGCCAGGAGCCGCCGGGCGCGGGCCAGCCGCACCTGCGCGTGATAACTCCGGGGTGGCAGGCCCACGGTGCGCGAGAATGAACGCACCAGGTGAGACAGCGTGACGCCCGCGACCGCTCCGACCTCCGCCAGGGTAACCGTCTCTGTCGGACGATCCTGGAGGTAGGAGCGCGCCCGCTGCACCGGCGGCAACGGCCGGGGCGCCGGATGGGCCTCGGCGTGCCGCCGGAGGAAATCCTCCAACCAGTGATCTACCCGGCTCAGGAATTCGGAACCTGCCAGCGTACCGTCCGCACTAAGGCGCAACAGCTCGCGGAGCTCGGCCGCCGCGACGGGATCGGATGCGACCGGACTGTGAAGGCGGGGAGCATCGCCACCATAGAGCCGGTTCACGATCGCGGGAGCGACGTACAGTATGCGCCACCGGGGTGGCGCCGCGGCCGACCCGCCTTCGCCGTGCACGGCGTAGGGTTGCAGCACCGTGACGTCGCCCGGGTCTACGGGATGGCGCCGAAACGCGCCGAGGGAAAGCCGCCCCGGAGCATCCAGCACGCCGAATTGCCATTCTTCGTGAAGATGCAGCGGACTCTCGCTCGGCTCGAGGTACGCGCAGACCAGCTCGGCGGCTGCTTCACCTGCCGGCTGCCAGAATCGTACGCTTGCAGGGTCTGTCATCGGAAAGCTCCCATCGCTGAGGAGTCACGCGATCATGCGATGAAAGCTGCCGTTCAGGTGGGAGGGGAGCCATTCCCGGGTCGGGGAGTTTTTGCATTCCCCAGTTGGGGAGGAGGGCTGGTTGGAGGGCTATGGGCTATTGGCTATTGGCTATGCTTCTCCCCAAAAAACGCCTCCTGCCAACGGCGTAGCAGACCAGCGCGAAGCAGCTCGGCTCGAGGACCAGCCAATAGCTAATAGCCAATAGCCAATAGCTAATAGCCTCTTCAGTCCAGATGAATCAGCCCTCTGGTGAGCGCGACGGTGACAGCTTCAGTGCGGTCCGCAACGCCCAACTTCGCGAATGTGTTCTTGAGGTGAATCTTGACGGTCTCGTCGGTTCGTCCGATGACCCGGGCCACGGACTTATTACTCAGTCCCTTGGCCACCAACTGTAGGACCTCGAGCTCGCGCTCGGTCAGATCGCTGCGCTCGGGAAACTCGGCGAGCCGGGCGGCCACGGCGTTGGGAATGACCCGCTCGCCCCGATGTACCGCCCGCACTGCGCGAATCACGTCGGTCAGGAGCATGTCCTTGAGCAAGTAACCGCGGGCGCCGGCCTCGAGGGCCCGGCGGATGTCGGCGTCGCCCTCGTAGGTGGTGAGGGCGAGGATGCGCGCCTGGGGGAATTCGCTGGTGATGGCCTCGATGGCCGCCACTCCGTCCATCACCGGCATTCGCAGGTCCATGAGAGCGACATCGGGACGATGCTCCCGGTACAAGGCGACCGCGCGCTCTCCATTCTCCGCCTCCGCCACCAGCTCCAGGTCGGCCTGTTGCACCAGCACTGCGGCAAGGCCGGTCCGGACGACCGGGTGATCGTCGGCCACGAGGACGCGGATCCGTCCATCGGTATTGGTCACTCCTGCGTCCTCCTCCATCGAGTCTCACTCCACCCAAGCTGCTCGAAGAAACCGCTTTATGCGGCCGGCGGCAATTCCCCGTTCGGGGGAGTCGCTTCGGTATACCTGAGTGGGGGAGCACCGCGATGCAATTGCGGCCGGAACACCGGCCGCATTTTTCGCTCCCGTACTGACGCTTCCGCGTCATTGATCGTCAACCTCGAACGGAGAGGAGCATATGCAGATCACAATTCGACGGATCGCTCTCGGCATGGGCGTGGTTGTGGCCGCCGCCGGCTGCGCCGGCCAGCAGGCCACCACCGACTACAGTCCGGCCACCAGCTTTACCCAGTACCGGACCTTCGCGCTGGTCATGCCGCCCGATACCGGGGCCCAACAGCTGCTCGATCAGCGGGTCCGCAACGCGGTGCAGGCCCAGCTCACCACCAAGGGGCTCACCCTGGCCGACCGGCAGGACGCCGATCTCTATGTCGGCTACGGCATGGTCGACAAGACCCACAGAGAGGTCTACAGCTACAACGACGGTTGGGGCTGGGGCGGGAGCCGATTTGGATACCGCTATTGGCGCTATGGCGTAGCGTGGCCGACGGGCATTCAGCGTCGTATTGAGACCTACACCGACGGTACCGTGGTGGTGAATCTGGTCGACGCCAAGACGAAGCAGGTCGTATGGGAAGGCGAAGTACCCGACGTGGTCAACCTGCCGGTGGATAATCCCATCCGCGCTACCAAAGAGGTCGACGCCGCCGTCACCAAGCTGTTCACGAAATATCCCCCGCAGACCGCCGGAGCGTGAGACACATGAACCGGTTGCGATTTCTCCTGCTTACGCTCGGCAGCCTCTGCTGGGCATCCCCCGGGACGGCGCAGACCGCGCCGTCCAAGTGGGTCTCGTATGACGCGGCCTCGAAGACCGTCACCTTTACTCTGGAGGCCGGCGCTCCAGGTACGTCCGGACCGTTCAACTTCAACGGCTACAGCAATGGCGGCGCGACGCTGGTGGTCCCGTCGGGAAGTAAGGTCGTGATGAACTTCGTCAACCTGGACGGGACGCCGCACAGCGCCCAAATAATCGCGGACAAGGATCCCATGCCCAACATGGGCGGAGATCCGGCAATTCCCGCCGCATACACGACCGATGTAACCCAGGGTCTGCCACAGGGGGGGAAAGACGTAATTCAGTTTACCGCGCCGCCGAGTGGCAGCTTCCGGATCTTCTGCGGCGTGCCCGGTCACGGACTGTCGGGCATGTGGATCCGGTTCAAGGTGGATCCGGCGGCCAAGTCGCCCAGTTGGGTGACGGCCGGGTAAGGAGACATGTCCCGGCCTCGTGTTGCACTAGCGCTCGGAAGCGGTGGTCTCCGGGGCATGGCTCACATCGGCGTGCTCCGGGCGCTCGAGGAGGCTGAGATCCGGCCGACGATATACGCCGGGTCCAGTGCCGGGGCGCTGGTCGCTGCGGCGGCGGCCCACGGGTTCGCCTTGGCCGACCTGGAATCCGTCGCCGACCGCCTGCAACGCAGCTCCGTTTTCCAGATCGACTATCTAAGCCTGCTTCGCTATGGTCTCCGCACTCCCGCCTTGTACCGTAGCGAGCGGCTGCTCGCTGTATGTCATGAGCTGTTTGGCGACACCACCTTTCGCGGTCTCAAGACTCCGCTGATACTGAGTACGGTGGAGGTGGAGACCACCTCGCCGCTGTGGTGGGGACTGAGCAGCCTGCCAGACGCCTCGATCGCCGATGCCGTGTACGCCTCCTGTGCCATGCCGGGGCTCCTGCCGCCCGGTCGGGTCGGCGGCCGGCTCTGTATGGACGGTGGAGTGCTCGATCCTCTCGCCCTGGGCGGGCTGGCCCCGCTAGCTGATCTGGTCATCGCGGTGGTCCTCGACCGAGGCGCGTCGCTGCCTCCCTCACCCACCCCGCTCCGCCCGGCGCCGTCCCTGTGGTGGCACGCCCAATCGATCGTCATGCGCGACTTGAGCCGGCACACGATCGAAGAGTGGGATGGACCTCCGCTCCTTCTCATCCGGCCGGATCTGCAGCAGGCGCATTCGCTTCGGGGCGGCAACTCGCGTCAGATGATTCAGGCTGGCTACGAGGCCGCACGTGAGACGTTGTCCAGGTGGGAAGGAGAGGTCAGGGATCCGGGGTTTAAGGTCTAGTCGGGAGGTAATGAACATGGAGGAAACGACCATGAACAGGGTGCTGCAAACCGATTCGCCGGGGCTGATTATTCGACAGAAGGAGCCGGCCAATCTGGAGACTCCTTTGGATCAGGTTGACTCCTATCTCACCCCGACGGAGCTGTTCTACATCCGCAGTCACTTCCCAGCTCCGCGGGTGGAGCTCGCCTCATACCAATTGCGCATTAGTGGTGCCGTCAAAACTCCGCTGTCCCTGACATATCAGGAGTTGCGAGATATGCCGTCCGAGACTCGGGTCGCCACTCTGGAGTGCGCGGGCAACAGCCGTGTCTTTCTTGTCCCCCAGGTTGCGGGAGCTCAGTGGGAGCTTGGCGCGGTCGGCAACGCCGAATGGACCGGTGTACCTCTGGGAGCTTTACTGGAGCGCGCCGGCCTGGAAGACGACGCGTGCGAGATCGTGCTCGAGGGAGCCGACCGGGGGACACCGAAGGAAGAGCCGGTCCCTCCCGGGTCGATCTCGTATGCCCGCAGTTTACCCCGCCACAAGGCACTGCAGCGGGAAGTCCTGATCGCGTACCACATGAATGGCCGTGACCTTCCGCTGCATCATGGATACCCGGTGCGTGCCATCGTTCCCGGTCACTACGGCATGGCCTCCGTCAAGTGGCTGACTCACATCCAGGCGGTGCGAGAGCCGTTTGGAGGGTACTGGCAGACATCGGACTACGGATTCTGGGATTACCTGGACGGAAAGCCCGTGCGGCGGGCGCTGGGGGAGATGAAGCTGAAGTCGGAGATCGCCCGGCCCCGGGTGTACGAAACCCTTTCTCCAAACGAGAAATACACGGTTTTCGGCAGCGCGTGGGCGGGTGAAACCGCGGCGACGGAGATCTCGGTGAGCACGGACGGGGGGACGACGTGGGCCGAGGGAGAGTTTCTCGATCCCGTTCAACAGTATGCCTGGCGGCGGTGGAAGTATGAGTGGCTTACGCCGGCCAAGCCAGGGCAATACACTCTGCTATCGAGGGCCAAGGGTTCGGACGGCAGCCTGCAGCCTGACCAGCATGACCAGAACTATGGCACTTACGTGGTCAACCATCCTTTGCCAGTTGAGGTCTTTGTTGCCGCCCGGGGTTGACCTGCGGGATTACCTCGCGGAAGAGAGAACGTTCCTGGCATGGATTCGAACCGGCGTGGCGTTGATGGCGTTCGGTTTTGTCGTGGCGCGCTTCGGGCTTTTCCTGGCAGAGATCCACCTCAGTCGATACGGCGCTGCGGTGTCGTCGAACCGATTCTCACTGTGGGCCGGAACCGCCGTTATCGTCGTCGGGGTGGCCATGAATCTCTGGTCGATCCGGCGCCATGTGCGCGTGATTGAGCAACTGAATCGCGGCCAGTTCGACCGCGCTCCCTCCTATCAGGCTGTCGGTCTGGCCTCCTTCCTGGCGCTGGTCGGCGTGGCAGCGGCCTTCTATCTGATCCTGGCCTGAGAATTCCTTGGCTCCTTCCCCCGAACCAGTGCTGCCAGCGCGCCGAGTGCCGCAAAGGCGGAGCACACGGTGAGGGCCGCGTGGATGCCGTAGAGAAATGTCGACTCCAGGTGCTGAGCCGCTGCGAGCCTTACGTGGCCACCATTCGCTCGGGACGCGATGAGTGCAGCACCGGCGGACCCACTCAGACCTAGAAACACGGCCCCGGATACGGCCACACTGAGAGCCTGCCCGGTGATTCGCGCGGTCGCCAGAATGCCGGAAGCCGCTCCTTGTTCCGTCGCCGGTGCGGCATCCATCACCGCCCTCGTGTTCGGTGCCTGGAAGAGTCCCTGGCCGATCCCCGCCAGCGCGAGCCGCCAGGCGATGTCCCCGGTCGAGCTGGTGGCATCCAGTTGGGCCAGCAGGAACAGGGCGACGGCGTTGATAGCCAGCCCCAGCGGCGCGATAAGCCGGGAGCCGAGCCGGTCGGATGCCGCGCCGGCGAGCGGAGACACGACCGCGAGCGCGAGCGGCATCGGCGTCAGTAGCCAGCCCGAGTGGGCGGTCGAGAAGCCGCGCAACTCCTCGAAGTAGAACGGCAGGAGGAAGCCCACGGAGAACAGGGCCAGCATGGAGAGCGTCATGCTGGCGATGCCGGAGCTGAAGACGCGATTGCGGAACAGCGTCAGGTCGATGATCGGATCCGCGACATGACGCTCCACCACCAACGCGCCGGCCAGGGTGACCATCGCGATGGCCAGAGTGCCCAGCAGACCCGCGGAGACCCAGCCCCATTCCCCACCGAACGACAGTCCCAGGGTGAGCGCCGCCACGCCGAGCCCCAACAGGATCGCCCCGAGCGGATCGAAGCGTCCCCCGGCTCGCCCGCCGCCCCGGGGGAGCACGTGGCGCGCCGCGGCCAACGCGAGCAGGCCGATCGGCACGTTCACGTAGAAGATCCAACGCCAGCTCAAGTGCTCCGTGATCAGACCTCCCAGCGTCGGCCCCACGCTGGTGCCGAGTGCAATGGCGAGTGCGCCGAGACCAAGGGCGCGACCGTGCTGGTCCGCTGGAACGGCGCCGGTAAGCATGGCGGTGCCGGTGGCAAGCACGAGCGCAGCGCCGGCTCCCTGGAGCAGCCGTGCCAGGATCAGGAGGTGCACCGACGGCGCGGCGCCGCAGAGAACCGAGGCCATGGTGAATAGCCCAAGCCCTAGCATCCAGATGAGCGAGCGTCCGACGATGTCCGACAGCCGGCCCACCGTCAGCAGCAACCCGGCGGCGACTACGAGGTAGCCGATGATGACCCACTCGATAGTCCCGCTCAATGGGGTGCCGAAGGCGCGCGCAATCGTGGGCAGTCCAATGTTGACGATGGAGGAGTCGAGCGTCGTCATGAACAGGCCGGTCCAGACCAGCGCCAGGACTGCCCCTGGGTGGGGTGCTCGCTGACTGACTGGGTTCTTCGGCGCTCGTGCGTCGATCCTTGGTTCTGTCTGCAGTATGGCAGTCATCGATCTCTCAGGTTCTCTGGTGGTGCAAGGACACCATGAGCGAACGATGTCAGATAGTCACCGCCGCGGCCATTCCCATAATGGGGAGGCACGCGATGTAACCCGTGTTAGCGGAGAGCCGTGCATTGGCGGCTGGCCGGTAACGGGAAGGGCGGTGGGACGCCAGCGGCAACTCCCCGTCCGGGGGAGCACTCATGTTCAAGTGCCGGCGCGTCCGGCGCGACAACTTAACACCGAAGTCGGGCCGAACTCTGGAGCTGGTGCCGGCCTCCCAATCGCGTGTATCCGGTCGTTGATGTAGGCGTGCCTAACGCCAAGTGCCATCAACGGCATGCGACACCAGCCCCTCTCTCCCCCTGGCAAAGTCATCGAGATGCGCATCCTGCCGCCAATCCTGGCCCTGGTCGCGATGAGCTGGTCAGACTCCAGCGTTCACTCACTCGGTCCGGTGACCTTTCGAGAGCCAGCCAGCGTGTCCAGCCACGCCGGAGTACTGGGACTGACGCTGCGCGCGAAGCGCTCCACCATTGATATCGGAGGCCAGAAGGCAGTCGCGGAGGTCTACAACGGGAGCTACACCCCGCCGGCCTTGCGGGTGCGTCCCGGCGACGTGATCCGGCTTCGGCTGGTGAATCATCTGGACCAGCCGACCAACCTCCACACTCATGGGCTTCATGTGTCGCCGAGCGGCAGCTCGGACAATGTCTTTCGCACGGTTCTGCCGGGCCAGGCGGAGGACTTTGAGTTCCGAATTCCCCGGAATCACCCATCCGGACTGTTCTGGTATCACCCCCATTCCCACCACTTCTCCAACGAACAAGTGAGGAATGGGATGTCCGGCGCGCTCATTGTGGAGGGATTGCTCGACTCTGTCCCGGCGCTGCGTGGGATCAGGGAGCGGGTGTTGCTACTGAAGGACATTCAGCTGGAGAACGGCAAGGTCGCCAACCGCGGCATTGGCGACCACACCATCCGCACCGTCAACGGCCTGGTCAATCCAACCCTGGTGCTTCACCCCGGAGAAACCGAGTTGTGGCAGATCGGGAATGTCGGCGCCAACCTGTACTATCGGTTGCGGTTGGATGACCACCAGCTGTATCAGGTGGCTCGCGATGGAAACCGGCTGGCGCGCATCGTCCCGGCGGAGGAGATCCTGCTCGAGCCGGGGGGGCGCATCGAGGTGCTGGTCCAGCCTGGGAAGCGCGGGGCATACACCCTTCGAACCCTCGCGATGGATACGGGACCCGGAGGAAATCAGTATCCCGGTGCCGATCTCGCCACGATGCAGGTGGAGGGGGCACCGGTACCTCAGCGCATCCTGCCCGACGCGCTCCTGCCGGTACCCGACCTTCGGAGTCAGGTCACCGGAAGCCGCACGATCGTCTTTTCGGAAGGGGAGGTGGGGGGCCAGGACATCTTCTACGTTAACGGCAAGACCTTCGATCCGAGCCGGGTCGACACCCGGGTCCGGCTCGGCGCGGTGGAGGAGTGGACCATCAAGAACGAGTCGGATGAGCTGCACGACTTCCATATCCACCAGGGCGGGTTTCAACTGGTCGAGGTGAACGGAGTGCCTCAGCCCCTCGACGGCTACTACGATACCGTCAACCTGCCGGTGAGGGGCCAGATCAAGGTCATAATTCCGTTTACAGATCCAACCGATGTCGGCAAATTCGTCTATCACTGCCATCTCTTATCCCATGAAGACAAGGGGATGATGGCGACCATCGAGGTGAGCCCACCCTGACGCTAAGGCAGGAGTGATGCTTGGTGCGCTGAACCGCTATGCCGCCTTCGCCCTCGGCTTGAAGGACAGCTTCTGCCCGCCGACCGTCGCTTCGTACATGAGTCCGCCCTCCGCCATGGTGACGATGGCGACCCCGTTGCGGTAGGCGACATCCTTCGCAACTCGCTCGGTCAGCGCCACCGCTGATGCCTGGGCGTCGAGCTTGAGGTGACCCCGCTCGAAGTTTTGCAGCGCCGCATTGTCCTTAAAGAAGATCACCTCGCTGTAGGCCTGGCCGCCGGCCTGCAAGCCAACCGTGAGCTGCGTCAGCGTGGATCGTCCGATCAGGCGCCCTTGCTGATACACGTATCCCTTGCCTCTGGCCCCACCGATACCAAAGCCTCCCTTCGCCACGGTGGGAAAGACGACGTATCCCGCGGCCTCGTCGAATATCCTGGCCAGTCCCGGGTCCTTTTGCTTGAACTTCGCGACCACCGCCGCGGCGTCAGACTCGTCCTTAGCCAGAGATAAGGGGGAAGGGTTTTCCGCGGCTGCGGACAGGGTCATCGTGAGCGCTAGAGCCAAGCTGCCCAGAGTGGGCCGGGTGATGGAAAACATTCATCGCTCCTGACAGGTCGCAGAACGGCCGCGCCGCTCGCATGCAACGTGGTTCGGCCACGCACCGGCTGCACGAATCGCGTGCTGCTACGCAAGATGGACTTTCGCCAACTCCGATCCATTCCCCGTCGGGGAGTCTCTGGCTCCCCCGATCAGGATGAACTGAACCGGACTCACCACTCATAGCCGCAGACCAGGGCC
>JBJMPK010000008.1:0-4032 GCA_045803245.1 Gemmatimonadales bacterium
ACTGGCCGAAGAGGGTCATCTCGAGGGCCATCACGTCCAGGTCGTCCTGGCATCGGTCGGGCAAGAAGACGTGATTCCCCAGGGCAATGGCGCGGTTCCGGCTGGCTCCGAGTACAATCCGGCGGAGCAGCCCGGCGCCGCCCGACGTGCCTCGGTAGAGCTGTACTCGGCGGCAGTCTACTGCGGCGCCGAAGTTGCCCAAAGCGGCCTGTTCCCCGGATGTTAGACGTTCAGCGGGCACTGTTTTCTTCCCCAGTCACGGCAACCGCAACTGCAATCACGAAAGCGCGAAAAAAAACGAAAACACGAAAAGCTTGACTTACCAGTTCTGTTTCGTGTTTTCCTTTCTTTCGTGTTTTCGTGATTGCGGTTGCCTTTACCTACCGAGGAACTCACCGATCGGCGCCAGCGCTTCGATGTGATCGCAGAAGATCTTGAACGTCGCGATCAGCGGGACCGCGATGAACGCCCCCGGCACTCCCCAGATCCACCACCAGAACACCAGCCCGACGAAGATCGCGACCGGATTCAACGTCAGCCGCCGGCCGAGAATCAGGGGCGACAAGAATTGCGATTGCAGAAAATTGACTGCCAGGTAGCCGGCGGGCACCAGCAGGGCGTGGCCCACCTGCTCGAAGCTGACCAGGCCGGCCAAGGTCAGCAGCGCGATCATGGTGGCTGCCCCGAGATAGGGAACAAATTCCGCCAACGCGGCCAGCGCTCCCCAGAGGAGCGGATTGGGCATCCCCAGCAGGTACATGACCAGCGCCACCGCCAGGCCCAGGGCCAGATTGAGCAGGGTTACGGTGACCAGATAGGTCGAAATCGACGCCTCGGTTTCCCGGGCGATCGCCACCGCTTTCTTCTTGTCTCGCAGTTGGGGAAGGACCTTGATCAACTTTTGCAGGAAGAGGTCCCCCGCTGCCAGCAGAAAGTACAGCAGTATGATCACTTCGAGCGCCGTCGTCATGATCGTCTGAGTTGTTCCGAAGAGTCGCTCGGTCAGGCTCGGCCCCTTCACCACGACTTCCTGGGCCTTGGAGCTCTCAACCTTGGTGGCCTTCTCCACCTGCTCGGCGGTCTGGCTCACCTGCTCCACCGGCTTGCGCAGCTTTGCCAGCCGGTTCTCTGCTTCGCGCATGCTCGCCGGCAGCCTGGCCACCCACTCCCTGGCCGGTCCGGCCAGCCCGTACACCGCCCCGCCGGCGGCCCCGAGCAGCACCACGATGACCAGCGCGGCGCCCAGCGGCTCCGGAATGCGGGCCCGCTTCAACGTCCGAATGAGAGGGCTCAGCAGGAAATCGAGCAACACCGCAAGCACGATCGGGAGGAAGAACGCGCGAGCGAAATACAGGGTATAGAAAAGGGCCAGCACGAACAGAGCGGTGATCGCGATCGATCTGATCTCCACCTCATCGCGAAGCGCTTCGCCGGTCTTGGTAATATCAGGGGTGGCCACCGCCTGGCCCGCTCCGGGCTCGGGGGCCGGGCCTGGAACGTCCGGCTCGAACGGTGAGGAGCCGCCACCCTGGCCGGGGACGCTCGTGGACATCGGTGATTCCTCCCCGGCTAGACGCCCTTGTCCCTCTATCCCGTCCGGGAGTAAGGTTAGCCGGCCCCGGCACTTGCATCTGTGCCCCAGCACACGGCCCTCCCCTGGCCCCGGAATAGGGTAGCATGTCGCGCCTCTGGCAATCGATTCTCTCGCTGTGGGCCTGGCTGGTTCTCGTTCTGTCCATCCTGCTCTGGTTCCCCATGCTCCTGGTTGTCCGGCTGCTGACTTTCCCCTTTGACCGGGGAGGGTACGCCGCCGGCTATCTTTTCCGCCGGATCGGGCCGGTCATGGCAACCCTCAACCCGCTCTGGCGGTTTCGCTATTCGGGAAAGCTGCCGGCCGATCCCCGCAGACCCTACGTCGTGGTATCCAACCACGAGTCCTTCGCCGACATCCTGCTCATCAGCCACCTGCCCTGGGAGATGAAGTGGCTCTCCAAGGCCGAGCTGTTTCGGATCCCGATCATGGGATGGGAGATGTGGCTGGCAGGAGATATCCCGGTTCGGCGAGGCTTCGGCCCCAGTGCGGTGGAAGCGATGGAACGGTGCCGCCAGACGCTTGCCCGGCGGGTGTCGGTGATGATCTTCCCGGAAGGGACCCGGTCGAAAACCGCTGAGCTGCTGCCATTCAAGGACGGCGCATTCCGGCTGGCCGTCGAGGCCGGTGTCCCAATCCTCCCGCTTGCCGTATCCGGCACCCGCACGGCGCTGCCGAAACACGATTGGCGCTTCGGCCGCTCGGTGGCCGAGGTGCGGGTGCTGGAGCCGGTGGATACCGCTGGGCTTACCCTCGCCGACGTTCCCGCGCTCAAGACCCGGATTCGCGACACCATCGTACGAGCCCGAGACGAGCTTGCAGGAACCCAAGCCTAGGGCAACGGCCTTCCTAAATCTGCCGGAGCGCGGACCCGTCCCACCACTCCCGCCAGTGCCAGGAGCGTGAGCAGATACGGTAGCATGAGGAAGAGCTGGTAAGGCGCCCGGAGGTCGAGTGCCTGGAAGAGAAACTGCAGCGCCATGGCAATTCCAAAAAGAAAAGCGGCGGCTGCAACACCGGCGGGATGCCAGCGACCCAGCACAACGATCGCAATGGCGAGATAGCCACGCCCTGCCGTCATTCGCTCCGCGAACGTGCCCACCTGGGCCAGGACCAGTGTGGCGCCCCCGATCCCGGCGAGACCGCCCCCGAAGACCGTAGCTCCGACGCGAATGATGCCGGTACGAACACCCGCCGCCCGGGCCATCGCCGCCGCCTCACCGGTTGCGCGGAGCTGAAGCCCAAGGCGAGTCCGAAAGAGGATCCACCAGACGAGAGGCAGCGCGGCAACGGCCAGGTAGGTCGGCGCGGGCTGTTGAAAGAGAGCGGGGCCCAGGATCGGAATCTTGGAGATTTCGGGAAGGGCGAGCGGGGGGAATGTGGGTATTGAAAGCCCGGCACCGGTGGCGCCATACGCGCGGCGGTATACGGTGCCGGTAATGCCTACCGCCGCGAGAGTGATGGCGGTGCCGGTGATGATCTGGTCGGCCCGGGCTCCAATCGCGATCACCGCGAAGACGGCCGCCAGCGCCATTCCCGCCAGCATCGCGGTTGCGAGGCCGGCCCAGGGTCCCCACGCAGTCGAGCCGAGCGCGCCGGCGAGAGCGCCGGCCAGCATCATGCCTTCGATGCCGAGGTTGATGACGCCGGCGCGCTCCGCCACGGTCTCACCCGTCGCGGCGAAGAGCAGGGGTGTCGCGACCCGCACAGCCGCTGCCAGAAACCCTGCCGAAAGCGCGACGACGTCGATCAGCTGGTACGAGCCGGCGCCGGCCGCTTCCGTCGCATCACCCGTACACCGCTCCAGCCACCCTTCGGCACGGTGGCCAGTAGTGCGACGATGATGACGACTGCCTCGACCACGTTCACCGCGACGGCCGGAACTCCTGCTTCACGCTGCATCGCCCCCGCCCCTGCTTCGAGAGCCCCGAACAGAATCCCGGTAAGGACCACTCCCGCTGGATGCAGCCCCGCCAGCAGCGCCACGGCGATGCCGGTGAAGCCATATCCGGGCGAAAGATTTTGATAGAGGGCGTAGGACACACCACTCACCTCCACCCCACCCGCCAGACCGGCAATGGCGCCCGAAAGAAAGAGCACCGTAGCGCCCACCCGTTGGCTGTTCACCTGACCGCTTATCTCCGCCGCCCGGGGTCCTACCCCCACCGCGCGAAGACGGAAGCCCCACAGGGTTTGGGAAAACAGAAACCAGAGTATCAGCGCCAGGGCGAGCGCGAGCAGGAACCCGGCGTGCAGCTGGGTGGCGCCCAGGAGCGGCAGCCGGGCGGCTTCGGGGATGGCGTCACTCTGAGGATAGATTCGGGTCCGCTCTTGAAGCGGGCCCTGAACCATGAGGCTGACCAGCAGTTCGGCGACAAACACCAGTAGGAGAGTGCTGATGACTTCCATCACGCCGAAGCGCAGCTTGAGCCAGACCGGTA
>JBJMPK010000149.1:0-38503 GCA_045803245.1 Gemmatimonadales bacterium
TCTCGCGGTAGTCGAGCGCGCGCACACCGCCATCCCGGGTGCGAATGATCATGAACCCGCCTCCACCGATGTTTCCGGCTTCGGGATGAACTACCGCTAACGCGAATCCGACGGCCACGGCCGCGTCGACGGCGTTTCCGCCCCGGCGCAGCACCTCGCGCCCGACCTCACTGGCGATGGGGCTGCCCGAGACCACCATGGCGCTGTGAGCGTTCGTCACCCGGGCTCGACCCAGGTAGGGCCAGTCCGGCGAGACGCCCGGTAGCGGCGAGATGCCCGCGATCTCTGGTCGCGAGCAGGACGGCACCAGGACCACCAGGGCCGCCAGAACAGCAGTGGCAGGTTTGCGCACCGGATCTCCGTAGAGTTGCTTGGAACCTCAGATCGCCTCTAATTTAGCCCGAGGCTGACGCTTGGATACTTCTATTTTCCTGTTGCGTGGCTGAAGACTACACCGATCAGCGCCTGACCGAACGGCGCAATCCTCGCAGTTCCACCATTGACACCGCTTCGGCGCTCGAGATCGTCGATCTCATCGGCGCTGAAGATGCCGGGGTGCCTGCGGCAGTGGCCCAGGCTCGAGTGGAGATCGCGCGGGCCGTCGATCTCATCGAGACGGCGTTCCGCGCCGGCGGCCGCCTCATCTATGTGGGTGCCGGTACCAGTGGCCGGCTGGGCGTGCTCGATGCCACCGAATGCCCGCCGACGTTTGGAACGCCTCCTGAAATGGTGGTCGGTGTTATTGCCGGTGGCCCCCCCGCCCTGGTGCAATCGGTGGAGGGGGCGGAGGATGATGTCGACGCGGCGCACGAAGCGATGGATGTGCTGCAGGCCGGGCGCCAGGACGTCGTCGTGGGCATCGCCGCCAGCGGCACCACCCCGTACGTTCAGGCAGCGCTCACCCGGGCTCAGAGTCGCGGCGCCGCTACGGCGCTGGTATCCTGTTCCAGTGCTCCCCCCCAACTCGAGCGAACCTGCGACGTCTGCATTACCGTGCTGGTCGGCCCTGAGATCGTCACTGGTTCCACCCGGATGAAAGCGGGAACGGCGACCAAGCTGGTGCTGAACACCCTCACGACCGGAGCGATGATCCGGCTGGGGAAGATCTACGGCAACCTCATGGTCGATCTCCGAGCCTGGAACGACAAACTGGTCGACCGGAGTCAGCGAATCGTGATGGAGACCACCGGACTCGACCGCCGGGCAGCCCGGCGGGTCATCGAGGCGGCTGATGGCAGCGTGAAGACGGCGATCGTCATGGCCCGGCGCGGGGTGGCCAAGGAGCAGGCGGAGCAGCTGCTCGCGCAGCATGACGGGCGGCTCCGACCCATCGTCGGCGACCCTCCTCCGGTACCGGTGAAATGACCGAGCGGCCCACCCTGGCTATCGGCCTCATGTCGGGCACTTCGCTGGACGGCATGGACGCCGCCCTGGTTCGTCTGGACGGCCCGATGCACGTGACGCTGCTCGACTTCGTCACCCGGCCGTATACCGATGAAGAGAAGACCCTCATCCGCACGGCGCTCAACGGTGCCACCGCGGCCGCCCTGGCTCGCCTGCATGTGGGGGTGGCGGAATGGGCAGCGGAGGCAGTGCAGACTTTACTGGAACAGAGCAACGTACCGGCGTCGGAGGTGTCGCTGATCGCCTTTCCCGGGCAGACCATCTGGCACGAGCCTCCCCTCGTATCCTGGCAGCTGGGGGAGCCGGCAGTGCTGGCGGAACGGTTTGGGGTCCGGGTGGTGAGCGGGTTCCGGGCGAGGGACGTCGCCGCCGGGGGCCAGGGGGCGCCGTTGGTGCCTATGGCCGATGTATTGCTCTTTGCCGCTCCCGACGGACCCCGCGTTCTCCTCAACCTCGGCGGCATGGCCAATCTCACGTACGTCCAGCGGCGGGCCCAGGAAGCCGGTGTGCTCGCCTTCGATACCGGGCCCGGCGTTGCCGTCATCGATGCTACCGCCCGGCTCGTCGATCCCCGCTGCTCCTACGATCGGGATGGCCGAATCGCCGGCCAGGGCCAGGCGGACGAAGATTTGCTGCGGGAGCTGCTTGCCGACCCGTACTTCGCGACGCCTCCACCCAAGAGCACGGGTCGAGAGCGGTTCGGCGACGACTACGCCCAGGTAGTCTTTCGCCGGCTTCCCGGCCCCGATGCGGTCGCGACCGCCGTCGAGCTCACGGCACGAACCGTGGCCGCCGCGGTCGGCCGCTGGACTCCGACCGGCGTGGAGGTGGTTGTCTCCGGCGGTGGCTGCCATCATCCCGGTCTCATGGCCGCGCTCGCGCGTCACCTCGAGAACAAAGGAAATCATCCGCTTCGGCGGTTCGATCAGCTCTTTTTCCCGGGTGACGCGAAGGAGGCCGTGGCATTCGCGCTCCTGGGCTATCTCACGCTTCATGGCCAGCCGGGCAATGTTCCTGCCGCCACCGGCGCCGAAGGATCGCGCGTGCTTGGTGCGGTGACCCCCGCCTGATGCCTCCTGACACCGCGATGAGCCCCGCCAGACTGATCCTCCCGGCGCTCCGCTCCGAGGCGCTGAGCGGGTTTGCCCACGAAGCGGGACGCATCGCCGACGCGCTCGAGATCGGGGTCGGAGGATTCATCATCTTCGGCGGAACCGCGGAAACCGTCCGGCGTCTCACCGCCGACCTGCTCCGCCGGGCCGGCCGTCCGCTGCTGCTCGCGGCTGATCTGGAGCGTGGCGCCGGCCAGCAGATCGCCGGCCTAACCGAGTTTCCTCCGCCGATGGCGCTGGCCTCGCTGGGCGATCCTGCCGTGGTTCGGTGGGCCGCAGCGGTGACGGCACAGGAGGCTCGGGCGGTGGGGATCAACTGGGTGTTCGCCCCCGTGGCCGACCTCGATGTCCTGCCCGAAAACCCGATCGTTCAGACCCGCGCGTTCGGGGCTGATGCGAATGATGTGGCCACCTGCGTACGCCAGTGGATCGAGGGCTGCCAGGGGGCCGGCGCACTGGCCTGTGCCAAGCACTACCCCGGCCACGGCAGGACCACGGTGGATTCACACATTACGCTCCCGGTGGTGGAGGCATCTGCCGCCGCACTGCGTGCTTCAGATTTGCTCCCCTTCAAGGTCGCGATCGAAAGTGGGGTTGCCTCCATCATGACCGCGCATGTGGCTTATCCCACCCTGGATGACTCCGGCTTGCCCGCCACCCTGTCCCGCACCTTGCTCGGTGAGCTCCGGACCAAGGGAAGGTTCGACGGGCTGGTCGTAACCGATGCCCTGATCATGGATGGTGCACTGAAAGGCCGCCGTGAGTCGGACGCCGCGGTGGAGGCGATCCAGGCCGGCGCCGACCTGCTGCTGTATCCCAACGATCCCCGGCGCGTGCGGGACGCGTTACAGGCGGCGCTCTCGAGTGGAGCGCTGGCTCAACCTCGCCTGGAGGAGTCGCTCCAGCGCTACAACCGGGCGCTGACCACTGCGTCCGCGCCCACGCCACCAGTGGCCCGAGGACCGTTCGATTCCGCCGAAGCGCTGGCGGATGCGCTACTGAAAGCGGGAATGGTCCGGGGGTCACCACCGGAGCTCGCCGGGCCCCTCGATCTGGTGGTGATCGACGATGACGTGGGGGGGCCCTATCCCGCGAGTCCCACCGATTACGGCGCGCGGGTACTCGGTCCCGAGCTGATCGGGCGCTATGCCGGTGGGTCAAAGGTGGTCATGGTCTTCGCGGAGCCGCGCGCCTGGAAGGGTCGCTCAGGTCTGGGAGAGGGCTCGCGCGAAGCGCTGGCCCACCACGGTGCCGGTGCCGATCTGATCGTGCTCTTTGGCCATCCCCGCTTGCTGGACGAACTCCCTCGCCAACCACCGGTGCTTCTCGCCTGGCACCGGCAGCGGCTGATGCAGGAAGCCGTCGCGCGATGGCTGGGCCACCAGATTCGCTACGCCGGGTCCTCTAAGCCGCGCGCGCGGCCTGGCGGAGGCGCGGGATGAGCAGAAACGCCGGCAAGCCTAGAAAGAAAGTCACCAGGAAATAGTTGGCGTAACCCAGCCGCTCAGCCAACCCACCCGAGAATTCCCCGGTAATCCACCGCGTTATCGCCAGAATCGCTGAGAGCACGGCAAACTGCGTGGCGGCGTAGCGCTTCTCACAGATCGACATGAGAAACGCGAGATAGGCCGACGTTCCGAGGCCGGCCGCGAAGCTCTCGAAATACGCGGCAGCCACGATCGACGAGCTGGAGGTCGCGAACGCGGCAGTGGCCCAGTACGCCAGCGCCGAGAGAGCCTGGATCAGGCCGAGCACCCACAAGCCGGTGAAGATTCCGTATCGGGTGGTGAACACGCCGCCTGCGCCCGCTCCGATGATCGTGGCGATCAGTCGGCCCGAGGCTAGAACCGCGCCGATCTGCGCCAGCGAAAGGCCGCGGTCCACCCAGAAGGGCCGCATCATCGGTTCTAGCGCGGCAATGTCCAGCTTGAAGATCAACGCAAACACCGCTACGGTGGCAATGCCCGGCCGGGAGAGGAGCTCCCTGAGTGGCTCCCAGAGGGTCGACGCCCGGCGTTCCAGGCGGTCTACCGGCGGCAGCAGAAGGGCGCATACCGCCAGCCCTCCGAGAACCAGGGATCCCGCCGAGAAGCTCTCCGACCACCCGGTCCTCCCTGCCAACCAGACCAGGAGGCCGCCCGCGGTGAGCATCGCGACCCGGTACAGGGTGATGCGTACCGAGTTCGCCACCCCGAGCTCGCGAGTGGTGGTCGACTGGATGGTGTAGGCGTCGATCGCCACATCCTGTGTTGCGGAGAGCAGGACGATCAGCACCAGGATGATCCAAAGGTGATTTCCCAGTCCCCCGGCCGGGAGTCTCCCGAGCGCGAAGGTGAGCACGGCGAGACCGGCCAGGCAGCCGGCGATCCATCTCCGCCGGGTGCCGTGCCGGTCGACCAGCGGCGCCCACAGCCACTTGATGCTCCATGGCAGGCTCAGCTTGTTCAGCTGCCCGATCTCGATCAGGCCGGCGCCGTGGGTGCGGAGATAGATGGGAACCGCCTCATTCACCAGTCCGAAGGGAAATCCGGAGGCGAACGCGAGGGCCGCGATCCAGGCAAGGCGAGCTTTGAGGGGCGAGGTGAAGGCGGGTTCGTCAGCCCGGCTCTGCGGTGCGGCCAACGCTCAGCGCCAAACCGCGAGCAAGAGCAAGATCACAGCGAGAATCACCACGATGAGTCCCAGGCTCCGGAGATGAGCCAGGGTGGAAGAAGAGTCGGTCCCTGCTGCTGTCGGTTCAGCGGGGGGTAACGCCGGCTCGGTATCAGCGGCAATCGAAGGAAGTTGATACGTACGGTACCCGACTCCATCGCCCTCGTCCGGTTCCGGGAGTCCCGCGCCATCGAAATGGGCCGCCACCACGGTGATGTTGTCAGGCCCACCCCGCGCATTGGCCAGGTTGATCAAGGCGGAGCAAAGCGATGAGAGATCGGTATGCTCCCCGGCCAGTTCCGCGAACTCCTCCCGTCTCACCAATCCCGACAGCCCATCGGAACAGACGATCAGGGTATCTCCCCTCCGCAATGCTTGCTGGGTGAGGTCCACCTTCACCCGGGGATCCGGTCCCAGCGCCTGGAGAATGATGTTCCGGCGCTCGCTCTGCTCCGCTTCGACTTCGGTGAGCTCGCCCGCGTCCACCAGGCGCTGCATCAGACTCTGGTCCTTGGTGAGCTGAATCGCTTCTGTGCCGCGCACCAGATACGCCCGGCTATCGCCGATCTGGGTCAGATAGAGATCGCTCCCGAATACACCAGCAGCCGTCACCGTTGTCCCCATGCCCCGCACTTCGGGATGCTCGCGGGCGTAAGAATAGATCTGCCCGTTGGCGAGCTCGACCGCTTCCTTCATCCGGAATGCGAAGCGGGCCGCATCGGGTGGGGAATCGGCGGCCCAGGCGGTGATCATGTGGCGATAGATCAGATCCGCCGCCATGGCGCTGGCCAGCTCACCGGCGGCGGCGCCTCCCATTCCATCGGCCACCATGAAGAGCGACCCCCGGGGCCCGATCTCATGGCTGCGCACAGCTGGTTGGAGGCTCGCGTTTCCGGTGCTCAGGTCCGCGACCAGGAAAGTGTCCTCGTTGTGATCGCGGCTGCGACCCACATCGCTCTTGCCGAAGACCGAGACACGTACCGAGCCGGTAGTCACGCGCTCCTCGGACAGATGCAACACCTCCAGCGATGAGTCACACAGTTCCCGTCCGACGGTGGAGTGCGTTTCGAGGTCTGACGAATCTAGAGAGCGTTGTCCGGAGCGTCAACGTCGCCTTGGCGTAAGTCCTAGCCGCCATGTACCTTGCAGCCATGCTCGTCAGTCGTTTCTCGGTCCTGGCTTTGCTTGCCGTTGCGGGTGACTGTCCCCGCCCCCCCGGGCTGGCGTCGCCCGTTGCGGCGCCGGCGGCCCTCGCGCTGGGTTCCGACCTGCCGGTCCTAAAGGCCGAGCTTTCCGCCGTCCCCAGAGTGCCGGACCCGATCGGCCTCAACGTGGTCTACCCCGCGCCAACCGACTTGGTGCGGGTCCGTGATTCGAGTTTTCTCTTCGGTTCCGTCGCCAACGGTAACGTGCGAGTGACCATCAACGGAAGCCGGGTACGCGTTTGGCCCAACGGCGCGTGGCTGGCCTGGCTGGCATTTCCACTCGACAGCGTGATGCAGTTTCGAATCGAAGCCCGGCTGGCGGGGGATTCGGCCGTCCTTCTCTATCCGGTCCGGCGCGACTTGCGCTACTTCCCATTGGAAGCGGCCACGGGAAGCGCATGGATCGATACCGTGTCGCTCTCGCCGAAAGGCGCCTTGTGGCTGCCCCCCAGTGAGTACCTCACGTTCTCGGCTCGGGCGGCCGAAGGCTCGGACGTGCGGTTGCTTCTTCCCGGCGGCGAGATCGCCTACCTGCTACCCCAGAGGCAGCCGGAAGAAGTGCTGCCCGCCACGCGGGCGTTTGACCGCGATACCAGCAAGCTCCGCACGCCCGATGAAGTGCGATATGTGGGGGTCGTGCGGGGTCGTGCGATAGGCCCCGATCCGGGACCGCTCTTGCGAGGCGCTTCCGCCTCGCTCATTCGAGTGCTGGCGCGCGCGGCGCTCCGGTGCGTCACCGGGGTTCCCTGTCCGGCGCCCTATCAGGCGCTTTTGCCGCCTGACAGCTCATGGGCCATCCTCGAGGCGGCACACGGAGGCGACACGGTGCGCGTCCGGTGGCCGCTGCAACTGGCGCTCCTGGATACGTTGCCGATTGTGGCCCAGTTCGATGACGACACCGCCGGCTTGGGCACGACTGACAGCACCACGATCGGCAGAGCCGAGCCGGGAGGTACCTATCACTGGTTTTTCCCGACCGGTACCCGGGGATCGGTGACGGGGCGGATCAACGACGATCTGCGGATCGGCCTTTCGCCCGAGGCTTCGGCCTGGGTACCGGTCGCGGATGCGCAGCCGCTGCCGCCAGGGATTCCCGCGCCGCACGCCGTTGTCGGTTCCATGACTCTCGCTCCCGCCGCCGACCGGGTAACTCTCCGGATCCCGCTGAGCCAACGGGTACCGTTTCAAGTAATCGAGTCGGACCGGGCACTGGCTGTGCGTCTTTACAGCGCGACCGGAGACGTAGACTGGATCCGGTACGGAACCGACCCGCTAGTCCAGCGCCTGAGCTGGGGCCAGCCGGACCGCGACGAGGTAACCCTCAACATCGAGCTGGCGGCGCCGGTGTGGGGTTACCGCGCCCGGTGGAGTCGCAACGATCTCCTGCTGGACATCCGGCGGCCACCCCGGATCGTCCCTGACCGCCCCCTGCAGGGCCGTACCATTGCGCTCGACCCGGGACACCCTCCGCTGGGTGCTACGGGTCCGACCGGACTGCGAGAAGCAGACGCCAACCTGGCTGTGGCGCTTGAGCTGCGGACGATGCTGGAAAAGGCTGGGGCGCGTGTCTTGATGACCCGCACCACCGATACCGCCGTGGATCTCTGGCCTCGCGTGCAGCTGGCCGATACCGGCGGGGCGGAGCTCCTGGTTTCTATTCACAACAACGCATTGCCCGATGGCGTCAACCCCTTCACCAACAACGGGACGAGCGTATTCTATAATCAGCCGAGGAGCGTACCCCTGGCCACCGAGATGCAGCGCGCCTTGGTGCGGCGATTGGGCCTTCCCGATCTGGGGATCATCCGCGGAGACCTCGCGGTGGTGCGGCCCACGTGGATGCCGTCCGTGCTCTGTGAGGGAATGTTCGTGATCCTGCCCGATCAGGAGACTTTCCTCCGATCGTCCCGGGGTCAGTGGCTGTACGCCAGAGGTGTCTTCGACGGGATCGCGCGATTCCTTCGGGACCGGGCTCGAGACTCCCCCCAATCGGATGTGGTGCGGCCCCGGTCCGGGGCGTCTCCTTAGGCGAATCCCACCCCAGGGCCGGCGTGCAGCGGCGGCGGCCTCCGATGGCAAGTCGCTTATTCGAGTGTAGTGATGAGGTTCAGCTGATGCCTTCTCCAACTGTGCGACTCAGAACTTCCGGGCTCCGCCCCCATTCCCTGCGCTGGACTCTTGCAGGCGCCTTCCTCCTGGCCTTCCCGGCCGCGGGTTCCACCCTGCAGGCACAGGCCTTGAACGATCGAGCCGTCTTGGAACGTTTCCGTGACTCACTCGCCTCAACGTCCGATTCGGTTGGGCTCCTGAGACTCGAGAAGCGGATGATCGACTCCACCAAGGTGGACCGCAACAACAGTCTGCTCCACCTCAAGCTCGGTTTCCTCTCGCTTCGTCTGGGAGACCTGGGTGGACAGTCTCACTATGATGATGCCGCGTCGGAGTTCCAGTGGGCCATCGATCTCCAGCCCTCCTGGCCCTACGCCTGGTACGGAATGGGGCTGGCAGAGTATGGCGTCGGCGATTCCCAGGTTTCGTTCATTACCGGGCTCAAGACCATGCTGGGGAAGGATGCCCTCACCCGCTCAGCGGTGGCATTTGCCAAGTCGGCGGAGGTCGATCCGGCGTTCGTCCGGGGCTTGGTGGATCTCGCGAACACCGCCCTCCGGCAACGCGTCAACATCAAACTCGGTGTGGCTCTCGAGGCGCTCCGGCGGGCGGGAAAGACCATGGCCGGCGGCGATCCACAGGTCCAGCTGGCACGCGGACGAGTCGAGCGCGAAGTCGGCGATGGTGACTCGGCGCTGGTGGCGTTCAATGGTTACCTGCAGTCCGGTCCCGACCGGGCCCTGGGCTTGCTGGAGATCTCCCGTACACTCTTCCTGCTGGGCCGGTTCGATGGCACTGCTCCGTACTTCGAGGGCGCCGCGATCGACGATTCCGCGGCGGTCGCGGGCTACCGTGCCGATCTGGCGACCATTGCCTCGGACAGTGTGCTGCGCGAGTTCGATCAGCAGGGGGGCTCCCGCCGGGCCGCCTATCTCCGGCGATTCTGGGGGCAGCGCGATCAGATCGAGCTTAGAGGGAAAGGGGAGCGCCTGCGGGAGCATTACCGGCGGCTCTTCTACGCCCGGAAGAACTTCCGGCTCGTTTCCACCAGTCGCCACTACGACATCGTCGAGCGGTATCGCTCCGGCAGCCGCGATTTCGACGACCGGGGAGTGATCTATTTGCGGCATGGCGACCCCACGCAACGGGCCAGCTATGCCGCGCCCGGCCTCGAGCCGAATGAATCCTGGCGTTACAGCCGTCCCGAGGGAGACTTGATCTTTCATTTCATTGCCCGGGAGGATGTCCAGGATTTCAAGCTGGTCGAGAGCCTCTTCGACGTGCTCGGCTTCAGCGACGCGGTCAAGCTGCAGGACAACGGCGCCGCCGAGAACGCCGTGGCCGAGCAGCTCATGCTGTCGCGAGAGCAGCTCTCCCCGATCTACCGCCGCTTGCAGGGAGTGGGGCACATGAGCGCCGGCCGCTACCAGACCCAGGAGCGGAGAGTGGGGCAGGAGAGTATCGCGCTGGGAACCACGAGCGACAGCTACGAGCTGCAGTTTACCAAAGATCTCAAGGCCAAATGGGAGGTGCTTGCAGTCGGCGACGACTCGACCGGTCATCAGGTGCAGATCGCCTACGCCATCGCCGGGTCCAGCCTGGAGCCAGTGACGGTCACCCGGGGATATCTGTATAGCGTTCGGCTCCGCTTCGTCGCCATCGACAGCCGGGGAGAGGCGGTGGCATCGCTCGACACGACACGCCACTTCGTCGCGCCGGCGCCGGTCCCGCCAACCGAGCACCTGGTCGGACGCGTGGGGGTGACGGTTCCCTCGGGGGAGCTACAGTATCGCCTGGCGGTTCAGCAAGGCGAGGCGGCCGGCGTGTCCATCCCACGTGACAGTGTGCGGGTCGGCGCTATCAATTCCAGCGCGATCGGCCTCAGCGACCTGGTGCTCGGCAGTCGAAGCGCCAATCTCTCCTGGCACCGCAGCGAAGAGGATACCGTCCTCTTCAATCCGCTGCGCACCTATCGGCGTAGCGAGGAGATGGAGCTCTTCTATCAGATCGAAGGTCTGCGGCCGACTCCGTACAACGTGGAGCTGACTATCCGGAAGAACGGCTCGAGCGGTGGGCTGTTCAAGAAAATCTTCGGCGGCGGCGGTGCGGCGCTCCGGCTCAAGTTCGACGAGCAGGCCACGACGCCGGTGGTGAGCACCCATCGGACCCTCAAGCTCGATCGCCTGAAGCCGGGCAACTATGTGCTGGAGCTGGTGGTGACCGATGCCGCGGGTCGCAGGGATCGCCGGCGGCAGGAGTTTCAGGTGGTGGAGGAGAAGGAGGGGAAGCGGGGAAGCAGGGAAGCAGGGAAGGGCCTTCCAGAGTAAAAAACAATGACCCTCCAGGCTGTCTCACTGGAGGGTTTTTTTTACTTCCCCGCTCCCCCGCTTCCCCGCCTACATCGGCCACGCCGCGGGGCGGGTCGGCGTCAGGATCAGGAGCGGCTGCACCAGACTCTCGGCCCGAACCACGGCTTCGACTTGCACCAGGTGTTGGGTGACGCCGGTGCTGGTGTCGAACGTTGCGATGTGCATCAACATGGAGGCCAGGGGGCGGTCGGCCGGCTTGGTTCGGCCGCCTTCACCGGGGTTGATGGTGGTGCCCGGCATCAAGGTGATGCGCGCATGGCCGAACAGCCACAGCGGCAGGCCCTCGAGCGACTTTAGCAGCCGTTCGTTGAACGCCAGACTCTCACCGTGCAAGGTGATCAGCCCGAGCGTCGGGCGCTCACTCTGGCGGCGGGAGTGGACCACGAAACCGTAGTTGAAGGCGGGATCCTGGCCTTCCGCCCGACGCAGGGCGGCCCTGAGCTTCTGCTGGCTGAAGGCAATGGTGTGATACGGTACCACAAGCTCTCCGGGTTATGGCGTGCGATTGTGGTCAAAGTCGCTGCAGGGGACGTGCCAATGAGGGCAGGGAAGCAGGGAAGCGGGGAAGGCTTGCGATTTTCCCTCTGAGTGTTGGTGCACCGCTACTTACGGTAGGTTGTTCCCTCCCCGCCTCCCCCCCTCCCCGCTGCCCCGCCTTTCGCAACCCCTCTCGCGATACGCCACGCGTTTCCGCTTGACTGGGACGGATGGCAGCGTAGCTTGCGCGCATGTTCTGTTCCCGCTGTGGCAGCGAAATCACCGGGAAATCGAAGTTCTGCCCCTCCTGCGGTCTCGATCTCATGGCGACCACTCCGGTTCACGCGATAGCCACCGGCGTGCTCCAGGAGCTGGACCTCGTGCGCGAGGCGCTTACCTCCGAATACGAGATCATCGGGGAGCTGGGGCGGGGTGGCATGGCCATGGTATACCGGGCCAAGGACCGGCAGCTGGAGCGGGAAGTGGCGGTCAAGGTGCTCCCCTTCTCCCTTGCCTTCGACACCGAATTCGTTGAACGGTTCCAGCGCGAAGCCCGTACCGCCGCCCAACTCGAACACCCCAACATCATCGCCATCTACCGCGTCGGCCGTTCCGGCCGGGTCATTTACTTCGTCATGAAGTTCCTGCGCGGCGGCTCGCTGTCGAATGTCCTCGGCAGCCGCAAGAAGCTCACGCCGCCGGAGATTCGCCGGATTCTGTTGGAGGCGGGCAGCGCCCTGGGCTACGCGGCGCAACGCGGCATCGTGCACCGCGATATCAAGCCCGACAACATCATGTTCGATGAGTTCGGGCAGAGCGTCCTCACCGATTTCGGAATCGCAAAGGCGGCCTCGGGCCAGAAGCTGACCGGGACGGGAATGTCCATCGGCACGCCGCACTACATGAGCCCGGAGCAGGCCCGGGCCCAGCCGATCGACGGCCGGAGCGATATCTACAGCCTGGGGGTGGTGGCATACCAATGCCTGACCGGCACGGTCCCCTACGACGGCGAGGATAGCTTCTCCATCGGCTACAAGCACATCACGGAGCCCATTCCCACACCCAACCTGATCACGGCGGACGAGCGGCGGATCTTCGAGGTGATCAAACGGATGCTGATGAAGGATCCGTTCGATCGGTTCCAGACCTGCGAGGAGCTGATCGCCTCCTTTCAAGGACAGCCTATCGCGGCACCCGGCTCGGTGCGTGTCAGCGCGGTGGGCAGTTTTTCGGGAGCCGCTGCGGTCGCTGCCGGCGCCGGCGCCTCGGTCGGTGGCGGCGCGGGCCTTCCCCCCATCGTGAGCCAGCCGACGACGCCCCTGGATTCTCCCCTGGTCAACCGGCGCCTCACGCCCCTGGAGCGCCGGGAGGTCCCCCGCCGTGTGGCGGATCGGTCCGTCGCCATGCGGACCAGCACCTCGTCCTGGGCCTGGCTCTGGATACTGCTTGCCGTTTTGGGAGGTGGCGGCGGCGCGTTCTACTACTACAAGGCTCGAGGGTTCGCGCCCGGGGTCACCGCACCCAGTGTTCCGGCAGACTCCACCACTGGTCCCCGAGACTCGCTGCCTCGCGGAGACAGCGCCTTGTCCCGGGTGGTTCCCCCGCCGACCGATAGCGGTCACGCGCCGCCGGCGACGCCGGCAAGTACCGCTGGACCGGTGCATGACACCACGGATTCGGTACCCGCGGCGAACTCTCCCGTTGCACCGGCTCAGCCCGATGTCGTCGGCCCGGTCGATAGCGGGGGCCTCCGTCTGATCGGCTTGCCGCGGGGCTCCACGGTGATGATCGACGAGCAGCCGATCACTCAGGGGCTGACCAAGCTTCCGCCCGGACCCCATGCGCTCGCCATCTCGGCGCCGCGTTACAACTTCTACTCCGATACCATCGTCGTTCGTCCCGGGCAGATCCAGGAGTTGACACCTCAGCTGATCCAGCTCGGTGCGCCGGTGGCGCCCCGGCGAGAAGAGCGCCGCGCCGCGGCGGGATGCGTCCCCGGCCCCGGCTACAATGCCGACGGCTCCTGCTTCGACGAGCGACCCAAGCCGGTCAACCCTCCGTTCGTGACCGTACCCGCCGACGCCCAACCGGGTCCGCGGCCCTCGTTACTCTGGGTGAAGGTGTCGGCGGAGGGCCGAACGGTGGATATCATGCGGCTGCGCCCGTCCAACGATCCCGCCTTCGAGCGCGAGGTCCGCAACTTCGTATGGACGGTGACCTGGCACCCGGGCATCAAGGATGGGGCGCCGGTCGAGGCGTGGACCCAGATGCTCTTTCCTCCCGCCCGAGACCAATAGGGCGCACCGGCATGCGCCCACCCTCGATTCATCCCAGCGCTTTCATCGCCTCCACCGCAGCGGTCATGGGCGACGTGACGCTGGGCCCGGACACGAGCGTCTGGTACGGCGCCGTGTTGCGGGGTGACATGGCGCCGATCGCGATCGGGGCGCAATCGAACATCCAGGACGGCACCGTCGTTCACGTGGACGACGGGGTGCCCTGTCAGGTGGGCCAGCGGGTCGGGGTCGGGCATCGGGTCATCCTTCACGGGTGCACGGTGGAGGACGATTGTCTCATCGCGATGGGGAGCGTGCTGCTGAATGGAGTGGTGATTGGCTCCGGCAGTGTCGTGGCAGCAGGAGCCGTCGTTCCTGAGGGGATGCGGGTGGCATCCGGATCCCTGGTCATGGGAGTGCCAGGCCGGGTGGTTCGCCGGGTCGATGCGGCCCTGGCGGAGCGCGTGGCCGAGACCTGGCGCCATTACGTGGATGAGGCGAGGGCGCACAAGGCGGGGCAGTATCCGCTCTGGGAGCCTGGAAGGGGGTAAGCGATATGTTCTGACTCCTTCGCTGCGCTCAGGATGACCGATTACTTCCTTCCGGCTTTCCGCACTGATTTATCCGCAGCCATCCACTTTCTCCACATGTCTACAACCGGCTATATTTGTGATGTGAAGAGTCAGATTGGACGTGGTTCCGTGGGTTTTTGATGCTATTGTTTCGCTTGGGTCACGGACCTAGCTTGCCCATCCGTTTCGGTTGGGAAGTGCGATGGTGCAGCAGGGTCGCCCCCACCCTCTTCGTGATCAATATCCCAAGGCGAGGAGTCCTATGAAATCGTCCACCCCACGGGACGCGGTTCGGCTGTCGCCCAATGCCATCACGGTCCTCGAGAAGCGCTATCTCCTCAAGGACGAGACCGGTGCGCCCATCGAGAGTCCCCGGGATCTGTTCTGGCGGGTGGCCCGGACAGTGGCGGACGCCGACCGGCGATATGGTGCTGCTGAAGCCGACGTCACCCGGGTGGCCAACGACTTCTACGGCCTCATGGCCGATCGGCTGTTCGTGCCGAACTCGCCGACCCTGATGAACGCCGGGCGTCCGCTGGGCCAGCTCTCCGCCTGTTTCGTGCTCCCGGTCGACGACGCGCTCTCCAACGGCAAGAGCGGCATCTACGACACGCTTCGCGCCATGGCCCTGGTGCATCAGTCGGGCGGCGGCACCGGTTTCAGCTTCTCCCGGCTCCGCCCCAAGAACGACATCGTACGCTCTACCATGGGTGTGGCCTCCGGACCGGTGTCGTTCATGAGCCTCTTCGACGCCTCGACCGATGTGGTCAAGCAGGGGGGAACCCGCCGGGGCGCCAACATGGGGATCCTGCGGGTGGATCATCCCGATATTCTGGAGTTCATCACCTGCAAGGACGACACGAGCAAGATCACCAACTTCAACATCTCGGTCGCGGTCACCGACGCCTTCATGGCGGCCGTCGAGGCCGGCGGGATGTACGATCTGCTTCATCCCAAGACCGGGCAGCTCACCGGGCAGCTTCGGGCTCGTGAGGTCTGGCAAATGATCATTCACGGCGCCTGGAAGACCGGAGAACCCGGCGTCTTCTTCGTCGACAAGGCCAACTATTACAACCCGGTTCCCCACCTCGGGTCGTATGAGGCCACCAATCCGTGTGGCGAGCAGCCCCTCCTTCCCTACGACGTCTGCAACCTCGGCTCGATCAATCTCGGGGTGTTCGTGAAAGAAGTCGGAAAAGGCGGAAAGGGCGGAAAGGACAACGGAGCCGAAGCGAAGATCGATTGGGGTCGTCTGCGTGAGGTGGTTCATCTCTCGACCCATTTCCTCGAGAACGTGATCGACGCCAACCAGTATCCGCTGCCGGAGATCACCGAGCTGGCCCAGCGCATTCGCCGCATCGGATTGGGCGTGATGGGGCTGGCAGACGTGTTCGTGAAGCTCGGGATTCCCTACGATTCGGATGAGGGAGTCGCCCTGGGGGGGCGGATTCAGCAATTCGTCGACGAGGAGGCCAAGGTGGAGTCCGAGCGCCTGGCCGTCGAGCGCGGCGTCTTCCCCGAGTGGGAGCGGAGCATCTGGGGACCCGACGAGACGGCCGCGCGGAATGCCGCGGGTGAGCGGGTTCGCCCAATGCGGCGCCTGAGAAACTGTAACGTCACCACCGTGGCGCCAACCGGGACGATCTCGATCATCGCGGGGTGCAGCTCCGGCATCGAGCCGCTGTTCGCCGTGGCGTTCATGCGGAATCAGGCCGGCGTCCTGATGCCCGATGTCAACGAAGACTTCGTGGCCATCGCCAGGGCGGAGGGATGGTACTCCGACGATCTCATGCGCAGGATCGCCGAAGCAGGGCACATCGATTTCGCCGAAGTTCCCGCCAAGTGGCAGCGGGTCTTCGTCACCGCCAACGCCATCAAGCCCGAGTGGCACATCCGGATGCAGGCGGCGTTCCAGGAGTACAACGACAGCGCTATCTCCAAGACCTGCAACTTCGCCCACGACGCCACCGAGGCATACGTCGAGGAGATCTACCGACTCGCCTACCATCTCAATTGTAAAGGTGTGACGGTCTACCGCGACGGCAGCCGGGAGATGCAGGTGCTCTCGACTGGATCGACCGCCAAGAAGGTGCAGCAACAACATGAGGGCGGGAAAGCCACTTCCGCCGACCTTCATGGCGAGATCGCTGAGTTGCGGGCCGAGAACGAGCGTCTTCAGCGCGTCGTGCACGAGCTCGAGTCGGAAAATCTGCAACGGAGGCAGAAGCGCTCCCGTCCCGACGTTCTTCGGGGAACGACCCGGCGGGTCGAGACCCCGCTCGGAACCCTCTACGTCACCATCACCGAGGACGAAAAGGGACAGCCGTTCGAGGTCTTCATGACGCTGGGCAAGGCCGGTGGCGCGCTGATGGCCGATGTGGAGTCACTCGGGCGGCTCATCAGCCTCGCGCTCCGCTCGGGGATTCCGATCAAGGAGATCTATCGCCAATTGCGCGGGATCAGCTCCGACCGGGTCATCGGACTGGGTCCCAACAAGATTCTCTCCGTGCCCGATGCGGTCGGTATCGCCATCGAGCGGTGGATGCAGGAGAAGCAGGGCATCCAGCAGGAACTTCTGCCTCGGGCGGGCCAGCCTGAGGTGGCGCCGGTCGTCCCGCAGCCCGTGGCCCAGAGCGGTGATCGGGGGGAACAACAGATGATCTTCGGCGGGATGCAGGAAATGCTCTCCGGCGCCTGTCCCGACTGCGGATCGCAGCTGGAGTTCGCCGAAGGATGCATGAAGTGCCACGTGTGCGGTTTCAGCGAGTGCGGGTGATCGTGGTCATCCGTACGTAGCCTCAGCCGCACCGGACAAACGCCCGTCGCCCGAAAGGCCGGCGGGCGTTGGCATATATTGGGGTAGGGCCTCGATCGTCAGGCCCGATGGAGGCACGGGTCAATGCGATATAGTCACGAGTTCATCCCCCAGCGCGAGATCCCTCGCGCTGCCCAGCCCATTTTCCAGCACCTCGTCGATACCTACTCCTCGGAGACCAACAAGGTCGCGTCCGTCTGGAGCGAGATCCGCGACAGCCAGCTCGACTTCCGCCTGCACCCGCGCAGCAGCTCGATCGGGGAGATCATGACTCATCAGATCCTCTCCGAGCGCCGCTTCTTTGCCGAGTTCATCGGCCTGCCGGAGCCGCCACCCGAGCTGCTGCTTCCCCCGGACGACGCCCCCCCGGTCCAGGCCTACGTCGAACGGCTCCTCGCACTCGCCCGGACTCGCCTGGCGCCGCTGGCTGCGGCGGATGAGCAGTTCTGGCTGGGGGAGGTCCCGTTCTTCGATGTCCGGCGGGAGCGAATCTGGGTGTTCTGGCGCCGGGTCCTGCACACCGCGCACCACCGGGCACAGGTTGGCGATTGCCTCCGGATGCTCGGTGCCCGGGTGCCCGCGACCTATGGGCCGACAGCGGATGTCACCTGGGCGGGTGCCGATCCCACGACTTCGCTCGAGGCCGCCCGGCGCGTATCGGGAGTGTGACTCTGGACGCCGCCCGCAGGGGCAAGCCATAATGGAGATCATCGGGTTCACCGACTTCGGCTTTGGAGGTATGACATGGCGGCAGACAAGCAGGGCGGCGCTCTCAAGCCGGTAACCCCGGCGCGGGTAGCGGAGGAGCTCAGGAAGCTCAGCGCACAGCGAAAGGAGGGAAAGCTGGAGGCGGATGAGTACGAGCACCGCTTCGCGCGGATGATCGGCGAGCTGCGGGACCGGCGGATCGACGGCAGCCGGGCCGAGATCCTGGCCACGCTGACGCCCCTCAAAGACCAGGGCATCGTCACCGCGGCCGACTGGACCCGGCTCACCAAGCAGCTGGGCCTGGCGTGACTCTCGCACCGCTCGATATGTCCGTCCCGGCGGCGGACGGACTGGTGCTGAAGGGAACGCTGACTTACCCCGGGAAGTACGCCGGCGCCGCCTTTCCCTTGGCCGTGCTGGCACATCAGTACCCTGCCACGCGTGACAGTTACGCACCGCTGGTCGCCGATCTCGTCGAGAGCGGCATAGCCACTCTGGCCTTCGACGAGCGGGGGCACGGCGCCTCCATCGTTTCGTCCAGCGGTACCACGGTGATCGACACGCCGGAGGGGATCAGCCTGGATGCCTTCGGCAAGGCGTTCATGAGCAGTGTGGGCAAAGTCGGCTTCGGCCGGATCGACAACGACATCCTCCGGGTTGCGTCGTGGGGGGCGGTTCAAAACTTCATCGACTCCTCCCGGCTTGCGCTGGTGGGTGCGAGCATCGGCGGCAGCGGCGTGTTGCTCACCGCGGCCAACATCCCGGGCCTGCGGGCGGTGGCCACACTTGGCGCCGCAGGCGCGCCGGCATTTGGGTCCGATGCACCCGATCGCATTCGGGTCGCGCTCGAACAGCTGAAGGCACCCTGTTTCCTGGCCTCATCGCGAGAGGATCCCTTCCAGGGAGCAGCCAACGTCAACGCCTGGAGCCGCGGCCTGGTGCACGTCAAGGCCCGCATCGTGCCGGGATCGGCCCATGGGATGGCTATCTACTTCGATCTGCGAGACGAGCTGCTCCGATTTCTCCGCCAATCACTCGGTATCCGGTGATCCCCCACCGCCGGCTCGGGCCCGGTGCTCCGCTGGTGTCTGCGGTGGGGTACGGCGGGATGCACCTTTCCATTCAGGACCGCCCCCCCGAAGAGCAGTCCATCCGGGTCATTCACGCCGCGCTCGACGCCGGGGTGACTCTCATCGATACCGCCGACGTGTACTGCCTGGACGAGGCCGACCTGGGACACAACGAGCGCCTCATCGCCCGGGCCCTGGCCACCTGGCAGGGCGACCGTTCGCGTGTGCGGATAGCCACCAAGGGTGGTATGCGGCGTCCCGGAGGCCGATGGGAGATCGATGGCCGGCCGGCCCACCTGCGCTCCGCCTGCGAGCGCTCGCTCCGGGCGCTCGGGGTCGAGCGGCTCGACCTCTATCAGCTCCACGTACCCGATCCCCAGGTTCCCCTGGCCGATAGCGTGGGTGCGCTGGCCCAGCTGCAGCGTGAAGGGAAGGTCCGGTGGATCGGCCTGTCGAACGTCTCGGTGGGGGAGATCCGTGAAGCAGAGACGGTCGCGCCGATTACCAGCGTGCAGAACCGGCTGAATCCATTCTTCCGGGAGGCGTTGACCGAGGGGGTGGTGGCCTACTGCACCGACCGCGGAATCGGCTTCCTGGCCTATAGTCCGACCGGTGGGGGGCGCCTCAACCGCAAGTTGCCGGCGCACCCGGTGCTCCACCCCATGGCCGCCCGGCTGGGGACCACTCCGCACGCCCTGGTGTTGGCCTGGCTGCTGGCCCGCTCCCCATCGGTGCTCGTCATTCCCAGCGCCCGTACGGTCGAGCATGCCCTCGACAGCGTGACTGCCGCTGAGCTGGGCCTGAGTGAAGCCGACCAGACCGCGATTACTACGGGGGAATTTTCGCGAGCGTAGGGTCGACCTCGGTCGACCCCTACGCCCACCGAACCAGCGTTGCCCCGGTCGTGAAGCCGGCCCCCACCGCGGTAAACATCACCAGGTCTCCCCGCTTGATCTTTCCTTCCGCCAGCGCCGCATCCAGCGCCAGCGGGAGCGTGGCGCCTGTCGTATTCCCGTAGCGCGCCAGCACCGATGCGACACGCTCGTGCGGTAAGCACAACCGCTCGGCCACGGCGTCCAGAATGCGCTGGTTGGCCTGGTGCGGGATCACCAAGGCCAGGTCGGACGCGCTGATCCCGTTCCGCTGCAGCAGGACGTTGACGCTCTCCACCATCTGAGTCACCGCAAACTTGAAGACGACTTTGCCGTTTTGCTTGAGGAAATGCTGGCGGGCCGCCACCGTCGCCATACTGGCCGGGTGAAGGCTTCCACCGGCCGGCATGAGGAGATCGTTCCGGCCGCTGCCATCCACGCGGTGGTAGAAGTCGAGGAGGCCATATCCCGGTTCGGCCATCTCCAGCAAGACGGCTCCGGCGCCGTCGCCGAAGAGCACCGCGGTGGTGCGATCCAGCGGATCGATGATGGAGCTCATGAGATCGGCTCCCACGACGACCACCCGCTCGTGAGCTCCGGTGGCCACCAACTGCGCTCCAACTGTCATGGCGTAGAGAAATCCGGAACAGGCCGCGGAGAGATCGAAGCCCCACGCGCGCCGCAGCCCCAGCTGATCCTGAATGAGACAGGCAGTGGCTGGGAAGAGCATGTCAGGGGTGGCGGTCGCGACGATGATGGCATCGACCTCATCAGGGCCAATCCCGCGCCGCGACATCAACCGCCGTACCGATTCCGCCCCCATGCTCGAAGTCGTCTCGCCCGGGGCACCCATCCGCCGCTCGCGAATGCCGGTTCGAGTGACGATCCACTCGTCCGACGTCTCCAGCCTCTGGGCGAGTTCGGCGTTGGTGATGATCCGCTCCGGGACATAGCTCGCTACCGCTGTTATAGCAGCGCGCGGCGGCATAGGACCGGTATCAGTCATGGCCGAATCTCACGTCTAAGCGGAACTGGACGCAAGATCCAACTCCATTCCGCAGCCCGTTCATCTCCGGCTATAGCTCTTCATTGGTTATATTTGGCCCATGCCGTCCATAACCCGTCGCCAGACCGTCACCACCACGATCGGTGGCGTGCCGGTCGGTTCCGGTCACCCGATTGTGGTCCAATCGATGACCAATACCGACACGGCCGACGTTCCTGCGACAGTGAGCCAGGTGGCAGACCTGGCCCGGGCCGGCAGTGAGCTGGTACGGGTGACGGTGAACAACGACGACTCAGCGGCGGCGGTGCCCTCCATCGTGGAGCGGCTCGACCAACTCGGACTGCCAGTCCCGATCATCGGCGACTTTCACTACAACGGTCACCTGCTGCTGAAGAAGTATCCCGATTGTGCCACCGCGCTGGCCAAGTACCGGATCAACCCGGGGAACGTCGGAGGCAAGCGGCGGGACGAAAACTTCCGAGCCATCATCGAGGTCGCGCTGGCGAACGAGAAGCCGGTGCGGATCGGCGTCAACTGGGGCTCGCTGGACCAGAATCTGTTGACCGAGATGATGGATGCCAACGCGGGCAGGGCCGCTCCCCGCGAGACCCGTGACGTGGTGATGGAAGCAATGGTCGAGAGCGCGATTCAATCCGCCGCGCTCGCCGAGGCAACCGGCATGCGGCACGACCGCATTGTTCTGAGCGCCAAAGTCTCGGGCGTGCAAGACCTGGTCGAGGTATATCGGTTGCTGGCGCTCCGGTGTGACTATCCGCTACATCTGGGCCTGACCGAGGCCGGCCTCGGCACCAAGGGCGTGGTCGCCAGCACCGCCGGGCTGAGCCTGTTACTCCAGGAGGGGATCGGCGATACCGTCCGGGTCTCGCTCACACCGCTGCCGGGCGGGGACCGCGCCGAGGAAGTACGAGTCGCCCAGCAGATCCTTCAGTCGTTGGGACTGCGTAGCTTCACCCCGCAGGTCACGGCCTGTCCCGGCTGTGGTCGCACCACCAGCACCTTTTTTCAGCAGATGGCCCAGGAGATCCAGGACTACTTGCGGGAGCAGATGCCGGTCTGGCGCCTCGAGCATCCGGGAGTCGAAGAGATGAGGGTCGCGGTGATGGGTTGCGTGGTGAACGGTCCCGGTGAATCGAAGCATGCCGACATCGGCATCTCGCTCCCGGGAACCTTCGAGGACCCCAAGGCTCCTGTGTACGTGGACGGCCGTCTCCTCGTCACCCTCCGCGGAGCCACCATCGTGGCCGACTTTCTGGGCATTCTGAACGATTATGTGGCCTCTCATTATGGGCAGCGTGAGGCCGTCGTATGAAAACTTCGCCGGTGGGCGCTCTGCTGGTGGGCATCTTTGCCCTGGCTCCCGGTTGCCTCATGGGGCAGGATGCGCCGATCAAGGTCGGCAGTAGGGCCCCAGCTGTCGTGGTGAACGACCTCGACGGAAAGCCTGTCGATCTGGCGCGGTTCATCGGCAGCAGGCCGGTGTTTCTGGAGTTCTGGGCCACCTGGTGTGAGTCGTGCAAGGCGCTGCTGCCCCGGGTCCGAGCGGCTCAGGTGAAATATGGTGACCAGGTTGAATTCATCGGCATCAACGTCACCGTCAACCAGACGCCCCAGGGTGCCCGTGACTACCTGGCTCAGCATCAACTGGCTCTTCGGGCACTGTACGACGATGCAGGCAACAGCATTCGCGCCTATCAGGTACCGGCTACATCTTACGTCGTCATCGCCGATCGATCGGGAAAGGTAGTGTATACCGGAATCGGCCCGACGCAGAATTTCGACCGTGCGCTGCGGCAGGTTGCCCAGCAATGAGACGTCAATACACCCGGGATTAATCCTCATGCGTTATTCCGCCCTTTTCGCCGTACTCGCGCTGCTGGCTTTCAACGTTCCTTCTATTTCGGCCCAGACCAAAACCGGGAAGGTGAAGGCCATGCTCCTCGGCGGTCCCGACGTGGGCCGGCGGGCGCCCGATTTCTCGCTTCCCTGGGCCACCAAAGACGGGATCGGTCCGATCGAGTCGCCCTACCAGCTGGCCAGCGACCGGGGAAAGACGGTCGTGGTGGCGTTCTATCCTCGCGACTTCACCAACGGGTGCACCGCGGAAATGCGCACGTTTGGCGAGCAGTACGACAGTCTCTTCGGCCCTGAGGTGGTCCTGGTGGCTATAAGTACCGACTCGGTCGAGACCCATAGCCGGTTTGCCAAGAGCCTGGATCTGCCTTTTCGTCTCTTGAGCGACCCCGATCAGCGGGTCTCCAAGCAATACGCCAGCAAGGACGAGGGCGGATACAACCGGCGCACCGTGTACGTCATCGGGCCGGACGGAAAGGTCAAGTTTCGGAACCTGAGATTCAACGCTCTGGATCCGCACGACTACGCTGAGCTTCGCCAGGCAATCCGCGCCCCCAGCACGGAAAGCTGATCCTATTCTCACCCGCTTTGGGCTCGGCGCGGCGATAGCCACGTGCTGCGCCTCGTCGCTATCGGCCCAAGCCGGCGCGGAGGTCAAGGGGGAGAAGGTCTGGTCTCTAGAGGGCCTCCGGGCCGGCTACTGCGTCAATTTCTTGATGAACCCCAAGGATGCCGACGACAAGGTCAAGCAGGGCTTCATCCTTCTGCGCGCCGGCCAGGACCAATCCTTACACCCAGCTCTGCGGCACGTCATCGAGGCACAAACCGAGTTCGGCTCCTGGGTCCCGTCGAGCCTGTGCTTCTACTACGTAGACGGCGTCACGGTCGGCGGCCGGCGGATTGCGGAGAAAAACCGCCGGAAGCCACAGCTGCTTGGCATGTGGAGCATTGGGACAGTGGAGCAGGGAAGTGGCGGGCGGCGCGACTTGGTGGTCGATCTCTACACCAGTAGCGAACGGCTCAGAAGTGTGGCGGCCACCAATTTGGTCGCAGTCCAGGAAGTCGATGCCGGTTTTCGCGCAAGTACGGATACGAGCAGCCACCACTATACCCAGAAAATTAAGAAGCTGCGCCTGGTCTGGATTGGCCGGCCCGCCGCCGACAGCACCCGGATGGAGCCGGTGGTCGAGTCTCTGCAGATTCCCGGCCTGCGGGGCGCCCCCTGGGCTGCCCGGCTCGAGCTTTCTCCGGCGTGGCGGCGCAGCCTGGTTGGCTCCTTGAGGGCAGAGGGCAAGGGCGACCTGGCGGAGGCCCTGAAATCCTCTCCGATCCGGTTTGTGGGCCCCCTCTACCAAGGTGGGAAGGGACAACTCCGCCTCACCCGCTAACCGCTAAACTCGCCAGCTAGCCGCCACCGTCGGTACTCTCGCTGATTTCCGGGCTGCCTCAGGGTCGTTTTCCCCAGGTAGCCGGCCATCTGGGCATCTCCGCGTCTTGAATTTTCACCCCGCTCGCCAGCCAGTCTCGAGGCGTTTCTGCCCGGACCGCCAACCCCTGGTTTCGGTCTCGGACGAGAATTTCGGTCATTCCGGCCTAAGTCCATGTGAATAGTGTTCATAATTAGAATGTCTGCATAAATACTGAACCACAGGCGACACTGTCGAGTTCGGCAGGTGGTGATTCATGCTCTAAGTGTAAGGTGCCATATACATTGGACTTTTGCTCCCACTATAAAGTGATTTGTGCGCCGCGGATGAACCAGTTTATCCGGTTTTGCACGCAAATCAGATATTCACTTCCTGGGTTTTTCCACATGTGGAAAGAGAGTCTGACCCCCCTTCCAAGGCCCTCCTGAAGCCAGGAGAACACCGCGGTATCTTGTCCGAATGCCCCACCTCCCTTCCCCTGAAAGCGGTGTTCTTCACGCCCGCCACGTCGTAACCCTGACGCCTGGGCTCGAGGGAGAATCGGTCTGGTGGGAGGGGGGCAGGATTCGGGCAGTTGGCTCGGCAGTTGAGGTCGAGCGGTCGGCCCCCAAAGCTGTGCTGCGGTACGACGCTCCCCAGTGCCTGGTGACCCCCGGCCTCACCGACGGTCACACTCACCTTGGCATGTGGGCCCTGAATCGGAGCCGGGTTGAGCTGGCCGGGCTTCGCAGCCGTGAGGAAGTGCTTGAACGGGTGGCCGCTGCCGAACCGCAGGAAGGCTGGATTATCGGCCAGGGTTGGGACGCGAACGGATGGGCTGTTCCTCCCGACCGTCGAGCGCTGGACCGGATTCAGACCGTTCCGGTGTACCTCGATTCACTCGATGTGCACGCGGCCTGGTTGAACAGCGCCGCCTTGGCGGCCGCTGATATTACTCGAGATGTTCCCGATCCGTACGGCGGCCGGATCGTCCGTGACGCGAATGGCGAACCTACCGGTCTGCTGCTGGAGCGAGCGGTGGAGCTGGCGCAGCCGTTCCTCCCCCGCCCGCAAGACCCGGTACTGGAGGCCGCTCTGCTTCGAGCCCAGGCCGAGGCTCACCGGCTGGGCATCACCGGGATGCACGAGGTGGAGGACATGGAAACGCTGGCCGCGTTTCAGCGGCTCGAGGCAGCCGGCCGGCTCCGACTCAGGGTGCTGTTCCATCCGCCGGTCGGCGCATTACCGCGGTTGATCAGTGGGGGCATCCGGAGCGGTCAAGGGTCCGAGTGGCTTACGATCGGAGGGGTGAAGCTCTTTCTCGATGGCAGCCTGGGAAGCCGTACGGCATGGATGCTGGAGCCGTACGAGGGCACCCGGGACCGCGGCCTTCCGATCACGGGTGAGACGGAAGCGCGGGCTGCGATGCACACCGCCGCGGCGGCGGGGATCGCCACGACCGTGCACGCCATAGGTGATGCCGCGGTGCGCCGGGCGCTCGACCTCGCAGCCGGGCTTCCGGCGCTCTCCGTTCCGCACCGCATCGAGCACTTTCAATGCGTCCACCCGGCTGACCTGGAGCGCGCTGCCTCTCTCGGCGTCGTGCTCTCGATGCAGCCGGCCCATATGCTCACCGATATTCCGCTGGTGGACCGCCACTGGGGAAACCGGGCTCGTGGAGCCTATGCCTTTCGTGCGCTGCTGCAGGGCGGCGCCCGGCTGGTCTTCGGCAGTGACGTGCCGGTGGCCTCGCTAGACCCACGGGAGGGGATCTACGCCGCCATGGCACGCAAGGGATTCGATGGAGAGCCGGCCAGCGGATGGTATCCAGGCGAGAAGCTAGGCTTCTTCGAGGCGCTCGGCGCCTATACTGTGGCCGCCGCATACGCTGCCGGGATGGGCCATCGGCGCGGGAGACTTGCACCCGGCTTCGATGCGGATCTCGTTGCGTGGTCGGTGGACCCAGCCATCCAGCAAAATGATGGCGAAGCGTTTCGCCGCGGTCACGCCGTGCTGACAGTGGTCGGAGGCATTGTTGTGATGCAGGCCTGACCGGTTTCAATTAGACTCCCACCATGTCGCGCACCTCCATTCGGCGGACCAAGATCGTTGCCACGCTGGGCCCGGCCTGGGAGCAGCCGGCGCAGATGACGGCGCTGCTCGACGCAGGAGTGGACGTCGTCCGGATCAACGCATCCCATGGCACCCCGGAGATTCGGGCGCGCTGGATTCATCAGCTCCGCGGCGTGCTGGAGGGCCGCCGCGAGGCTGCCGCCGTCCTGCTCGACCTGCAGGGGCCCCGGATCCGGGTCGGCACTCTGTCGGAGCCTACCAGGCTCACCCCGGGACAGCGAGTCATCTTCGCTCCGGAGGAGATCGCCAGGCCGGGCGAAATTCCCACCACGTACGACGACCTGGCCAAAGACGTCCGGATCGGCGCCCGAATTCTGCTGGACGACGGGCTGCTCGCCCTCGAGGTTCGCGGAGTGAAGGACGAGCGGGTCGAGGCCGTCGTCCACTACGGGGGCGAGCTCAAGGGGCACAAGGGAATGAACCTTCCCGGGATAGAGGTGAGCGCTCCCGCCCTGACGGAGAAGGACATCGAAGACGTCCGGCATGTGAGCACGCTGGGGGTCGACTACATCGCGCTGTCGTTCGTGCGCCGGCCGGAAGATCTGGAGCAGCTCCGCGAGCTGGTGCCGCGGGGCGTCAAGCTGGTGGCAAAAATCGAGAAGGACACGGCGCTCAAGAACCTGTGCGGCATCCTCGATGCCTCGGACGCCATTATGGTGGCCCGGGGCGATCTCGGGGTCGAGCTCCCGTTCGAGGAAGTGCCGTTGATTCAGAAGCAGATCATCCGCGAAGCCAGTCTTCACGGCAAGCCGGTCATTACCGCCACCCAGATGCTCGAATCCATGATCCACGCGCCGCGGCCCACTCGCGCCGAGGCGTCCGACGTGGCCAACGCCATCCTGGACGGCACCGACGCGGTGATGCTTTCGGCCGAGACCGCGGTCGGCCAGTATCCGCTGGAGGCGGTCCAGGCGATGGCTCGGATCGCGCGCGAAATGGAGAGCCAGCGGCAGGCACGCGGAGCAACCATCGATGCGGCGCTGGGCCGGCGCGCCTCGGGGGACGGCGCCCTGGTTCACCACCGCTCGCTTCAGAGCGGGCCCATTCGCACCGAAGATGCCATTGCCGTCGCCGTCTGCGCCGCGGCCGAAATGTTGTCCGCGCCCCTGATCGTATGCTTCACCAGCAGTGGATTCACCGCCCGCAAAGTGGCCACCTGCCGGCCGACGGTTCCCATTTTTGCCTGCACTCCGGAGCCGGAAACATTCCGGCAGCTCTCGATGGTGTGGGGGGTCACACCTGCGCTCACCGAGCATTCCACCAACTATGACAGCATGCTCGCGGTGGCTCGGCAGCAGATCCTCGAGCGCCAGTTGGCCAAAGCCGGGGAGCGGCTGGTGGTCACTGCCGGTGTCCCCTTCGACATGCCCGGTACTACCAACCTCCTCAAGGTCGAAGCAGTTTAGGGGATGCGGCTCACGTTTCTGGGAACGGGCACGTCATTCGGCGTGCCCCAGATCGGGTGCGACTGCCCGGTCTGTCGCTCGACCGATCCCCGAGACCGGCGCACGCGCTCGGGAGCCGTACTCGAGGCCTCGGGCTCCAACATCCTGATCGATACGCCTCCCGAGTTGCGGCTGCAGCTCATCAGCGCCCGCCTGACCCGGATCGACGCAGTCGTCTACACTCACGAGCACGCCGACCACATCAACGGCATCGACGATCTCCGCATTTTCTCCGTGCGCCGGCAGAGTCCGCTGCCGCTCTACGGACCGGCGGAGACTCTGGAGCGACTGCGCGCCTCGTTCAATTACATTTTCGACGATGCCGTGCACCCTTTCGAAGGCACGTCGAAACCGAGTCTGACCCTGCATGCGGTCGAGCCCAACCGAACGGTCAACATCGCTGGTGTGGAGGTCCTACCTCTCGCATTCCAGCACGGGCATCTGCGGGTCTTCGGCTACCGCTTCGGTAACCTGGCGTATATCACCGACGTCAAGGCGATTGCCGAGACGGAACGCGAGCGCCTCCGTGGCCTCGACGTGCTGGTCCTGAATGCCCTATGGTGGCGGCCGCATCCGACGCATATGAGTATCTCCGAGGCCATCGAGACGGCCCGCGCTTTGGGCGCCCGGCGGACCTACCTGACGCACCTGACCCATGAGACCGGGCACGCCGAGCTCGAGGCGGAGCTTCCGGCGGGAATCCTGCCGGCGTACGACGGCCTGACGGTGGAGGTGGCGTGATCAAGCTGGCGTATGGACGCATGCTGCGGGATGCACTCGACGGCGAGCACGGCCTCCCCCGGGACCAGCTGAAGCAGTTGGACGCTCGCTTTACCACGATCCAGCAGGAGGTACGCCGCCGCCGCGGGGCCGGGGAGTACGGATTCTACGGTCTGATCGACCAGGGACCGACCGTCCGCGCCATCAAGACCTTCGCCGAAGGTCTGGGCCAGGCTCACGACCATGTACTGGTGCTGGGTATCGGCGGTTCCGCTCTCGGCGCGAAGGCCTTACTGAACGCGCTCCGCCGGCCGGCCTGGAACGAATGGGACGACGAAGCCCGCGAATTCTTCCCTCGCCTGACCGTCCTGGAGAACGTCGATCCCACTTCCGTGGCTGCCGCATTGGAACGGATCGATCCCCGCCGTGTGCTGGTCAATGTGATCAGCAAATCGGGTGGCACCGCCGAGACGATGGCCCAGTATCTGGTGGTGCGGTCCTGGCTGGAGCAGACGCTGGGGCCGGCAGCGCACCGTCACCTGGTCTTCACCACCGATCCATCGCGAGGCGCGCTCCGGGAACTGGCCCAGCGGGATCATGTCGCCACGCTGGATGTCCCCCCCGATGTAGGTGGCCGTTTCAGCGTCTTGTCACCCGTCGGGCTCCTCCCCGCCGCCCTGGTCGGGATCGATGTGGATGCGCTCCTTGCCGGCGCGCGCCGATCTCTGGACCGATCCGAAGCTGAAAGTCTGCTCCAGAATCCGGCGGCACTGTATGCGGCCTTGCATTGGGCCGCCGATGCGCAGTTGGGAGCCAGGATACACGTGCTGATGCCGTACACCGATCGGCTCCGCGAGTTTGCCGAATGGTACCGGCAGCTCTGGGCCGAGAGCCTGGGCAAGCGGGTAGATCGGGGCGGCAAGGTCATTCATGTAGGTCCTACCCCGGTTGCGGCCGTAGGTGCCACGGATCAACACAGCCAGGTGCAGCTCTTTATGGAGGGGCCCTTCGACAAGGCCATCACCTTCATGACCGTTGCTGATTTCGGTGGGGACCTGCCGATTCCGAGTCCGGCTGGAGTTTCCGAAGAGCTTCCGGCCGATCTGGAATATTTGCCGGGGCACACCCTGGGAGAGCTGCTCCAGGCGGAGTACGAGGCCACCTCGGCGGCACTGGCTCAGATGGGCCGGATGAACTGTACCTTGCGCTTGCCGGATCTGTCGGCCGAGACAATAGGTGAAGCGATCATGTTCTTTCAGATCGCCACCGGGTATGCCGGCGCCTGGTACGGCATCGATCCATTCGATCAGCCCGGCGTCGAGCTGGGCAAGCGACTCACCTACGCTGCAATGGAGCGGCCTGGCTATCCACCCGGGGAGCAGGCACCCACCTCTTCAGCCGATGAAGTCTGACTGGGAGTCACTCCGACCGGCCCGCCGGGCGGCCCTTTCGGGATGTTTGACGGTCACAGGCCCGCGACCTACCTTTGGCCAATACCGTAGGGGCCCTGCTTCCAAGAGGATACGCCTGCATGGCTGATGCAACACAACGGATACTGGATCTATATGAAGGGGCGGTTGTTCAGGTACCCGGTGGGGTGAAGGTTCGGGAGCAGGCCAGGCTCCGCTCAACCGCCACCGACCGGGTGGCCTGGCAGGCTGTGTTCGGCTCCCCGGCTGAGCGCGAGGCCGCACGCTGGCTCCTCTGGGAGCTGGGACAGGCAACCGGCGCCCGACCCGCCTCGATCAACGATCTCTATCTGGCTCGCGGCCGGGGTGAGTGTGGTGGCTTTACGGTTCCGGCCATGAACGTGCGCGTGCTCGCGTACGACACGGCCCGCGCCATCTTCCGTGCCGCCCGGGCCGGCAAGGCGGGGGCGATCATTCTCGAGATCGCGCGTTCGGAGATCGCTTATACCGAGCAGCGGCCGGCCGAATATGTCTCGGTGATGATCGCGGCGGCGTTGCGCGAGGGATACACCCTCCCTCTGTTCATTCAGGGCGATCACTGCCAGGTGAATCACAAGAAGTATCAGACCGACCCCGAGGGCGAGGTAGGAGAGGTCAAGAAGCTCATTGCCGAGGAGGTCGGTGCCGGGTTCTACAACATCGACGTAGATACCTCCACCCTGGTCGACCTGTCGCGGCCTTCGCTGGCGGAACAGCAGCGAGTGAATTACGAGCGCGCCGCCGATATCACCCGCTTCATCCGGCAACACGAGCCGGATGGTGTCACCGTGTCCGTCGGGGCGGAGATCGGTGAGGTCGGCATGAAGAACAGCACCGTCGAGGAGCTGCACGCGTTCATGCAGGGGTACAATCGGAGCCTTACCCGCCTCGGCAACCACGCGGGAATCAGCAAGATCTCGGTTCAGACCGGGACTTCGCACGGGGGGGTGGTACTTCCCGACGGGTCGATCGCCGACGTGAAGCTGGACCTCCAGGCGCTCGCCGCACTGTCGAAGGTGGCGCGCGAGCAGTACGGCCTCGCTGGAGCCGTGCAGCACGGGGCCAGCACTCTCCCCTCGAATGCCTTCGGCAACTTTCCCCGCATCGAAACCGCCGAGATCCATCTCGCCACCAATTTCCAGAATATCGTCTTCGACCACCCACGGCTGCCGCCGGAGCTGCGGGAGCGGATCCGGAGCTGGCTGGAGGAGAATGCGGCGGGCGAGCGCAAGAGCGGGGATACCAACGAGCAGTTCTATTATAAGGCTCGCAAAAAGGCGATCGGACCGTTCAAGCGAGACCTCTGGTCATTGCCGGAGGATGTCCGCAACTCCATTGCCGCCGATCTGGAGAAGACCTTCGCCTTCCTGTTCGAGCAGCTGAATGTGAACGGGACGGAGGAACAGGTAAACCGATTCATCCAGGCCCCGATACAGCACCATGCCGCGCTCAAGCCGGTGCTGGTTGCGGCGGCCGACGACCCCGACGCCGGGGAATAGGAGGACGGCATGCGACGCAATCAGCACAGGGAAGTGGTGTATGTGGAGCGGGGGGACTCGTCCGCCAAGTGGCTATTCTGGGGTGCGCTGCTCGGTGCCGGATTGGCACTGCTCTACGCGCCAAGCAGTGGGGAGGATACCCGCCGTAATCTGCAGCGGAAGCTCTGGAAGCTCCGGGCCATGACCGAGGAGAAGCTGGACGAGATTACCCAGCAGTTCGGCGGGGCCAAGGAGTCGCTCGAGGGCCTGATGGACGAGGACGAGGACGAGGAGATCGAGGCAGATATCGAAGAACGTGGGTTCCAGGGCCGGGCCCCGAAGGCATCGCCTCGGGAAGAGCTGGAACGCCGGCTGGCCGACGCCAGGGCGCGCCGGCGGTCACCTGCCGACCTCGAGGAGCCCCTCGCCTGAGCGGCGCACAAGCCGGCGGGTGGCATCATTCACCCGCCGGTTTCCTCCGCCGTACCTTGCAGGCGGCCGACGAAGATAACATTCCGTTTCTCGCCAGTGCCCTGACCTTCGACGCGCTGCTTGCCGCTGTTCCTTTCATCCTGCTCCTGCTGATCGGCTTCACTCATCTGGCCCAGGCCGTCACACACGGGCCGGATGTGGATACTCTCGCCCTGTTCCACCGATTCCTGCCGCCCCATTCCGCCCTGCCGGATCGCGATCCGTTCGGGGTGATCGAGCGGCTCCTGGTCGGCATCACCAGGAACCGGGGGAAGCTTTCCGTTTACGCGGCGCCCGCCTTTCTCTGGTTCAGCACCCGGCTCTTTGCCGGAATTCGCACCTCCCTGAATGAGGTCTACGACGTCTCGGTGCGCCCGCCGCGACCGCGGCCGTTCGTCGCGGTGTTTCTGCTGGCCAAGCTCCGCGATACCATCATGGTGGTCGGCACCGTGATCCTGTTCCTGGCGAACACGCTGCTCACCACCGGGCTCACGGTTCTCCAGGCGCGAGGCACCGCCAGCGTTCCCCAGCTCGCCTTCTTCGTGTCGACGCTCGGCCGCTTCCTCGCTGAGCTGCTCGCCTTCGCGTTTTCCGTCTCGCTCTTTTATGTGACCTACCGGTATGCCTCGGTGCGCCGGCTGCCCTGGAAAACCGCGCTGCTCGCGTCGATCTTCACCGCGGTGCTGTTCGAGTTGGCCAAGCGGCTCTACGGACTGTATCTGGCGAACTTCGCCTCGTTGGAGTCGCAGGGAGGCGATGCGAATCTGGGAGCGGCGGTGCTGTTCATTCTCTGGGTCTACTATACAGCCATCGTGTTCCTTCTCGGCGCCGTGGTAGCCGAAACCTGGGAGCTGCGGAAGATGCAGCAGCGCCAGCGCGCTATTCTCGGCTGATTCGAGGGTCGATTCTTTTCTTGGGGAGGACGATGTGCTCGCGTTTTACCGTCGGGCTCTGTGGCTGGCTCTCCTGGTTGCGGTAGCTTCCTGCGGCAAGAATCGCGGGTCTCGGGGCCAGTCCGAAGCCGGACCAGCCGGGCTCTCCCCGCAGGACTCAGCGTCGGTTGCTGCCGTGGATTCCGCCTTCATGGCCGCGGCCAATGCCGGCAATGTCGACGCAATGGCCGCCGTGTATGCCACGGACGCGGCGCTGCTTCCACCCAACCTTCCGCTCCAGCGAGGCCGCGCCGCCATCCGAAGATTCTGGAGCGGCTTACTGGACGCCTACACGGTGACGTTCGAGATTGCTCCCGACATGATCGAGGGCCGGGGAGATCTGGCCTACAACCTCGGCCACTATCGGTTTTCCGCGGTGCCCAAGGAAAAGAGCGCGCCAGGCATAGCCGATGAGGGGAAGTTCGTCGAGATTCTCAAGAAACAGCCCGATGGCAGCTGGAGATATGTCGTGGATATCTACAACTCCAATCTGGCGGCGCATCGCTGAGCCGAGCGCTTCCACCGGGCCCCCGGTGGGTTATATTTCGGATGCCTCAGGTCCGAAGGGCGCCGGCGCGCGAACCGCGTCAGGACCTCGCCGGTAGCAGCGCTAAGCGATGTCCGGTGTCGCTTCGGGGTGCCTGAGGCACTTCTTTTTGGTGAGCGGTGAGTGGTGAGCCGTAAGCGGGCCCAGCCCTCCCGCTCACCGCTTACCGCTTACCGCTTACGGTTTCATGACCATCGCTCTCGCCCGCCGCTATCGTCCTAAACGCTTTGCCGATCTGCTGGTCCAGGACCATGTTGCCGCGGTGCTCCGCGGGGCGGTGTCCCGGGGCCGGGTAGGCCACGGCTACCTCCTCACCGGCCCCCGAGGGGTGGGCAAGACGACCGCGGCCCGGATCCTGGCCATGGCGCTCAACTGTCCGCAGCGGGACGCCTCGGGAGACCCGTGCGGGGAGTGTGAGAACTGTGTCCGGGTCTGGAACGGATCGGCGGATCTCGATGTGGTCGAGATCGACGCGGCCAGCAATCGCGGGGTGGACGACGCCCGGGATCTCAGGGAACGGGCCATGTACGCCCCATCCCGGGAGGGCCATTACAAGATCTATATCGTCGACGAAGCCCACATGCTGACGCGCGAAGCCTGGAACGCGCTGCTGAAGATCCTGGAAGAGCCGCCGCCCCGGGTCGTGTTCGTGTTCGCCACCACCGAGCCGCAGAAGATCGCGGCCGCGGCGGCTCCAGTGATGTCGCGGTTGCAGCGCTTCGATTTCCGGCGGATCGGGCCGGCCGCGATACGGGAGCGGCTGAGGCAAGTCCTCCTGGCCGAGAAGCTCCAAGCGGATGAGGACGCGTTGACGCTCATCGCCCGGCACGCCGACGGCGGCATGCGGGACGCTCTGTCCGTACTCGACCAGTGTTTGAGCTTTGGTGAGGGGGCCGTAACCTCGGAGCGGGTGCGCGAGGTGCTCGGCCTGGTTGACGACGAGCTATACACCGAGGTGCTTCAACTCGTGGCTGAGCGCCGGCCGGCGGGCGTATTCCCCCTGACCGACCGGCTGATGGAAGCCGGCGTGGACCTGGCGGAGTTCGTTGCCGGGGTAGCCGACGTGCTCCGCGGCCTCTTGATGCTTCAGGTCGGCGCCGAGCCGGAGGGGACGACGGAGGCGCTGCGGGCCACTCTCGAAGGGTTTCGGGACCGGCTGGCGGTGAGCGATGTGCTCCGAATGCTGAAGCTCGTGGCCGACAATGAAACCGGAATCCGGCGGAGCGTCAGCCCGCGATTGGTGGTCGAGACCCTCCTCCTCCGCTGGACGATGATGGATCGCACGGTGGATTTGGAGGAAGTGATCAAGGGAGGGAAGCGGGGAAGCGGGGAAGCGGGGAAGCTAGGTGGGGAAGCGGCGAAGTTGGGAGGGGGAGCGCCTGGACTCGATCCTCGTGCCGGGAAGGGCCCGGACCAGGCCGGGCCAGCTCCTGCTATGGGTCCACCCCAGTATCCCAGTTCTCCTCCGTCCCCGCTTCCCCGCGTCCCCACTTCCCCCCCCTCACTCGAGGCCATCCGCGCCGCTTGGCCGGCGATCGTGGCGGCAGTGAGAGCCCACAGCCGGTTCTTGGGAGAGGCGTTCGCGGCCACCGAGCCCGCTGGGGTCGAGCTCCCCTGGATAAGCCTGGCCCTGGCCGAGCCTAACCCGCTCTTCGCCGAGCGGCTGCACCAGGAGGCGGGGAAAGTGGAGGAGATCCTCAGCCGCAGTGTGGGTCAGCCGGTGCGGATCAGGGTCAGCGTCCCGGCCGCGGAGACGTCTCCTCCCAAGCCAAAGCGCATGTCCGAATCCAGCCTCAAGGCCGAGCGATTGCGGGAGTTCCGGTCCCAGGACCCGGCCCTCGATACCGCCGCGGATGCGTTAGATTTGGAGATCGTTGATTGATGCCGTTTAGGGTCGAGGGTCTAGGGTCGAGACTAGACTCTAGGCCCTTGACCCTAGACTGTTGGACTGCAGCCTGTTGCAGTCCCCCAACCTCACCCCTACTTTCCCGACCAATGGCAGGATTACCGGATAGCATGGCCGATCTTCAGCAGCTCTTTCAGCTGGGACAGCAGCTGCAGGGCCGGATGCAGCAGTTGCAGACCGAGCTGGCCAATCGCACCATCGAGACCACCGCCGGCGGCGGGATGGTCAAAGTGACCGCGGATGGCCGCGGCACCGTGCGGGCCGTCTCGATCGATCCTGCCGTGTTCCAAGACCACGACGCCGATTTTCTCAGCGATCTGGTTCTCACCGCGGTCGCCGAGGCCCAACGACGCGCGGCTGAAATGCTCCAGGCCGAGATGCGCAAGGTGCCTCCGCTGCCCTTCACATCGCCTTTCTGACCGGTGAGCGCAATCGAGGATCTGATCACCGAACTCGCCAGGCTCCCGGGGATCGGCCGGAAGACGGCCCAGCGGCTCACGTTTCACCTTCTTCAGCAATCCCCCGAACAGGCGGGCCGGCTCGCGTCCGCGCTCGCGCTGGTGACGGAACGGGTGCACGCCTGCGAGGAATGCGGCAATCTCACGGAGGAGCAGCCGTGTGGTATCTGCCGTGATCCACGGCGCGACGCCGGTCTCGTCTGTGTCGTGGAAGAGCCTTCGACGGTGGCCGTGGTCGACCGGTCCACGGACTTCCGGGGGCACTATCACGTCCTGGGCGGGCATCTCTCTCCCCTGGATGGTGTAGGCCCGGAGTCCCTGCGGCTCGACCGGCTGGTCCACCGGGTGCGGCAGGGCGGCATCCGCGAGATTATTCTCGCGACCAACCCGTCGATGGAAGGCGAGGTCACGGCGACCTACATCCAGCAGCTACTGGCAGGCATGGGGGTCCGGGTCACCCGGCTGGCGCGGGGCCTTCCGATGGGGGGAGACCTCGAATACGTCGATGGAGTCACGCTGGCCCATGCCCTCGTGGCGCGTCAGGATGTGAGCTGATGCGTTCGCGCGGTTGGCTGTTTGCCGGCGGCGTGCTGCTCGGCGTGACTGCCGGTTGGCTCGTGGCCCAGCGGCGGCTCACTTATCACCGTCGCGATCTCTTCAGTCCTCGTCCTCTGCGCCGCATGGCCGCACTCGGCTTCCTGGCCGGGCAAGACGGCGTAGAGACGGTACGACTCCTCAGAGACTATCTCGCATGGGAGCGCCAGCCCATGTTGCGGCGCCGGGCGGAGGCAATAGTGCGAAGGATGGAAGCCACCCTGGTATGAGGCAGGCCACATGAGTGGGGCCTCGAGCTGGTCGTTCCGGGAAGAGGATGCCCGGCGCATCCAGTCCATCCTGAGCGCCTTCCTGGCCGAGTCCAACGCGCGCACCGCGCTGATCGTCGACCGAACCGGCCAGATGGTGGCCACGGTGGGTGAGGCGCCCGCCTTCGACCCCACGGCCTTTGCTTCCCTCACCGCCGCCGACTTCAGCGCCAACGATCAACTGGCCCGGATGCTGGGGGAATCGGAGTTCGGCGCCCTCTTTCATCAGGGCGAGCGCGAGTCGATGTACCTCGCGGACATCGCCCGCCGGGTCATTCTGGTGGTGCTGTTCGACAATCGGACCACATTGGGGATGGTGAAGCTGCGGGTGAAGAATGCCGTGGTGCAGCTGACGCAGGTGTTCACGGACATGTTCAATCGCGACGGAACCAGTGCGCCCGGCGTCGAATCCGAGTTCCTGGGCGAGGCGGAAGACGAGATCGACAAACTCTTCGGGGCCTGAGGGACGCACCCATGTCGATGATCAACTACGCCTCGCGCGAGATCAACTGCAAACTGGTGTATTACGGCCCCGGCTTGGGGGGGAAGACCACCAACCTGGAGCACGTCTACAACAAGGTGGCTCCGGCGTCTCGTGGCAAAATGATCTCCCTCGCCACCGAGACTGAGCGCACGCTGTTCTTCGACTTCCTGCCGGTCGATCTGGGCAACATCCGCGGGTTCAAGGTGAAATTCCATCTATACACCGTCCCGGGCCAGGTGTACTACAACGCCTCTCGGAAGCTGATCCTCAAAGGGGTGGATGGCGTCGTATTCGTGGCCGATAGCCAGATCGAGCGTATGGATGCGAACATCGAAGCCATGCAGAATCTGTACGAGAACATGACCCAGCATGGCTACGACGTAACGAGGATTCCATTCGCCATCCAGTATAACAAGCGCGATCTTCCCAACGCCGCACCCATTCCCGAGCTTCAGTCGGCGCTCAATCCCGGCTGGCCGGTGGCCGATCCCGCCAAGCAGCGCTCCATGCCCGACCCCTATCACGAGTCCGAATTCCTGGTCCGGCAGGAAGACGGACACTGGGTCGAGCGGGCGCCCTACTTCGAGGCGGTGGCGCTGACGGGCGAGGGTGTCTTCGATACGCTGAAGGCCATCAGCAAGAACGTAGTCAAGACGCTGGGATAGCATGGCCAAGGAGTGGACTCTCCCCAACATCATCACCCTGGTGCGGATCTGCTTCACGCCCGTGATCGCCCTGCTGCCGTTCATTGCCGGGTACTGGCCCAAGCTGATCGCGTTCATCATTTTCATCGTCGCGGCGGTGAGCGATATCTACGATGGGCACCTCGCCCGCAGCCGGAACGAAGTGACCGACCTGGGCAAGCTCCTCGACCCCATCGCCGACAAGCTGCTGTTGTTCGCCACCCTCATCCCGATCTACTGGATCTCCCGCCAGCGTCACGATCTCTACGACATTCCGATCTGGGGCAGTATTCCGCTCTGGGTCTGCCTCCTGCTGATCGGCCGCGAGCTGGCGATGACCGGCTTCCGCTGGTGGGCCAGCCGGCGTGGCGTGGTCATCCCCGCCGCCGGGGCCGGCAAGCTCAAGACCACGATTCAGAACGTCTTCGTCGGCGCGGTGATTCTGTGGTTCGCCTTCCGGGATGCGCGCAAGCCGATGGGGTGGGAGCACAATCAATACGCCCAGTACTGGAATCAATTCCACGGCGGATTCGTCGCCGTGACGCTGGCCTGCGCCGCGGCACTCACGGTGTACTCCTTTGTGCTCTATCTCTACCGCAATCGGGGGCTGTTCAGGAGCTATTAGCTATTGGCTATTGGCTATTGGCTACTCAGTGCACCGATGCATCCCGTAAAACCAACAACTCATGGGGCTAAAGAGACAGCTAATAGCCAATAGCTAATAGCCAATAGCTGCCACTATGAATATCGAACTCGTCACCATCGGCACCGAGCTCCTACTGGGACTCACGCTCGATACCAATGCCGCCGAGATCGCGCGAGCCCTGGCGGATTGTGGTGTACGAGTAACCCGCCGGGCCTCCGTCTCCGACCAAGGCGAAGATATCCGCGACGCTGTCGCCGAAGCGCTGAAACGCACCGGCGCCGTTCTGACCACCGGCGGACTCGGCCCCACCCGAGACGACATCACCAAGAAGGTCGTCGCCGACCTGTTCGGCGCTCAACTGGAA
>JBJMPK010000150.1:0-7798 GCA_045803245.1 Gemmatimonadales bacterium
CGTCGCCGTCACCAGCGGCATTCTGAAATACGTTCCCCAGGAGGAGCTGGAGGGCGTCATTGCCCACGAGCTGGCCCACATCAAGAACCGGGATATGCTGATCGCGACGGTAGCGGCCGGTATTGCGGGCGCCCTGAGCAACCTGCCCTACCTGCTGATGTTCGGGGGAGGGCGCGACGACGACAACGGCCATCCGTACGCCCAACTGGCGCTCATCCTGCTGGCACCGATCGGGGCGATGCTCATCCAGTTTGCGGTCTCACGCCAACGGGAATTCGAGGCCGACAGAGTGGGAGCCCAGATTCTGGGCCGCCCCATGCCGCTGGCCCAGGCCCTCGTCCGGCTCGACAATCTGGCGCACCGGATCCCGATGCAGGTGGCGCCGGCTGCGGCCCCGCTGGCACAGGTCAATCCGCTGGCGGCGCAGCGCGGCGCCGTCTCCAAGCTCTTCAGCACCCATCCTCCGACCGCGGAAAGAGTGGCTCGGCTCGAGGCCATGGCGCTGGGTCGCTAGGTGGCCGGTCACCCGCTCGCGGTCTGGCTGGGATTCACCGGGCTGGTGGTAGCACTCCTGGTCCTGGACCTGGGAGTGCTCAACCGCCGGGCCCACGTGCTCACCATAAAGGAGGCGCTGAGCTGGAGCGGTGGGCTGATCGGCGTGGCGCTGTTGTTTGGCCTCTTCATATTGCGGCGGGAGGGAACTCAAGCGGCCCTGGAGTACTATACCGGCTACCTGATCGAGTTCTCTCTCAGCGTCGACAATCTTTTCGTTTTCCTCCTGATCTTCTCCTACTTTTGCGTTCGGGCCGATGCTCAGCCCAAGGTCCTGAAATGGGGGATCCTGGGCGCCATGGTGATGCGGCTGATCATGATCGGCATGGGGGCTTTCCTGTTCGATCGATTCCAGTGGATCGTGTACGTATTTGGCGGACTGCTGGTTGTCACCGGGGTCCGGATGTTCACTCAGAAACAGGAGTCGGTCGACCTGGAGCGAAACTCGGTGGTTCGCCTGGCCCGGCGGTTTCTTCCCCTGAGCGACTCGTATGACGGAACCCGGTTCTTCACCCGAACCTTGCGCGGGAAGCTCCTGGGCACGCCGCTGCTGTTGGTGCTCCTGGTCGTGGAGTGGTGCGACCTGGTATTCGCGATCGACAGCATTCCAGCCATCTTTGCGGTCACCCGGGACCCTTTTCTGGTCTACAGCTCCAACGTGTTCGCCATACTCGGTCTCCGGGCGTTGTTCTTCGTGCTCGCCGGCATGTTGGACAAGTTCGTGTACCTGAAGCCGGGTGTCGCCTTCATCCTGGTCTTTGTGGGGACCAAGATGACCGTCAGTGGATGGATTCACATTCCGACGGCGCTCTCGCTCGCGGTGATCGTGACCGCGCTTGCCGCCGCCGTTCTGCTGTCGCTCCGGCGAAGCGCCCGGGATAGTTCATGACGAAATCCTCTCTCCTGACTCGACTGGGGCTGGACCGCCCTGAGCTCCGCGCCTGGGCGATGTACGACTGGGCAGCATCCGCCATGCAGACCACGATCATGGTGGCGGTCTTCCCCATCTACTTCGTGAGGGTCGCGGGCGCGGGCCTGGTCGAGAGTGGCGCTACTCAGCGCCTGGCCACGGTTAACAGCCTCGCCCTGGTTGTCATCGCCCTGATATCACCGATCCTCGGCGCCATTTCCGATTATCGGGGAGCCAAGAAGCAGCTGCTCGCCGGGTTCATGGCCATTGGCGTCGCGGCCATTCTGGGGATGTTCTTCATCCATCGTGGTGATCTGAATCTGGCTTCGGTTCTCTTCACCGTGTCGCTCGTCGGGGTTGCCGGGAGCTTCGTGTTCTACGAGGCCCTGCTTCCGCATGTCGCGCGGCCTCAGGAAATCGATCGCGTCTCCACCGCGGGCTATGCCGTGGGCTACATCGGAGGGGGCATCCTCCTGGCGCTCAACCTGGCCTGGATCCAGCGGCCGGATTGGTTCGGGCTACCCCATGGATCGGGGCTCGATGAGAATCAGTCTACGCTGCCGGTTCGTCTCGCCTTCGTGTCGGTGGCGCTCTGGTGGGTGGTCTTTTCCCTTCCATTGTTCCGCCGGGTTCCGGAGCCGGCACCCCGGCTCGAGCGGGACGAGGATCGAGGCCGGAACCCGGTCACAGTGGCGTTCACGCGCCTTACGGAGACGTTTCGGGAGCTGAGGAGCTACCGAAATGCTTTTCTCCTGTTGCTGGCGTTCCTGATTTACAACGATGGTATTCAGACCATTATAAAGATGGCCACCGCGTATGGGACCGAGATCGGCATCGGCCAGAGCGCACTGATCGGAGCCATCCTGCTGGTGCAGTTCGTGGGGATTCCCTGCTCGTTTCTATTTGGCATGCTGGCCAGCCGCGTCGGGCCCAAGCGAGCCCTGTTTCTCGGCTTGCTGGTATATACCGCCATCAGCGTTCTGGGCTACTTCATGAAAACCGCCCTGCATTTCTACATCCTGGCTGGCCTCGTCGGGACCGTCCAGGGCGGTACTCAGGCCCTCAGCCGTTCACTGTTCGCGAGAATGATTCCCCGGCATAAATCGGGAGAATTCTTCGGCTTCTTCAGCGTGTTCGAGAAGTTTGCCGGGATTTTCGGGCCGCTCATCTTCGCGGGGACGATCGCGGCAACGGGTTCGAGCCGCAACGCCATCCTGTCGGTCATCATCTTTTTTGCGGTGGGGGCGTTGTTGCTCTGGCCGGTGAATGTCGAGGAAGGCCAGCGGCTGGCCCGAGTGGCCGATGAGGCAACGGTGCCGGCCACATTATTGTGACGCCATCGTAACTCACCGAAGCCACTTGCCATGGCGCGGGCTCATTCCCTAGCTTACACCGACTCGTCACCACAACCGGCCCCGCCGCGCACGCCGCAGCGGGGCGCTCTCATTCATGGATGCACTGGAACTGACCCGGGCCCTGGTGGCCCTCGAGACGCCGACCGGCGCTGAAGGGCCCGCCACCGAGTTCCTCGATGGCGCGCTTCGGCGTGTCGGATATCGGACGGTGCGCCAGCCGGTGACGGCCGGCCGGGAGAACCTGTTCGCCTATCGTGAGCCCCCCGAGCTGGTGTTCTCCACCCATCTGGACACGGTGCCGCCGTATATCCCACTGAGCGAAGACGACGAGGTGATTCGCGGTCGCGGCAGCTGCGACGCCAAAGGCCTGGCCGCGGCCATGATCGCCGCGGCCGAGCAGCTCGCGGCACGGGGGGAGCGGCGCATCGGACTGCTCTTTCTGGTGGGCGAGGAGAACGGGTCGGATGGCGCGCGAGTCTCGCATGCTCTGGGGCCGAAGGGACGTTTTCTGATCAATGGTGAGCCGACCGAGAACCGGCTCTCCATCGGACAGAAAGGGTCACTCCGGGTTGACCTCGAGGCCACCGGGCGTGCCGCCCATTCGGCGTACCCGGATGAGGGTGTGAGCGCCATCGCGGCGTTGCTCGACACGATTGAGCGCATCCGCGAACTGCCGCTGCCCTCCGATCCCATACTCGGTCCATCCAGCCTGAACCTCGGACTGATCGCCGGGGGAGTCGCCCCGAACGTCATTCCTCCGGCCGCGAGCGCCCAGTTGCTGATCCGGACGGTCGAGCCGAGCGAACCACTCAAGGCCCGGATCCGCGCGGTCGCCTCGCCCGGCGTGACGGTGGCGTTCCCCGTGGAGCTCCCGTTTTACAAGGGCGGCTCCGCTCCCAGCGGCTGGGACACGACGGTGGTGAGCTACGCCAGCGACCTGCCGTTCCTCGAGTCCTGGGGCGAGCGCTACCAGCTCGGGCCCGGAACGATCAAGGTTGCGCATACCGATCACGAGCACATCCGCAAGTCCGACCTGCTCCGGGGAGTGGAGCTTTACGTGCGGCTCGCTTCGGATCTGTTGGGGCAAAAGGGCACATGAGAGAAAGGGTTCCCGTTTCCGTCCTGGGCGCCACCGGCACCGTCGGCCAGAAATTCGTGCGGCTGCTGGCCGAGCACCCCTGGTTCGAGATCGCGGCGGTGGCCGCTTCGTCCACCAGCGCCGGCAGGTCCTACGAGGAAGCCGCCCGCTGGCGGGAACCGGTCCCACTCCCGCCGGCGGTCGCGGGCATGCTCGTGCGGGACTGCGTCCCCCCGTTGCCGGGGCGCATCGTGTTCTCCGCGCTTGACGCCGATGTAGCGGGGCCCATCGAGCAGGCGTTCGCTCGAGCCGGCGCCACCGTGATAACGAACGCCCGGACCCACCGGTTGGATCCGGACGTGCCGCTCCTGATCCCCGAAGTCAACGCCGATCACCTGGCCCTCATCGACTGCCAGAGAGAGTCGCGGGGCTGGAAGGGCGCCATTCTGGCAAACCCAAACTGCTCGACCGCCGCGCTCGCGCTCGGATTGGCGCCACTGCACCGGGCGTTCGGCATCGAGCGACTCTTCGTGTCGACCATGCAAGCGGTATCGGGCGCCGGGTACCCCGGAGTTGCCTCACTCGATATCGTGGGCAACGTGATCCCGTACATCGAGGGGGAAGAGGAAAAGATCGAGCGGGAGAGTCGCAAGATCCTGGGCACCCTGGCGAGCGGCGCGGTCGAGCCGGCTCCGTTCACCGTCAGCGCGCACGCCAATCGCGTGGCGGTGGTGGACGGTCACATGGCCACCGTTTCAGTGGGGCTCTCGCGACGGGTCGGTCCGGAGGAGGCTGCCGAGGTGATACGGGCCTTCCGGGGCCCGGCTCGGGTGAGCCGGCTGCCGTCTTCCCCCATGCCACCAATCGAAATCGACCCTCGAATCGACCGGCCCCAGCCGCGACTGGATCTGGATCGGGGCGGCGGCATGGCTGTCACGATAGGCCGGCTCCGGTCCTGCTCGGTGCTCGATCTACGACTCGTGGTGCTGGGTCACAACACCGTGCGGGGTGCCGCCGGCCAGGGAATCCAGATCGCGGAGCTGGTCGTCGCCGACGAGATGCAGGTATGATCGTCTCGAAGTTCGGCGGGACCTCGGTGGCCGATGCCGGCGCGCTCAGCCGGCTGGTGGATATCGTCGCACAGCGCCGCAGCGAGAGGCCGCTGGTGGTGGTGTCGGCACTGGCCCGGGTAACGGACACGCTTATTGGGCTGGCCCGGCACGCCGGCGCAGTGGATGCGGCCGAGACCGATGCCGGGATTGCGGCGCTGCATGCCCGGCACGAGGAGGTGGCTCGCGATCTGCCCGGCGGCGCGGCGGCGCTGGAGGGAATCGGGGAAGACGTGGCCGTGCTGCGCCGTCTGCTGAGTTGTGTCCGCCGCCGCAGCGTTGCCCCGGGTGAGCTCGATGCTATCGCCGGCATGGGCGAGTTGTTGAGCTCGCGGCTAGTCTCCGCGGCACTCACCGGCGCCGGACTCGATGCGGCCTGGGTGGATATCCGGCCGATCATGGTCACCGACGATCGCTTCACTCGCGCCACACCGTATATCCAGGTCGTGAATCTGCGGGCCCGCGAATGCTTCCGCCCGCTTGTCGAGAGTGGACGGATCCCCGTCACGCAGGGATTTATCGGCTCTACCGCCACGGGGGTTCCGACCACGCTCGGCCGAGGAGGCTCCGACTTCACGGCAGCGATCCTCGGAGCGGCGCTCGGAGCCCAGCGAGTGGAGATCTGGACCGATGTGGATGGGCTGATGACAGCCGATCCGCGGATCGTACCCGGGGCGCGAACCCTGGCGGCGGCGAGCTATGAGGAAGCGGCCGAGCTGGCCACCTTCGGTGCCCGGATTCTCCATCCCGCCACCGCGCTGCCCCTGGTGCGCGCGGGCATTCCGATCGTCATTCTGAATTCGACTCACCCCGAACGTCGCGGCACCGTCATCGAGCCCGAGGCCCAGTTGGATCGGGTCGGCGACTCTCCCATTCGCTCCATCTCGTGGAAACAGGGCATCACGGTGGTCAACATCCGGGCTCCCCGGATGCTGGGTACCTACGGCTTCCTCCGAGCGCTGTTCGAGGTCTTCGAACGGCATGAGACGGTAGTCGACGTGCTCGCGAGCGGCGAAGTCAGCATCTCACTCACGATCGAGGATCGCTCCCGGCTCGATTCCCTGGTGCGTGACCTGGGCGACCTGGGCGAGGTGTGGATCGAGGAGCAGCGCGCCATCATCGCCATCGTCGGCATCGGACTTCGGAATACACCCGGACTCGCCGGTAGGGTCTTCAATGCCGTGTGGCCGGCGAATGTCGAGATCATTTCCCAGGGCGCGTCGGCCATCAACATGACCTTCGTGGTACGGGAAGAGGACGGACCCGACGTCGTCCGCCGGTTGCACCAGGAGTTCTTTGGGTGTTGAGAGTCACGAGTCACGAGTCTCGAGTCTCAAATAGTGAACCTGTAGTCGGCCGCGACTCGCGACTCGCGACTCACGACTCCTGACTCCCATGCGCATCGCCGTCATCGGACACGGAAGAATGGGGAAGGCAATAGCCGACTTGGCCAAAGAGCGCGGACACACGATTCATACGGTCATCACGCGGCAGGAGAACGCGGGTGGACGGGCACTCACGCGCGAGCGGCTGGCCGGAGCGGACGTGGCGCTCGAGTTCACCCGGCCCGACAGCGCCGTCGCCAACCTGGAGCACCTGATCGAGTCCGGCACGCCCACCGTGAGCGGGACGACCGGGTGGACCGAGGCGCTTCCCCAGCTCACGGCGCTGGTCGAGAGCCGGGGCGGGTCGCTGCTGTACGCGGCGAACTTTTCGGTAGGGGTGCACCTTTTCTTTCGTGCCGCGATGGAGCTGGCCCGCTGTTTTCGGGGCCGGCCGGAGTATGGGGTTTCGATTCTGGAACAACATCACGAGGCCAAGTTGGATGCGCCTTCGGGGACGGCGCTACAGCTGCAGCGGCAGCTCTGGTCCGCGGAGCCGGGCCGGCGGTTTCCTATCACCTCGGTTCGGGCCGGCGACGCCCCAGGCACCCACACGCTCGCCTACGACGGACCGTACGAGACGATCACCCTCGGTCATGTAACCCGGAGCCGCGAGGTGTTCGCGGCCGGTGCGCTCGCCGCTGCCGAATGGCTGCCGGGCCGCACTGGAGTTTTCCGGTTCGAGGATATGCTGTTCGGAGCAGAGCCGTGACCCGTCTCCAGGGATGCGGGACCGCGCTGGTCACCCCCTTCATCGAGTCGGGTCAAGTGGATTTCGGCGCATTGCGGGCATTGGTGGACTGGCAGATTGCCGAAGGCATCGACTTCCTGGTCGCCTGCGGTTCCACCGGAGAGGCGCAGACCCTCGACCAGCCGGAGCGGGAGCGAGTAGTTGCGGCTGTCGTCGAAGTCGCCGACCGCCGGGTCCCGGTAATGGCGGGCGCCACCAGCAACGACACCGCCCGTGCCGTGGACGAGACCAGGCGAATGTGCCACCTGGGGGCGGACTACATTCTCAGCGCCACTCCCTATTACAACAAGCCGACTCAAGAAGGACTCTACCGCCATTTTTCGGCGGTCGCGGACGCTGCCACCCAGCCGGTCTGCCTCTACAACATTCCCGGCCGGAGCGCGGTCAACCTCACGCCCCGAGTAACACTGAGGCTGGCCGAACATCCGAATGTGATGGGCATCAAGGAGGCGAGTGGCGATCTCAAGCAGATGATGGAGATCCTGCGGGATCGCCGGGATGACTTCAGTGTGCTGTCCGGCGATGACTGGTTGACGCTATCGGTTATCGGCGCCGGCGGCGACGGGCTGATCTCGGTGGTCTCCAAAGCCAGCCTGTCCTTCAAAGGCAGCAAGTCCCAGGCCACCGCACTCGGCGGCACGAGCAGCGGGAGCACGGCTAC
>JBJMPK010000151.1:0-4590 GCA_045803245.1 Gemmatimonadales bacterium
AGGCGGTCGGCCAGAGACAGGCTGCGTCGGACCAGGTCCTCGTGGCCCTTCGTCGGTGGATCGAACGAGCCGGGATAGACAGCGATGCGGGTCATGGCGCGTGACAGAAGGTGATGGCGGTATCGCCGTAGCGGCGGGTGTCGTCGCCGTCCAGCTCGAGCTCGGAGCTGTGCTCGACGGAAAGAATGCGTCCGAACGGGTGCCGGCGGAAGTGCGCGACCAGGCGAGCTGCGTGGTCGGCGGTGTAGGGCGGATCGGCCAAAACGACGTCAAATGCCCCGTCCGGGAGGCGCTCGGCGTAGCGCAGAGCATCGCCCCGGTGTACCGTGACAGCGTCTCCCACCCCAAGTGCGGTGATGTTCTGATCCAGCGCCCGAAGCGACGGCGCGCTCAGCTCGACGAACGTCGCTGAGGCGGCGCCGCGTGAGATCGCCTCGAGTCCGAGCGCCCCACTTCCGGCATATAAGTCGAGCACCCGCGCGTCTTCCAGCGCGCCACCGAGGATACTCATCCAGGCTTCGCGCACCCGGTCGGCGGTGGGGCGTACCCGGCTGTCCTTCGGCATGACCAAGCGGCGTCCGCCAAACTGTCCGCCGACGATTCTCATTCGTTCCCGTCACACTGGGTAAAAACAATCACCACAGAGGCACAGAGGACACAGAGAGATCCTGGACATATCGAGATCTCCCATCGCGTAATCGAATACCGTTTCTTTTTTTATTTACGAACAGGCAGCATTTGCTCGAAGAGCGGATGACGCGATTGTGGATTTGTTCACGTCAGCGATCCCTCTGTGTCCCTCTGTGCCTCTGTGGTGAGAATTCATGTGATCGGATGTGGCGACAGTGCGCAGAGCCGCGCCTGGAGGGTGCTGAAGCCGTTCCACTCGTTGGTCTCGATCCGGAACGCGACATCGACCGGCTCATCGCCCAGCCAGGGCACCCGGTCGGCCCACTGAAAGCCTATGGCGCACAACCTGGTGGTTCCGTCGTCGAGAAAGCCCTTCAGGTGGCCGTTGCCCACCACGCTTCGGTTGGCGAAGTGCACTCCGCGGACGCCGAACACCGGGCTGGGGTTTCCCTGGCCGCAGGGCTCCAGGTAGCGGCAGAGGCGCTCGAGCTCCGGGGTGACCTCGTGCAGCGAAAGCTCCAGGTCTACCCGCTGCTCGGGGCCGAGGTCATCGGGGCCGAGGCTCTGGCGGGCCACGTCGCCGAAGCGCTCGCGGAAGGCATCGAGACGGTTGCGGCGGATGGTGAGCCCGGCAGCCATGTGGTGACCACCGTAGCGCTCGAGTAGATCGCCACAGGTGAGCAGCGCGGCATGCAGGTTGAAGCGTGACGTGCTCCGGCCCGAGCCTTTGCCGATGTCGCCATCGAACGCAATGAGGAAGGTCGGACGGCCGTAGCGCTCGACCACCCGCGAAGCGACAATCCCGACCACACCGGGGTGCCAGCTATCGCCTACCAGCACCAGGCCGGCATCGCGGTCCATATCTATGGTACGCTCCACCTGCTCCAGCGCTTCATCCAGAATGCGCTGATCCAGCGCCTGCCGTTCAACGTTCATGCTCTCGAGCTGTTGGGCCAGTGCGCCCGACTCGAGAGGGTCGTCACTCAGCAGCAGCTTCAGACCGTCGATGGCATCCCCGACTCGCCCGGCTGCATTCAGGCGGGGACCCAGCACGAACCCGACGTGGCGCGCCCGGATCTCCTTCCCGCTCAGGCCCGTCGCCTCGATAAGCGCCTGCACGCCGGGCCACCGGCTGTGGCTCAGAAGCTTGAGACCATGCTTCACTAAGGCCCGGTTTTCTCCTTGCAGGGGAACCACATCCGCGACAGTGGCCAGCGCGACCAAATCCAAGAGATGAAACGGCAAGTTACCCGGCAGTCCGAGCGCGGGTACGAGCGCCTGGACCAGTTTGAAGGCAATCCCGGTTCCGCACAGGGCGTTGGCTCCGGAGTGGTCGCCGGGCTGCTGCGGATCCACTACGGCCAGGGCCGGCGGCAGCTCCGCGCCGGGCAAATGGTGATCGGTGACGATGACCCCGATGTTCGCGGCGCGCGCGGCCACCACGGTGTCGAATGCGGTGATGCCACAATCGCAGGTGATGATCAATTCGGCCCCGGCCGATTTGGCCGCTTCCAGTCCGGCCGGTCCGAAGTCATAGCCGTCCCGGAGCCGGTGCGGCACAAACGGCACGACGTCGGCCTTGGCTTCTCGAAGTGCCCGGGTGAGCAGCGCCGTGGCGCACTGGCCATCGACGTCATAATCGCCGTGGACCATGATGCGGCGGCCGGCCCGCACGGCGTCGGAAACGACCTGAACCGCCTGAGTCATCCCGGCGAGCGCGTGCGGGTCCGAGATATCGGACAAGGCCGGCCGGAGGTAACGCCGGGCGGCGTCGGGGGACGCGTGTCCCCGCTGCACCAGAAGCGCGGCCAGTGCCGCCGGTACCCCAAGGGCCGACGCGAGTGCCTGCACGGCGAGGGGGTCCGGCTGCGGCGTGACCACCCACCGGAGCATGGGGGCAGGAGAAACGCTCACCATGGGAGTGTACGCTGAGAAGGGCTCATCCCGCTGATCCTGCCGGCTCCGGTGGGTACAGGATCGCGCCGCACGCCTCACAGCCTTCGAGCACCACCCCGGCTCGAATTTGGCCGCGCCGGTTGAGCGGCACGGACGTATGGCAACCGCCGCACGCGCCACCTACCAGCGGTACCACGACGTCGCTCGAGCGGGTCCGCCGGAGCCGGTCGTAGCGGCTCCGGAGCGCTTTGTCGACCCCGGCGGCGGTGGCTTCGCGCTCGCGTGCGGCGGCCTCACGTTCGGCGGTAAGCGCGGCGCGGCGCTCCGCCAGCGCGGCTCGTTCCGGAACCTGGTTTTCCTCGATCGTGGCGATGTTGCGCTCCTCCTCTTTCACCCTCAGCTCGAGCAGGGTCACCGCATCGGCGTGGCGAACCCATTCACCTTCCTCCTTGGCCATAACCGAGCGAGCCAGGTCCAGCTCGGCCATGAGGGTGGAGGCCTCCTTGGGATTGCGTACCTGCTCCAGCCGCAGCTGCCGGCGTTCCTGGAGCGTGCGGTAGCTCTCGATCTTGGTCTCCAGCTCGTCCCGCCGCCGCTCCCCGTCGGCCAAGGCGCGTCGGGCAGTCTCCAGTGCCTCGCGAGCGCGCTGGAGCGCCTGGTCCAGGCCGACGCTGTTCTCCGCCAGGGCGGTGATCCTCTCATCGACCTCGGACACCATTGCGTCCTTAGCCTGGAGGTCGAGCAGCTTCATCAGGTCAGCATGCATTCACGATCCCCTGGATCTCTGGGTTCTACGCGCCTCTCTGCGGGCAGCCTTTTGATATTCATACCATGCATCCGCTGCCGGAAAGCGAGCCCGCAGCTCGGCTCGCTGGTGCTGCTTCTCGCCGGGATCGACGGTAGCGTGCATCTCGCGGTAGAGCGGCCGGGCCCGGAGGATCTGCGCGGCCCGGTCGTAGGTCGTTGCGACATCGTGACTGCTCTGATCCAGCACCGCCTCCTTCAGGTAGGACCACGCGGCGGCAGCCTGCTCCGACAGGCCCTCCGGCATCTGGTCGGAGGGCGGATCCCGCCCGACGAGCGCCTCGAACAATTCGCGCAGCACCGGAACTTCCAGCAGAGACGACGCGACCTCCTCTCGAGCCTTGGCTATCCACTCCGGACCGGCAATCAAAGTCGCGACCAGTTTCGTCTCCGGATTGTTCCGGGTGTGACCCGCCCGACGGGGAGAACCGCCGGGCTCTCTCTGATCTGCTCTTATCGCGGCCGATCCACCGCCCCGCTGTCCCACTGCGCCTCCCTGCTTCAGCTCCCGCTCGAGAACTTCCTTGCTCACCCCGGAGTGTTTCGCGGCTAGCGCAAGATAAAGCTCCCGGGTAATCGGATCGGCCGCGGCACGGATCGTGGGCAGAAGCCGGTCCACGGCATCCCGCTGGTGATCGAAGCCCTCGAACCATCCTCGCTGTTCGAGCAACTGGATTTTTCGCTCGAACAGATCCATCGCGTCACCCAGCACCGCGTCGAGCGCCTCGCGTCCACCTTTCTGGACCAGCGAATCCGGATCTTCGCCCGGTGGAAGGGTAGCCACCCGAACCCGGAAACCATGCCGGAGCAGCTCGTCTCCCGCCCGGAAGGTGGCCTGAAGCCCAGCTCGATCGCTGTCGTACAGGAGGGTGGCTTGGGATACAAACCGCTTGAGCAGAATGGCCTGGTCCGCGGTCAAGGCGGTTCCCAGCGGCGCGATAACATGTTCGATGCCGGCAAGCACCAGGCGCAGCACATCGAAGTACCCTTCGACCAGGAGAACCGATTCTTCCTTCCGGATCGGCATCTTGGCCTGATGCAGGTTGTAAAGCTGCTTGCCCTTGTGGAAGATCTCAGTCTCGGGGGAGTTGAGATACTTGGGCTCCCCGGGACCGAGCAGGCGTCCACCAAATCCCACCACGCGGCTCCGGAGATCGTGAATCGGGAACAGAATGCGGCTCTTGAACCGGGGAGTTACGGTGCCATCGTGCCGCTTGGCGGTGAGGCCCGCCTGGAGCAACACCGGCTCGCCGACGCCGA
>JBJMPK010000152.1:0-17166 GCA_045803245.1 Gemmatimonadales bacterium
CACTCTATCCCAACACCAACCACTTAAAATCTCCCATCCATCCGTCCCAGATCGCGCTGGCCAACGATGTGTTCACGCCGCCGCCGCGCGAAGTCGAACGAGCCCGCCGGATTCTCGATGCGCTGGATCAGGCCGCGCGCGAAGGCCGCGGTGCCGCCCAGCTGGACGGCCGCATGATCGACGCGGCATCGGCCCGCATGGCGCAGAATGTGGTGGATACCGATAAGGCGATTAGGAGCAAGTCGCCAGTCTCCAGTCGCCAGTCGCCGGCAGCGGTTTCTTAACTGGCAATGCGCGTGGCTGACGGCTCACATGATTGGCGACTGACGACTGACGACTGATCACTGACGACTGTTGACTGGCGACCGGTGACTGGCGACTCCCACTAGCGAACTCAATATGGACATCCACGAGTATCAAGCAAAGGAACTCCTCGCCGGCTTCGGCGTCGCCATTCCGCGCGGCGGCGTGGCTTACAGCCCGGAGCAGGCGGTCTACCGCGCGTCGGAAATCGGGGGCGCCCGCTGGGCGGTCAAGGCCCAGATCCACTCCGGCGCCCGGGGCAAGGCCGGTGGCATCAAGCTCTGCTCCAGCGAGGACGAGGTCCGCCAGGCGGCCAAGGGTCTCCTGGGGAAGCGGCTGGTCACCCACCAGACCGGGCCGGAAGGACGGGTGGTTCACCGCCTGTACGTCGAAGCCGCGGTTCCCATCGAGCGAGAGCTGTACCTGGGATTGGTGCTCGACCGGAAGACCGAGCGCATCATGATCGTGGCCCATCCCCAGGGCGGGATGGAGATCGAGGAGATCGCGCAGAGCCACCCCGATTCCATACTCCGTGAAGTGGTCGAGCCGGCCATCGGGATGAGCGGGTTTCAGGCGCGGGAGATCGCGTACGGGTTAGGTCTGGCGCCGGCGCAGGTGAGCCGTGCGGTTACCACGCTGTTGGGCGCCTACCGCGCCTTCCGCGATCTCGACGCGACGATGGTCGAGATCAATCCTCTGGTCGTCACCGCTGACGGGCAGGTCCTGGCGCTCGACTGCAAGATGACCTTCGACGACAACGCGATGTTCCGCCGGCCCAACGTCAGCGAGCTGCGCGACTACGCGGAAGAAGACCCGCGCGAGGCCCAGGCGGCGGAGTACGGGCTCAACTATGTCGCGCTCGAGGGCGATATCGGCTGCATCATCAACGGCGCGGGACTGGCCATGGCCACGATGGACATGATCAAACATGCGGGCGGCCAGCCGGCCAACTTCCTGGATGTCGGCGGTGGGGCATCACCCGAGCGGGTGGCGGCGGCGTTTCGTCTGGTGCTCTCCGACCAAAACATCGGCGCCATCCTGGTCAACATCTTTGCCGGCATCAACCGCTGCGACTGGGTGGCGCAGGGTGTGGTTCAGGCAACTCGTGAGACGCAGCTGGCTATTCCGCTCGTGGTTCGCCTGGCCGGGACCCACGTCGAGGAGGGCCGGCGGATCCTGAAGGAGAGCGGGCTCCCCATCATCACCGCGGATACCCTATCCGAGGCCGCGGATCGCGTGGTCGAGGCGCTCAACGCCTCCCGTGCGGACCGCTCGAAGAGCCGCCGCCGGGCACAGGGCGACGGCACCGGAGGCAACCGCGAGGTCGCCGGAGGCAATGGACAATCATGAGCATTCTCGTCGACGAGACCACCCGGGTCATCGTACAAGGGTTCACCGGTGACAAGGCCACCTTCCACGCGAAGGAGATGCTCGCCTACGGCACCCACATCGTGGGCGGCGTTACTCCGGGCAAAGGCGGCACCCGGCACCTGGACCGGCCGGTGTTCAATACCGTGCGGGAGGCGGTCCGCGCCACCGGTGCCACCGCCAGCATCATCTTCGTGCCGGCCGCCTTTTGCGCCGACTCGATCATGGAAGCCGCCAACGCGGGAATCCGACTCATCTGCACCATCACCGACGGAATCCCGGCGCAGGACATGATGATGGTCAAGCGGTACCTGTTCCGTTTTCCCAAGGAAAGACGGAGCACGCTCATCGGTCCCAACTGCGCCGGCATCGTCAGCGCCGGACGGGCGATGCTCGGCATCATGCCGGGACACATTTACTCCCGGGGCAGCGTCGGCCTGGTCACCCGCTCCGGCACGCTGGGCTATGAGGCCGCGGCGCAGATGAATGCGCTGGGCATCGGGCAGACCACCAGCGTCGGAATCGGCGGCGATCCGATAAACGGCAGCTCGTTCGTGGATATGCTGAAGCTCTTCGAGGAGGATCCCGAGACCGAAGCGGTCATGATGATCGGGGAGATCGGCGGACCTCAGGAGGCCGAGGCATCGCTCTTTGTGAAGGAGCACATGAGCAAGCCGGTGATCGGCTACGTGGCCGGCTTGACAGCGCCGAAGGGGCGCCGGATGGGCCACGCCGGCGCCATCATCTCCGCCTTCGGCGATACCGCCGCGGAAAAAGCCGAGATCATGCGGACCGCCGGCCTGACGGTGGCACCCAGTCCGGCGGAGCTGGGCTCGACGGTGGCCGCGGCGCTCGCCCAACGGTCCTCCCGTAAGAAGAAGGTCACCGCGAAGTGACCGAGCGTCCGACCGTGGTTGTAACCCGCCGGCTTCCCGGAGAGGTGGAGGAGGAGCTGAGCCGCGACTTCGATGCCCGCCTGAATCGGGACGACCGGCCGCTCGGGCCCGCCGGCCTTCAGGAGGCGCTTCGCACCGCCGACGCACTCCTCTGCACGGTGACCGACCGGCTTACCGCCGACGTACTGACGGCGGAGCCGCTCCGCGCCCGGCTGCTCGCCAACTTTGGCGTGGGGTTCAATCACATCGATGTGGGCGCCGCCAGGGCGCGCGGACTGGCGGTCTCCAATACGCCCGACGTGTTGACGGAAGCCACCGCCGACATCGCCATGACCCTGCTGCTCATGGTGAGCCGGCGGGCCGGGGAAGGGGAGCGCCACGTGCGGTGTGGTGCGTGGGCCGGATGGCGCCCCACCCACATGATGGGGACCCAGCTGAGCGGCAAGATTCTGGGTCTGGTGGGCATGGGCCGCATCGCCCGCGCCGTTGCCAGGCGGGCCCACGCCGGTTTTGGAATGCGGGTGATCTTCCACGATCCGTATCCGCCCTCACCCGCAGAGTCAGCCGCCCTGGGGGCTGAACCGAGGCAGGGATTGGAGCAGGTGCTGGAGGAGGCGGACTTCGTCTCGCTACATTGTCCGGCCACGCCGGAAACCCGCCACCTGATGAACCGCGAGCGGTTGGCCCAGATGCGGCGCAGCGCTTTCCTGGTCAACACCGCCCGGGGCGACGTGGTGGACGAGACCGCGCTGGTGGACGCGCTGAGCGACGGCACCATCGCCGGCGCCGGGCTCGACGTCTACGAGCGCGAGCCCCAGATATCGCCCGCGCTGCTGACCATGGAAAACGTGGTGCTGCTCCCCCATCTCGGCAGTGCCACCACCGAGACCCGCGTCGCCATGGGCCGGCGGGCAGTGGAAAACCTGCGTCTCTTCTTTAGCGGCGCACCTCTGCGCGATCCCGTCGTGTGACCCAGACGGCCGTCGAGCCCTTCTCCGCAGTCTCCCTTCCCGAGTCGACCGATCCGGCAGCAGCCAGCGCCGCGGCCTACGCCAACGAGGTGGTCGAGCTCCTGTCGGGTGTGCTGCTGGGATTGGTGCGCCGGCGCCAGCCCGAGCTGGAGCCGGTTTTGCGGGGTGAGAGGCCTCCCTCCGAGCTCAGCCCCGAACTTCTGGCGCGCGCTCTCCAGGTTCAGGGGATCTGGTTCCAGCTTCTCAGTATCGCGGAGCAGAACGCCGCCATGCGCCGCCGGCGTCAAACCGAGGCGGAGCGCGGCTATGAGCAGGTGCGCGGCACCTTTGCCCAGGTCATCTCCAGCGCGGCGGCGGGCGGCATCCCGGCCGACGAGATCCGGGGCTTGCTCGAGGTCCTTCGGATTCGCCCGGTGGTCACAGCCCACCCGACCGAGGCCAAGCGGGTAACCGTCCTCGAGAAGCATCGCCGGATCTACCGGCGGCTGGTCGATCTCGAGTCCCCCCGCTGGACGCCCCGCGAGCGCCAGGCGCTGGTCGACGGACTACAGAACGAGATCGAGCTCCTGTGGACCACGGGCGAGCTTCGTCTCGCGAAGCCGACGGTGCCGCAGGAAGTCTTCTGGGGACTGCACTTCTTCAACGAGACCCTGTTCGAGGCGGTCCCCGATCTGCTCGACAAGCTGGAGCGGGCTCTCGCTCGGGGCTATCCCGGTGAGCGCTTCCAGGTCTCCCCGTTCTTTCAGTTCGGCTCCTGGGTGGGCGGAGACCGCGACGGCAACCCTTTCGTCACCAACGATGTCACCCGGAGCACGCTGCTGGAGAACCGGCTCACCGCCCTGCGCCGCTATCGCAGGCGGTTGGCCGACCTGGTACGCGCGCTCAGCATTACCGAGAAAGCCATACCGATCTCGGACAGTTTCAAGAATGCGCTCGAGCGCGAGCTGGCCGCCACCGGTGAGGGAGACCTCATTGCGGCCCGCAATCCGGGAGAGGTCTTCCGCCAGTGCCTGGCGTGTATGGGGCGCCGGCTCGATGCGATGACCGCCGCGGCTGAACGGGGCGAGTTCGGACCGGATCCGGCCGGATATGCCTCCGCCGACGCCCTCATCGCCGACTTGCGGCTCATCGAGGACGCGCTCTCCTCGGCCGGCAGCACCTCGCTCGCGGCCACGCTGGTCCGGCCGGTTCGGCGTGAGGTCGAGTCGTTCCGTTTCAGCACCGTGCGGCTCGACGTGCGGGAGAATACGACCAAGCTCAACGCGGCGCTGGCGGATCTCTGCCGGACAGGCGGACAGCTGCCAGATCAGAGCTCTGATGCGTGGCGCCACTGGGTCGCAGGCGAGCTGGCGCGACCGCTGAAAGCCGGCACCTCTGTGTCTGCGCTCCCCGCCGACTCCGCTGAGACCCTGGGAATGTTTGAGCTGGTGCGGGATCTCCGAGAGCACATCGATCGGGAGGCGTTCGGCGCCTTCGTGCTCAGCATGACCCGGAGCGTGAGCGACGTACTCGGCGCTTATCTGCTCGCCAAGACGGCCGGACTCTTCGCCGACACCGCCGGGGTGGAGAGCTGCACCCTTCCCATCGTCCCACTGTTCGAGACGATTGAAGACCTGCAGCGAGCTCCCGTGATCATGCGGGAGCTCCTGACCGTGCCTCTGGTGCGTCGGAGCATTCGGGCCCAAGGCGGCGTGCAGGAGGTGATGATCGGATACTCCGATTCCAACAAGGACGGCGGCTTCCTCACCTCCAATTGGGAGCTGAGCAAGGCTCAGATCAAGCTGACCCGCCTCGGCAAAGAGCTGGGGGTACCGATCTCATTCTTTCACGGGCGCGGCGGCTCGGTAAGCCGCGGCGGCGCTCCGACGGGACGGGCCATCGCGGCCCAGCCGGCGGGCTCGATTCAGGGCCGGATGCGGATCACCGAGCAAGGAGAGGTGGTCTCGTTCAAGTACGCCAACCGCGGTACGGCGCAGTACCAGATCGAGCTTCTGGCCGCGAGCGTGGTGGAGCATTCGCTCAAATCCGAGCGGGAAAAGGCGCTGGTTCCTACCGCCGAGTTCGACGAGGCCATGGAAGCGTTGTCGGGGGCGGCACAGGCGTCGTACCGCACTCTGGTCGACCATCCCGACCTGCTGGCGTATTATCAGGCCGCCAGCCCGCTGGAGGAGATCTCGCTGCTGAACATGGGCTCGCGCCCGGCCCGCCGCTTCGGCGCGCGGTCACTGAGCGATCTCCGGGCGATCCCCTGGGTCTTCGCCTGGTCCCAGAACCGCCACTTCGTACCCGGCTGGTACGGCGTCGGGAGCGGCATCCTCACCTTCCTGCAAATACGGGGACAGCGGGGCGCCGCACTACTCGACCGCATGTTCACCGAGTCGCGCCTGTTCCGGTTGGTCGTGGACGAGGTCGAGAAGACGCTGGCCTATGTCGATCTGGGGATCGCCCGCGAGTACGCCGAGCTGGTGCCGGATGCGGCGGCACGGAGCAACATCCTGGCGCTGGTGGAGGAGGAATACCACCGCACGGTCGAGGCGGTGCTACGGATCAGTGGCGGGTCCCAGCTGGTCGAGCGCTATCCTCGTTTCCGCCGCCGGCTCGCTCGCCGGCTGCCCACCATTAACCAGGTGAGCCGGCAACAGATCGAGCTGCTGCGCCGGTTTCGCGAGTCCGGCGGGGACAAGACCCAGGAAGAGCAGCTGTCGGCCTTACTGTTGTCGATCAACTGCATCGCTGCCGGGTTTGGAGCGACCGGGTAGAAAACAGCGTGAGCGGGGAAAGAAAGGCGTGAGCCGGAATGGCAACAGGGCCCACTGCCGGCAACCGTGATTCGTATGAGCTCCCGCTTACGCTTTTTCTTCCCCGCTCACGCTTTTCTCTCGCCGTCTTGTCTTTTCGACTTCGACCCGGAGCTGCCCGCACGCGGCGTTGATATCCAGTCCTCGGCTCCGCCTCACCACCGCTTCTACTCCTCGGTCGCGCAGCCGGCCGGCGAAGGCGCGGATCCGCGAAGCCGTGGTCGGAGTCAGGTCCGGCGCACCGCCGGGATGCAGTGGCAGGATGTTCACCAGCGCACCCAGCCGCCGTGCCAGGGCGGCCAGGCGGTCGGCGTCGGCATCGGCGTCGTTCACCCCGCCGATCATCACGTACTCGAACGTCACCCGGCGGCGGAATGCTTCGGCCGCCTGCAGCACCGCGTCGAGATCGTACTTCTTCTCGATCGGCATCATGGCGAGCCGCTGGGGCGATGTGGTGGCGTGGAGCGAGACCGCCAGGCGGAACTGCTCCGGCCGTTTGGCGAACTCGACCATTCCCGGGAGGATGCCGACGGTAGAGACGGTGATGTGACGGGCGCCGATCTCGAAACCGTCGCGACTGTTGAAGATGGTCAGCGCTGTGTCCACCGCCGGCCAGTTGAGGAGCGGCTCGCCCATTCCCATGAAGACGATGTTGGTGGGCTTCTCGGACGGATCATCCAACACGATCTCGCGTACCTGTCCCGCGATCTCGAACGGCGTCAGGTTGCGCCGGAAGCCCATCCGTCCGGTGGCGCAGAAGGTGCACCCGAGGGCGCAGCCGGCTTGGGATGAGATACACAAGGTCCGCCGGCCACCGGTGGGAATCAGAACCGATTCGACGGCCTCACCATCGCCCAGTCGCCAGAGATATTTGCGGGTTCCGTCGGCCGATTGCTGGACGGTGTCCGGGATGAGACGGGGCAGGGGAAAGCTCCCCTCGAGCTCGGTCCGGAGTGGCAGCGGCAGATCGGTGGCATCGGACCAGCTGCGTATCGGTGCCTGCCACAGACGCCGGTGGATTTGACCGGCACGATAGGCCGGCAGCCCACGCTCCTCGCTCCAACGGCGCAGAGCTTTGGCGGAGTCATCGGGCGTCAGATCGAGCAGGGTACTCGAGCTGGTAGGAGATCGAACCGGGGCGGACACCATGAAGAAAAATAGCACAGGCTATTAGTTTTGACCCCATGCCGCATAAGGTATTCCCGTGCTTCTAACCGAGTTGCTCACACCGGATCGGGTTCTGGTCCCATTGTCTGCCCGCGATAAGAGCGGAATCATCGCGGAGCTCACGCGGCACTTGATCGAGCGGTCGGGCGGGAACTATTCGGACGTGCTCGGCGCGGTGGAGGAACGGGAGGCCGGTTGGAGTACCGGCGTCGGTTTCGGCGTGGCAATTCCGCACGCCCGCTCGTCGGCGGTGAGCGAGCTGACCCTGGTCTGTGGCGTGAGCCGCGATCCGGTGCCGTACGACTCCATCGACGGCGAGCCGGTGCGGCTGTTCTTTTTGATCGTAGGACCGGAGGCCTCCGGCGGGCAGCACGTGAAAATTCTGAGCCGGATCGCTCGGTTGGTGCGGCGCGAAACCTTACGCCAGCGGCTGTGTGAAGCCCAAACCGCCGAAGAGTTCTATGCGGCCCTGCTCGACGAAGAATCCCGTTGATGAGCGCCACGACGCTGCGTACCCATCGCGCGGGAGCGTTGACCCGGGCGGAAGTCGGCCAAAAGGTACGCGTGGGCGGCTGGGTTCACCGCCGGCGCGACCTGGGCGGTCTGGTGTTCATCGACTTGCGGGACCGGGCGGGCCTGGTGCAGCTCTCCTGTAACCCCGCCTGGACTCCGCCCGAGGTTATGGAGCGAGCCGCCGGGGTGGGAACCGAAAGCGTGGTGCTCGCCAGCGGCACGGTCCAACTCAGACCGGAGCCGTCCCGCGACGCTCAGCTCGCCTCCCGCGAAGTCGAAGTGCAGGTCACCGGCCTCGAGATCGTCGGCCCGGCCCAGACGCCGGCCATTCCGGTGGCCCGCAAGGAGAAGGAAGAGCTTCCCGCGGAGGAGCTGCGGCTGCGGCATCGGGTGCTGGACCTCCGCCGGCCCGAGCTGCAGTGGAATATCGAGCTCCGGCATCGCCTGATGCAGGCCACCCGGCGCTACTTCGACCGCCACGAGTTCCTGGAGATCGAAACCCCCATCCTCACCAAGCCGACGCCCGAAGGGGCGAGAGACTATCTCGTGCCCAGCCGGGTGCATCGGGGCGAGTTTTTTGCGCTTCCCCAGTCGCCGCAGATCTACAAGCAGCTGCTCATGGTGGCGGGATACGACCGGTACTTCCAGATCGCCCGCTGCTTCCGCGACGAAGATCTGCGGGCCGACCGCCAGCCGGAGTTCACCCAGATCGATATCGAGGCATCGTTCATCGGCCTGGAGGACGTGCTCAGGTTCGGTGAGGGGATGGTACGAGAGCTCTGGGCGGTGGCGGGGCACGAAGTGACGTTGCCCATTCAGCGGATGCGATACCAGGAGGCCCTGGAGACCTACGGGACCGACAAGCCGGATCTGCGTTATGGGCTGCCCCTCTTCGATGCCACCGAGGTGTTTCGGCCGGCGGAGTTCTCGATCACCCGCGCCGCCATCGCCGCGGGTGGGCGGGTCCGGGGAATCCGGGTGCCCGGCGGCGGCAAGCTTACCCGGAAGCAGGTGGACGAGATCGAGGCGGCGGCCAAGTCGCTGGGGGCCGCGGGGCTGCTTCGGCTCAAGGCCTCGGGAGGCATCCTCGAGGGGGGACCGGCCAAGTATCTCCCATCGGATGCGGCAACCCGGCTCGGCCTAGCCGACGGCGACCTCGCTCTTTTCGTTGCGGGACCCGATCACGTCTCCAGCCCCGCACTGGATCGGGTCCGCCAGGAGCTGGCGCCCAGGCTCGATCTCATACCAGAGGGCCAGAATCGGTTCGTCTGGATCATCGATTTTCCCCTCTTCCAGCGCGATCCGAAGACGGGGACGCTGAGCTCGGTGAATCATCCGTTCACCGCGCCGCACCCGGGCGATCTCGCGCTGCTCGATACGGCGCCGGAAAAGGCGCGCGCTTTAGCGTACGACATGGTGCTGAACGGCACCGAGTTGGGCGGTGGCAGCCTCCGCATTGCCGACCCGGAGCTGCAGCGCCGGATCTTCGGCCTGCTGGGAATCGCGGAGGAGCAGGCCCAGGAGCGCTTCGGCTTCCTGCTCGAGGGGCTCAGGGCTGGGGCCCCGCCTCACGGCGGCTTCGCCTTCGGCATGGACCGGATCGTCATGTTGCTGGCGGAGGCGGATTCGCTACGCGACGTGATCGCCTTTCCCAAGACCACCGCGCAACGGGCCTTGTTCGAGGGAGCCCCCACGGCGGTGGATGCGGCGGATTTACGAGATCTGCATCTGGAGGTGAGAGGTGAGAAGTGAGAGGTCCACCCCCCGCTTACCGCTCACGGCTTACCGCTTACCTTATTGACATGCCCGACGATATCCAGACCCGACTCTCCGCTGAAGGTGCCGACCCGCTCCTGTTCGCTGGGGTCAACGACGGCAACCTCCTCGAGCTCCAGCGCGCGCTAGGCGTCCGGGTCTCCTTCCGGGGCGAATCCGTTACCCTGTCGGGCGCTCCCGACGTGGTCGAGCGCGCCGGACCGGTCGTACAGGGCTTGCTCGACCTCGCCCGCATGGGCGAAACGGTGACGCCCGATGACGTCTCGCGCCTCGCGGCCGAGGGCGCGTCGGGTGAGCTGCCTCCCCAGACCGCCGATGGGAAGATTGTTCTCCCCGGCCTCCGCCGGGCCATCGTCCCCAAGACCCAGGGGCAACGGGATTACCTCCAGGCAATCAGCAACCACGATATCGTGGTGAGCATCGGTCCGGCAGGAACCGGCAAGACCTATCTGGCGGTGGCAAAGGCCGTCGAAGCGCTCGCGCGCAAGCGGGTCAAGCGCATCATCCTGGCGCGGCCGGCCGTGGAGGCGGGCGAGTCGCTCGGTTTCCTGCCGGGAGATCTCCAGGCCAAAGTCGATCCGTACCTGCGTCCGCTGTACGACGCGCTCGAAGACATGATGCCGCACGACCGGGTGCAGCGGGCGCTGGAGACCCGTACCATCGAGATCGCGCCCCTGGCCTACATGCGCGGACGCACGCTGGCCGACGCCTTCATTATCCTGGACGAGGCCCAGAACGCCACCGGGGCCCAGATGAAGATGTTCCTCACCCGCCTCGGGGTGAACAGCAAAACAGTGGTGACCGGCGACAAGACCCAGATCGATCTACCCCAGCGGGAGGATTCCGGGCTGGTGCAGGTCGAGCGGCTGCTCCCGGGGATCGAGGGTATCGCGTTCTGTTATCTGCACGAGAGCGACGTGGTACGGCACCGGCTCGTGCGCGAGATCATCCGGGCCTACGCGGAGGATCAGAACGGCTGATGCCGAGACGGTGGAATGCCCGACTCGGGGAAAGCTGGTCCGGGACCTCGCTGCGCGAGCGCACCCGGTTCCACCTGGTTCGCTGGGCTCCGCTGCTCGCGGTCGCCTTGCTCACCTATTTTGCGTTCCCACCTCACATCGGGATCGGCTCGCCCATACCCTCGACGGGCCAGATCTCCAAGCGCGCGGTACTCGCGCCGTTTGCCTTCGAGGTGCGGAAATCGCCCGAGGAGATTGCCCGCGAGGGTGAGTCCCGGGCGCTCACCGCCCAGCCGGTCTATCGCTTCAGCCCCACCGCCTACGACTCCTCCCTGACCGCGGCCCGCGGCTTCTTCGCCGACCTCGAGCGCGCCGCCGAGGCGGGTGGACCCGATTCGCTGGACAAGACCGTGGCCGCGCAGGTGCGTCTGGGTCCGGAGGAGACCCGATACCTGGCCGACTCCACCACCCGGCGCCAGTTGCAGGAGCTGTTTACCCACTTCCTGGCCGAGGGACTCTCCCGCGGCGTGGCCGATGCTGGGGCCATCCGGGGTGAGCCGAGCCGGGTAATCGCGCTCCGGCGGGGCGAGACCGAGCGCATCATCCCCAGAGATTCGGTTCTGACCTTTGCCGATCTCATGGAGCAGGCCGAGGCCGCCGGCACGAACCTGCCCAGCGCCGTGGGCCAACGCACGCTGCGACGGCTGGTCGGCGCGTTTTATCATCCGACGATCGTGCTCGACCCCCTGGTCACCGCTTCCCGCCGGGAGCAGTTGCGGGGGAGCGTGGACCCGGTGAAGTACTCGGTGCGGACCGGCGAGCGCATCGTGCGGGCTGGGGAGCCGGTCACGGAGGAGGCCCGCGCCAAGCTGATCAGCCTGCGCGAGGAAAACCAGCGCCGTGGCACCGGCGGTCTCGCCATCCGGAGCGCGGCCGGTGCGCTGCTGTACAACACCCTGGTGCTGAGCGCGTTCTGGTTGCTCATCATGTTCTACCGGCGGGAGAGCTATTCCCACCTGCGGGAAATGGTGTTCTTCGCGGCGCTGTTCGGGCTGGTCGTGCTCCTGACCGCCGGACTGGCCGAGATTTTCCCCGGCCGTCCGGAGCTGGTGCCGATCGCGCTGATCGCCATTCTCGTGACCATGCTGTACGAGGGGCGCATCGGAGTGTTCGCGGCGGTCACGCTCGCGATCCTGCTCGATGGGCAGTGGGCCCTGCGGGAGAGCTACGTCCTGTTCTTCGGCCTGGTCAGCGGAGTGGCAGGAGCGGTCGGCATCCGGGTGGTGCGCCGGCGGCGCCATCTCTACGTCACGATCGGTGTGGTGGCGGGGGCGGGGATCCTGGCGTCGATGGCGGTGGGACTCACGCAGGGTTGGTCCACCAGCACCATCATCGGCAGCTTCCTCCTCGACATCGTCATGGCGCTCGCAAGCGCCGCGCTGGCGATGATCGTCATGCCGGTGGCCGAGTCGGCCACTCGCATCACTACCGATCTCACCCTGCTGGAGCTGTCCGACCTGGGCCGGCCCCTGCTTCGGCGTCTGGCACTGGAAGCGCCGGGCACCTGGGCCCACAGTCTGGCGATGGCCAACCTCTGCGAGTCGGCCTGCAACATCATCGGGGCCAACGGGCTCCTGGCACGGGTTGGGTGTTACTACCACGACATCGGCAAGCTCGCCAATCCGGGACACTTCGTCGAAAATCAGGGCGGAGGCCCCAACCCGCACGACCAGATGCGGCCCCTGGACTCGGCCCACATCATCCAGAGCCATGTGGCGGATGGGCTGGCGCTTGCCGACGCGGCCGGTCTTCCTGGAGTCGTGAAAGCCTTTATACCGGAACATCATGGGACTACATACATCACCTACTTTCTGAGCCAGGCCCGGAGCAGCGAGACCGATGGAGCGGTCGATCCCGCGGACTTCCGCTATCCCGGCCCTCGGCCCCAGTCGGCCGAGACCGCCGTGGCCATGCTGGCCGACTCGGCGGAGGCCGCCATCAGGGTGCTGGGCAACCCCACACCTGAGGCGGTGCGGAATGCCATCGAGCACCTGGTCCAGCAGAAGCTCGGCTCGGGGCAGCTCGACGACGCGCCGCTCACTCTGCGGGATCTCGACCGGATCAAGCGGGAATTCGCCCGGGTGATGTCGGGAACCTACCATAAGCGAATCGGCTATCCCCGCGTCAGCGGCGGAATCACGCCGGAATTCCAATCAGTCGAGCGTGAGTGAGGTCGTGGTCAATGGACGCCGGCTGCCTTTGCCGCGCGCGGTGGTCAGACGCGCGGTCCTCGCGGTTCTCGCGGGCGAACGCCGCGACGCCCTCGTCTCGATCACGTTTCTGGGACCGGCGGCGATGCGACGGCTCAACGCCCAGCACAAGGGTCACGACCGTCCCACCGACGTACTCACGTTTGCCATGAAAGCACCTGCCGGCCCGACTATCGGTGATGTGTACATCTGCTCCTCGGTGGCGCGGCAGGAGGCCCGGACCCGTGGCATCTCCGCGCGGGAAGAGCTGATCCGTCTGGTCGTTCACGGGACGCTGCACGCGCTCGGCCGCGAGCATCCCGAGGGCGCCGGACGGACCCGGTCGGCCATGTGGCGGCGGCAGGAGCGTTACGTGGAGGCGCTCGCGTGATCCCCATGCTGCAGCTCTTCATCGCGCCGCTCGTGGCGGCGCTGCTGACCCTTTGGGCGGCGTGGCTGGCGCTCGCCGCCGAGTCCGACGCCGACCTGCCGCGGGCGCTCAGCGGCCAGCTGGGCGCTCAAGGCACCACCACGGTCTCGCGCAACCTCCACGTCGCGCACCTGTCGCTGCTGGTGCTTGCCGGTGCGGCCGCGGGCGCCGCGGTGGCCTGGTGGGCCTGGTTTCCGGCGCTGGGAATTCTCCGCCTCCTGCTTGCGGTGCTTCTGGTGTGGGTGCTTGGCGATCTGCTTCCCCGGCTGCTGGCGGCGGTGGCACCCGAGCTGACCGGCCCGGCCCGGCGGGCCGCCGTGCCCACGCTGGTGCCGTTCCGTCCGCTGATCCGCCTGGCCACATGGGCCGACGACCGGGCCCGGGCCCGGACTCCGGCCCGAACCACGCGCCAGGCGGGAAGCGCCCAACGCGACATGTTGCTCGGCGTCTTCTCGCTGGCCGATACCACGGTGGCGGAGGTGATGACTCCCCGCATCGACATCATCGCGGTGGATACCGCGGCCGACCGGGACGAAGTCGTGAGAACGCTGCGTAGCTCAGAGCACGCGCGGCTGCTGGTCTATGACGGGAATCCTGACGCGGTGGTCGGAGTGATCTACGCCAAGGACATCCTCGCGATCGGACCGGACGACCCCCGGCCCTGGCGCGCCCTGATCCGGCCCGCGGCGTTCGTGCCCGAGGGCAAGACGCTGGACCGCCAGGTGCGCGACTTTCAGCGCGGTCCCAGTCATCTGGCCGTCGTGGTGGATGAGTTCGGGGGGACCGCCGGCATCGTAACGCTGGAGGACATCCTGGAGCAGATCGTGGGCGAGATCCAGGATGAGTACGATACCGACGAGGTGGCGCCCATCCAGGTGGTGAGCGAAGACCAGTGGCGGGTGGAGGGTGGTGTCGCGCTCTCCGAGCTGGAGTCGGCACTGGGGCACAGCTTCGATCGCGATGACGTGAGCACGGTCGGGGGCCTGGTATTGGCCGAGTTCGGGCGGGTGCCGCGCTCGGGCGAGTCGATCGATGTCGAGGGCTACCGGGTCGTGGTCGAACATGTCGTGCGGCGCCGGGTGAAGCGCATCGCGGTGCATCGTCCGCCGCTCGAGCTTTCCCTGACGTCTCCGGAACGGTTAGGGCGATGACCTGGTTTGCCGTGCTGCTGGGTATTGCCCTCACCGCCTTTGGCGCCACCGCCGGCGCCGCATTGATCACCGTGAGCCGCGCCGAGCTGACCCGCGCGGTGGGGCGTCGGCTGCGGGGCGGACCCGCGTCGCTCACCGGACTGGCGCAGATCGACTACTATCTCACCGCCGCCTCCGCCACCACTTCGCTCGGCGTGCTGTTGCTCGGCGCCGCCGTTCCCGGCCTGCTGGCCGGCTCCAGCGCGCCGCGCTTCGTCGTCGGGGTGGCGCTGCTCGCGGTGCCGCTGGTGCTGTTCGCTGCCTACCTGGTGCCACGCTGGCTGACCCAGCCCCGGGCGGAGACGGTGGCGGAGCGGGTTATTCCGATTCTCCGTCCCTGGTCGCGGGTGCTGGGACTGCTACTCCCCGCGCGCACCGCTTCCCGGCCAACCGATCTCCGCGCCATCTGGCGCGAGGGCGCCGCCGTGGGATTGGAGGACGACGGCGAGTTGGTGATGGTGGGTGGGGTCATGGCGTTCAGCGCGCGGCCGGTGCGTGAGGTCATGACACCGCGCACCGAGATCGTCGCCATCGACGAGAATGCTCCACTGGAGGAAATTCGGCTGGTGTTTGCCGGCAGCGGCTACAGCCGGATCCCGGTGATCCGGGGGAACCTCGACGAGATTATCGGGATGCTGCACGCCTTCGATCTTTTCAAGCTCGAGCCGGGCGATCCATTGCCAGTCCGGCCGGTGGCGGTCACCCCGGCGAGCCGCACCTGCGGCGACCTCCTGCTGGACATGCAGCGGGAACGGCGCCACCTGGCGGTCGTGCTCGATGAGTTCGGCGGTACGCTGGGGATTGCCACGCTGGAAGATTTGTTGGAGGAGCTGGTCGGCGAGATCTTCGATGAGCACGACGAGGAGGTCCGGGCGGCGCAGGCCGCCTCGCCGGGCATCTTCGAGACCGACGGGAACTTCTCGCTGCAAGCGGTGCAGGAGCGGTTCGGGATCGCGCTGCCGTCCACCCGCTCGACTACGGTGGGCGGACTGCTGGTGGAGCTGGCCGGCCGGATCCCCACCGCGGGCGAGCGGTTCACCCTCAATGGCCTCGAGCTGGATGTGGTGCAGGCATCACCCAACCGGGTCGAGCGGCTCTTGATCCGCCCCGATCCCACGCCCGCGATCACCCTCACGCCCGGCACGCCATAATGAAGCTGCTCGACCGGATGGTCGAGTTGGTCCGCAAGGGCGATATCGCGCACTTCATCCGGCGCGCGCACGACTTCGAGGCCGCCGACCTGGCCGACGTGCTTTCCGCGTTGGACGAGAAGGAGCGGGTGGCCGTGGTGCAGGCGCTCCCCCCCGAGCTCTCCAGTCAGGCGTTGGCGGAGATGCCGGAGGAAGCGCATGCGGGTGAGACGCTGGCGGCACTGGACCCGGGGCAGGCCGCGGAGATCGTCACCGAGCTGGACGACGACGACGCAGCCGACATCCTCGGCGATCTCGATCCCACCCACCAGGAGCGAATCCTTTCCGGCGTCTTCGATCGGGCCGAAGTAGACCGCCTCCTCCGCTACGACGAGGAGACCGCCGGCGGCCGGATGACCACCCACCTGGTGACCGTTCCGGACACGGCCACGGCGGAGCAGGCGGTGGAGGAGATCCGCCGGCAGTCCGAGGAAGTCGAAGACTTCTATCAGGTGTTCGTAGTCGATGCCGACCGCCGGCTGGTCGGGCTGCTGCCGTTCAAGGACCTGGTCATCAGCCGTCCCGAGCGTCCGGTCAGGGCTTTCATGGCCCCGCCCGACATCACGGTTACCCCGGATCTCGACCAGGAAGAAGTGGCCCGGTTGATGGCGCGCTACAACATCCCGAGCGTCGCCGTGGTGGATGAGCAAGGGCGGCTGCTGGGACGGGTCACCTTCGACGATGTCATCGACGTGGTCGAAGCCGAGACCACGGAAGACCTGCTCAAGTTCGGTGGCGTGTCACCGGATGAGGAGCTTGCGGCCGGTTGGAGAATGGCGGTCCGGAGCCGGCTGCCGTGGCTTTCGGTGAACCTCGGAACCGCGTTCCTGGCGGGTGGGGTGGTGTACCTCTTTCAACACACCATCCAGCACACGCTGGCTCTGGCGGTCTGGATGCCGGTGATCGCCGGGATGGGTGGGAACGCGGGAACCCAGGCGCTCGCCGTCACCGTCCGGCGGCTGGCGCTCGGTCTAATACCGGTGAACGTCTTCACCCGCGTGGTCGGAAAAGAGATCGTGGTCGGCATTATCAACGGACTCGTCATGGGTGTCGCCGTTGGCACGGTAGCCGCCCTCATCGGTCAGGGGCCGAGGCTGGGCCTGGTCGTTTTTCTGGCCATGACCGGCAATCTGATGGTCGCAGGCTTTGCCGGCGCGTTCATTCCCCTCGTGCTCGAGCGGTCGGGCGTCGATCCGGCCGTGGCCTCGTCCATATTCGTGACGACCTTCACCGACGTGTGCGGATTTCTGCTGTTGCTGGGCCTCGCAGGATTACTGTTGCTTTAACCCCGAACGTCGCTTTCCGGCCGCCACGCTTGGTCTTGCCGATGCAAACCCCGCCGATCCCTCGCTACGC
>JBJMPK010000153.1:0-15973 GCA_045803245.1 Gemmatimonadales bacterium
CGTCCCCGTCTCGAAGGCGAGCGAGCCAATGACTCCTTTCCCCAGGGCACGGTAATCTGGCAGGATCCGCCGCCGGGGACGGTGCTCGAGCCCACCAGTGTCGTCCAGCTCACGATCAGCTCCGGGCCTTCACTGGTTGCCATACCGGATGTGATCGGGCTCAACCTCCCCCAGGCCAGCAAGATCCTGACAGCGGCCGGGGTGCGGGTTGGGGCAGTCGACACTCTATCGGGCGGCCAGGAGCGTGGCGTGGTGCTCTCCACCCGGCCGGCGGCCGGCGTCGGGCGCCCCCGAGGAGCGGCGGTGAACCTGGTGGTCAGCCGTGGACCGGAGAGTGGGCGTTGACCGCACGGATCGCTCCAAGCGTATTGAGCGCGGATATCGGCCGTCTGAGCGAGCAGGTCGACCGGGCGGTGAGCGGCGGCGCGGACTGGCTCCATGTCGACGTGATGGACGGGCACTTCGTCCCTAATCTCACCTTTGGTGCTCCGATGGTGCGGGCGCTGCGGCGGTTGACCAGTATCCCCATCGACGTCCACTTGATGGTCCAGTATCCGGAGCGGTATCTCGGTGAGTTCGCCGATGCCGGTTCCAGTGTCTTCACCTTCCACCCCGAGGCAACGGTTCATATCCAGCGGCACCTCGCCACCGCTCGACAGCTCGGCATGCTGGCCGGTCTCGCCTTCAACCCGGCTACCCCGCTGACGGTGCTGGAGGAAGCGCTCGATGAAGTGGATCTGGTCCTCATCATGTCGGTCAATCCCGGATACGGGGGGCAATCGTACATCCCCACGTCGACCGATAAGCTCCGGCGCACCCGGGCGCTGCTCGACCGGAGAGGTTCCCCGGCAGTGCTCGAGGTGGATGGTGGCATAACCAAGGACACCATTGCCGAGGCGTGGGGAGCCGGAGCCGACACCTTCGTCGCCGGAACCGCGGTGTTCGGCGCTCCCGATCCGGGGCATGCCATCCAGGATCTCAAGCGGCGCTGCGCCATCCAGGTATGAGAGCTATGTCCCGGCAATGGATACTGGTGGGAGTGATCGTGTGCGGCCTGGTCGCTGGAGCGGCAGCCCTCACCCGCTTCGGCAGCGATGTCGCGCGGGTCGAGGTCGGAGCTCGGGCGCCGGATTTTCGGGCGATCGATCTCGGTACCGGAGATTCCGTCTCATTGCGGGAGCGCTATCGCGGCGCCGTCACCCTGGTAAACGTGTGGGCGACATGGTGCGTCCCGTGCCGGGTCGAGATGCCGGCCATGGAGAAGCTCTATCGAGCCCTGGCACCGCGCGGTTTCAAGATCGCCGCGGTGAGTATCGACGAAGGAAGCCCGGAAGACGTTCAGGCGTTTGGTCAGGAACTTGGGCTCAGCTTCGATCTCCTGCAGGACCGCAGCACCAGGGTACAGGAGATCTACCAGACGACCGGGGTCCCCGAGAGCTTCCTCCTCAATCGCAACGGCATCATCGTGAAGCGGGTCATCGGGGCGCACGACTGGGCGTCAGCGGTCAACCGCGGACTCATCGAGCGGCTGCTCGCTGAGCCCCCGCAGTAAGCGTCGAGTCCTCCCGTGAGCCAGTGGATCCTGGGGATCGAAAGCTCCTGCGACGAGACCTCGGCGGCGGTCGTCAGCTCGGATGGCGGCCGCACCTCGCTCGGGTCTCTCGTCATCCTTTCTCAAGACGTGCATCGCATATTCGGTGGCGTGGTTCCCGAGCTCGCCAGCCGGGCCCACGTCCGCGCCATCGGATCGGTCGTCGATCGGGCGCTGGCGGACGCGGGCATCGGGCTGAGCCAGGTCGACGGCGTGGCAGTCACGGCGGGCCCCGGCCTCGTGGGGGCTCTACTGGTGGGCATGATGTACGGGAAGACCCTCGCGTTCAGCCTCGACCGGCCGATCATCGGCGTGAACCACCTGGAAGGACATCTTTTCGCCCCCACCCTCGAGGATACCAGCTTCGCGCCACCGTTTGTCGGACTGCTGGTGAGCGGCGGCCATACCATGCTTCTCGATGTACCGGCCTGGGGTGAGTATCACCTGCTGGGACAGACGCTGGACGACGCCGCCGGTGAGGCCTTCGACAAGGTGGCTAACCTGCTGGGACTCGGCTACCCCGGCGGCGCGGCCATCGAGCGGCTGGCGCGGGAAGGACGACCCGGTCGATATCGATTCCCCAGCCCTTTGCTTTCCGAGCTCCAACGGGGGGGAGTCAACCGCTACGCGTTCTCGTTCAGTGGCCTCAAAACGGCCGTCCTCCGTACTGTACGCGCCGCTGAGGCCGCATCGGACTGGAGCAACGGCGCGGCCCAGGAACGAGCCGACCTGGCTCGCGCATTTCAGGACGCCGCTCTCGAAGTCCTGATCGCCAAGACGGCCCATGCTGTCGATGAGTCGGGCTATGAACGCGCCATGGTGGGGGGCGGGGTAGCATGCAACCGTGCCCTAGCCGCCGGTCTCGAGAATCGGCTGGCGGGCCGGGCCACTCTCAGCGTAGCTTCCCCGCGACTCAATACCGACAACGCCGGGATGATAGCGGCGGCCGGAGCGTGGCGACTCGCGCAGGGAGAACGCAGCGGCTGGGATCTGGAGCCGCGCGATGATCTCGCCTTGTCGGGACTCGCACTTCACCCGAATGGAATTAGGTCATGACGATATATCCGTTCATCATCCACCTGGGGCCACTGGAAGTCACCGGCTACGGTCTGATGTTGATGGTCGCTTTTCTGATGGGCGGCTGGCTCATAGCGCGCCAGCTACGGGAGTTGAATCTCCGGGAGGAGTACGCCGCCGACATGGTTGCCGCCGCGGTGATCGGAGGCATCATCGGAGCCAAACTCTGGTACGTCGCCCTGACCCGCGACCCCGGCGCACTCTTCTCGCGCGGAGGTCTGGTCTGGTACGGTGGGTTCATCGGTGGCGCCCTGGCGGTCATTCTCAACAGCTGGCGGCTGCGGGTGCCCCTCCGCTGGACCATGCAGCTCGCGGCTCCCGCGCTGGCGGCAGCCTACGCGCTGGGCCGGGTCGGGTGTTTCCTGGTAAACGATGACTACGGCCGCCCGACCAACCTTCCCTGGGGAGTCAAGTTCCCTCAGGGATCTCCGCCCTCGACGGCCGCCAACCTGCAGGCCTTCAGAGTCGCCATTCCCCCCAATACCGACCCGTCGACCGTGCTCGCCGTCCATCCGACCCAGCTCTACGAGGTGGCGGCGATGTTGGTGGTCTTTGCGATACTCTGGGTGTTGCGCAAGAAGGGAAAGCCGGCCGGTTGGCTGTTCGGCGTCTATCTGGTCTTTGCCGGACTCGAGCGGTTCCTGGTTGAGATCGTCCGCGCCAAGGATGATCGCCTTCTCGGACCCTTCACCATCGCCCAGCTCGCCAGCGTCATCTTGGTCGTTATCGGTTCGATTCTGATAGTTATTTGGCAGAAAGGACCCAGTCCGGACCCGGGAAGCTACTTGAAGACCGGCAAGAAGGCCGTGGTGTCGAGTAATTCTACACGCGCGGAAGTCGCGTGAGACTAAGACGTTAACGTGCGGTGACCAAAATCTGTCAAGCCCTTCGACAGATTTTGCAGCTTAGCGGCGCCGCCTACGAGCGCGTCTTGAGTCATATCTGGTAACGGGTTAGAGCATTGATCCTGGCTGGCACCGATCCTGCTTCTTCCTACCGCGAGAAGCTGAAGCAGCTTCACACGAAAAAGTGGTAGGTCGAAGAAGGGTGGAGCGGGCACTTCGGCCTGTCTCCGTAAACTCAGGGGGCGATCTACCACTCTCTTACGCCAACGGCCCGTCAATGACGGGCCGTTGGTATTTCCGGGCAGCGAGCCGGCCGCTACTCGAGAAGATTGCGTTCAGATAAGAGGATCCCATCCCCGTCGGCATAAAGAAAATGCCCGGGAGCGAAGGTAACCCCCGCAAATCTCACCACGCCGCCGCGGGCTCCCGACCCGTTCTTCCTGCTCCGCATCGGCGACGTGTTCAAAGCCCGAACCCCGACTCGCAGCAGCTTGATCTCTTCGCTGTCCCGAACGGCCCCATTCACGACGATACCGACCCAGCCGTTAGCTTGGGCCAGGGTGGCCAGCCTCCCGCCTACGAGTGCGCATTGCAGCGACCCACCTCCGTCCACTACTAAAACCCGACCTCTTCCTGCCGTCTCCAACGTCTCTCGGACCAGCGTGTTGTCCTCGAACACTTCTACCGTCTCGATCGCTCCGGCAAATCGGCTGATTCCTCCATACTCCCGGAGCAGCGGTTCTACTGGCTGCACCTGATCCGGAAATCGATCGCAAAGGTCAGCGGTGGTGAGATCCACGCTAGTTCTTCCGGGCGCGGGACTCGGGTGCCTCGGTGAGGTTGGTTTTCATCCTTTCGACTTCGGCTCGCATCTCACCCAGATCAGCCTCCATTCGCTCCAGAGAGCGCAACAGCTCGAGGCTGGCCCCTTGGGGCACAGGAGCTGGAATCGATGCGCTGGTGGTCTTCGCGGGCTTGGGAGGAGCAGCCAGTGACCTGGCTTGGCTTCGCCGGGGCGAGATCGAGAAGGTCCAGACCAAAGCCAAAAGCAGGAGGGCCACCAGCACTCCCTGAACCACCAGCGACTCGACCGTCGGGTAAACGCCGAGCGCTGGCAGGCGGGGAGCGCCAGGAACGATCGTCGTGGGAATGAAGCCACCCTCCTGCAGCTCGGCGACGCCCTTTCCCGCAAAGACGAATGCCATGTAATACAGGAACGCACTGGTCACGCCAAAAAACGGCCGGAGCGGAAGTCGCAGCCCGAAACGGCTGATCGCGATGTAAACGCCCACCATCACGACCGAACCGGCGGCAATCCCAGCGATGATCGGCATGGTCCCAGCCCCGGGGCCGCCGGTGAGAAACAGCGCCTTGTAAAAAAGCACCGTCTCGAAGCCCTCCCGGTACACCGCGAGAAATGCCGCGGTGGCCAGAGCCAGGCCGGATCCACTGGTTAGCGCATCCTGCACCTTGCTCTTGACGAAGTGGTTCCACTTGGCCACCTCCATCTTCGAGAGCAGCCAATAGCTCACGTAGAAGAGCACCACGGTGGCGAGTACCATCGTGGCACCTTCCAGCGCTTCTCGCTTGGCCGGAGTGATTTGGAAGACCGTCTCCAGAGCGAATGCGGTCAACAAGCTGGCGCCGACCGCGCCGCTCACCCCGATGTTGATGTCGCGCTTGCGGTGACCGGCGCCCATTTTGACCAGGAATGTCATCAGTGCGCCTACAATAAGAATCGCTTCCAGCCCCTCGCGCACCAGAATGACAAAGGACTGCAGGAACAGATTGGCCGGCGAGAGTGGGTCGCCCAGCAATCGCTCGGCGTTCTCGAGCCCGGCCTCGAGCTGCCGCCGGATCGCATCGACCTCAGTTGTGGTCGCCCCGCCGGCGGTACGGGTTCGAAGAGAGGCGAAGGCCGCCTCGAGCTCCGCCGCCAGCCCGGGATTCTTGGCCCGCACCCCGCGCTCCACCTGCTCAAAGGTCATGTAAGCGTCGAACGCACGGGTGCTCGCCGAGGTATCTCCTTTCCGTGCCAGGGCGTAGGTCGAGTCGAGCTGGGCGCGCACGCGGGCAAACACCTGGGCATTGGCGTCGGCGGTGATATCCGGCTGAAAGCTCCGGACGGCCGCGACCCTCGCCAGCGCTCCGGCTGACGTATCTCTCTCACCCAGCGCGGCCAGTAACTCCGTATCGGACATCCGGCCGGTGGTCGAGAATGCCTGCAATCGAGCCGGTACTTCACCGGCATGACCCGGGGGCAGTCGAAGCAGCGTGGCATAGACCGCCGCAGCCCACCGATCCTCGGGCGTCATCCGAGATTCGAACGCGGGCATCGCCGTGGCTACCACGCCGATACTGACTCTGCGGTAGTAATCCAGCGGGGACTGTCCGGCGAGTGCCGTCCGATTCGTTAGATCGGCAGGTTTGGGCTCCATGCCGCGGGCCAGCGGCCCGTCGCCCTGTCCCAGGTTGCCGTGGCAGCCGGCGCAGCTCTCCTGGTAGACTCGAGCTCCCCGGGCAAGGGAGGGCGCCTGGGACGGGATCTCATCGAGAGCCACGTTCGTCTGCCGAGAGAGGGCGCGGGTCATGGTCCCGACCCGGGCGGCGACTGATTCCGCTGGGGCGGTCCGATCGACCAGTCTGACCAGTGAATCGATTTCCCCGAGGACGCGTCGATTTACTTCAGGCGGCAGAAGTGCGGCGGAACGGCGGGACTCCTGCAAGAACAGGCGAGCCTCATCGACCTCTGCACGGGCGATCACCCTACCCTGCACCACGCCGACACCATATTCCTGAGCCGCCAACTGGGCCGTGGCCGCCACCCGGCGCACCAGCACGGCCCGATCCTGACCTGGGGAGGGTTCCTGCGGACTGAAGAGGCTGGCGCTGAGAAGAAGAGCTGCGCCACCGATGAGAATCATTTTCACCCGGTTTGAGAGCTGTCGAGTGAAACTAGAGTGAAGATGTCGGAATTGGAAGACTGCCCCGTCAGGGAGCTTCCACCACCGCGATCGCACCGGCAGAAGTCGCCGAGTGGGTGAGGGAGATCCGCACCTTGAGGCCACCGTGTTGCTGGGAGACTTGCGCGGCAACCCCGTGGAGGAGGATCGCCGGCCTTCCTTCCGTATCCCGGGACACCTCGATGTCACGCCAGCCGATGCCCCGGGCGTTGGGCAACGACTGCATGGCTTTATAGACTGCTTCCTTAGCGGCGATGCGTGCCGCCGCATGGCCTGTCGCATCGGTGCGGGTGGCCAGGTACTCCCGTTCCCGCTCCGAGAAGAAGCGGGTCATGGCCTGCTCTCCCTTGTGGAACAGCAGCTGCCGGATGCGCTCCAAGTCCACGAGATCGATTCCAACACCGACCGTGGTCACGGACGATTCCACCAGAATTCAGCGAAGCCCCGCAACGCCGCCGGGACCGGGATATAGCCACCCAGGACCAAGCCCACGTAGGTAACAATGGCCAGCACCATTGCGGTGAGCGTCCAGAGAGGCCAGGTGGGCCGGTGCCAGGATCTGACTCGTTCGATCTCGCTCTTCCAGCGGTTCTGTTCCAGCGTCGCGGCAGCCATCAGGGCTAGCCAGGATGACTCGACCCGGCGAGCGGTGGTCATGAGGGCTCGCTGCCAGTCCTCCAGCCCACTCTGGCCTCGAGGGCCGGAGGCGGCCGCGGCGGGAACCGTCTGCTCCAGGGCATCCAGCGCGCTCACGAAATTGGCTCCGCCGCTTCCGAGACGCGAAGCGATGGCTCGCATATCCTCCGCCGTCAGAAGACAGGCAGCCAGCTTCTTGGCTGGCAGCCGGGATTCAGTGGCCGCAGCCCGCAGGCGGGCGTTGACGGCATCGGTCAGCCGCTGCGCCGCGGCCCCAACCGCGCGTTCCCAGCGATCGAGCCAGGCCACTCGTCCGAGGGATGCAATGGCACCTTGACGGTCGCCCGCCGCCGCGAACGAGCGTGCCGCCCCGGCCACATCGAAAATTTCGGTGACGAGATCGAGACGAATGGCTTCGAGGCTGATCTCGAGCTCGCCTCGTTCGGAAGAGGCGGCCGGGGGATCGGTGAGCCGGCCGAGGGAGGGACCGAGCTCCGGGACCATCCACGAGTCGGTCGGAGCGGGAGGAAGGCTCACGGCCCGGGCCGCGGGGTCACTGCAGGATGGCCTCCATGACGCGATCGGTATCGGTCAGGTCGGCGAAGACCGCATGGGGACCGCAAGCCTCCAACTGGGTGACCGAGTATGCCCCCGTGGCCACCGCTACGGCACGGGCGTCAATGCAGCGCCCGCAGGTGATGTCCGCCGGAGTGTCGCCGATGATGACGATCTCGGCTCCAGAAGGGACTCGGCCGAAGAACGGCTGCGCGCGCCCGGCCGCGATCGGCGCCAGCTCCGGCCGATCCGCCGCGTCGGACCCGTAGGCCCCCAGTCGAAACCGCCGGGGGTCGAGTCCGGCCGCGCGAAGCTTCAGCGCCGCACCCTCCGCCAGGTTTCCGGTAAGGAGCCCGAGCACGACCCCCTCCAACGCCTCGAGCCGATCCAGCAGCACGGGAACGCCGGGCATGACCGTGGTGCGGGCGGGTGACTCCTCCAGCTCGCGAGCAAGGAGATCGACGTAGCGCCGGCACACGATATTGACCCGGTCCGGTGCGTGAGGTCCGCGGTGCCCCGCCGCCTCCAGCAGCTCGGACACGATCTGAGGATCGGTCTTGCCGTCGAACCGAACCCGATCGAAGGCCGTGCTCGGGCCGACTTCCTCTCCCAGAGCGGCTACGATCGCGCGACGGCCGGCTCCGGCCGTAAGCAGAATGGTGCCATCGATGTCGAAGAGCACCAGCTTCCGCGGCGAAGACTTCACCGTTCTTCCAGCCTTCGCACCACTGCCAGACGATCGCGCAGACTCGCTGCCCGGGTGCCCGGCAGCCATGATTCGCTCAGGGTACCGCCGCACGCGAGCGTAGCGTGCACCAGGGTATCAGCCTCACCCGCAAAGGCGACATGCGTGATGCCCTGCCCCGACTCTCCCCGGAAGAAGAGGAGATCCCCGGGACGGATCTCCCCCGGAGTAACGTTCTCGCCGCAGGCTGCCTGCTGAGCCGAATCGCGGGGGAGATCCACCCCGCGGGCGGCGAATGTGGTCTGCACCAGGCCGGAACAATCCACCCCCCACGGCGTGACCCCGCCCCACTGGTAGGGGGTACCCGCGAAGTGCTCCAACGCCCAATGCTCCGGCGCCTCTGCCCGAGCACCGGCGATGACCTGCTTCAGCTCCCGGACGCCCCCATCTACAACCTTTCCCTGCCGGCCGTCGGGCAACACGACGCTGTCGTTCTGAAGCACCACCCGGGCTCTCAAGGGTAGCGCCACGCTCGCATCACCGGCTCGTACGATCACGCCCTCGCTCCACCCGCTCGCGCGGGCGCGCCACTCCCGGACCTTGGCATCCTCCACCTCGAGGAGATAGCCGGCGTGTATCCAACCGTTGTAGCCGTCGATGTGGGTGCACACCCGGCGCCAGTCGCCGGACCGTTCCATGATCGCGGCGCTTTCACCGAGGATGAGCTGAGTGACCTGTTCGGCCCGCACGGAGGGGCCAGCGAGAACCGGCGCGACTGCGGCACGTGCGATGGCGGAAGACATGATGCCGGCTTCAGGTCGCTTTATCAGATGGGGCCGCGGCCGCACATTCGCGGCAGAGCGTCACTCCCCGAAAGCTGCAGAGGATGCAGATGAAGGTGCCACACTTGGCGCAGGGGTAGCCCTCGGAGGCGCGCTCTTCCCGCCCGCAGGCGCGGCACTCCATGGCATCATGCTCGCGAAGCTCAGTCATGCGCCGCTCAGGAAGTGAGGTTGTACCGTTTGATCTTGTTGATCAGCGTGGCGCGGGAGATGCCGAGCTCGATGGCCGCACGGGTGCGGTTCCCGGTATGGTGCTTCAGGGTCCGCTCGATATGCTGGCGCTCGAGATCTTCCAGGCTGAGCGGCGTGTGGCGCCGGTCGCCCAGACCGGGACGGGCTCGGAACTCACCCGGCAGGTGCTCGATGCTGACCGCCGGCTGTCCCCGACCCAGGATGAGCGCGCGCTCGAGGACGTTTCGCATCTCGCGAACGTTGCCGGGCCAGGGATAGCCGATCAGGCGTTCGAGAACCTCGCCCGATAAGGATGGCGGGCCGTCGGGAAGCTCCGCCCGCAGATCACCCATGAGCCTGGTGATCAGGGCCAGCCGGTCTTCCCGGGAGCGATCGCGTACGGCGGGCAGGGTGAGGGGCATGACGCTGAGGCGGTAGTACAAGTCTTCGCGAAACTGTCCCCGCTCGACCTCCGCTTGCAGATTCTTGTTGGTCGCCGCGACCAGGCGCACGTCAACCGTGATCTCGCGGGTCCCACCCAATCGCCGGAATGTCTTGGTCTCCAACACCTTCAGCAGCTTGGGCTGGAGCTCGGGTGCCAGATCGCCGATCTCGTCCAGAAAGATGGTGCCGTGGTCCGCGATCTCGAACAGGCCCTGCTTGCGATCCTTCGCGTCGGTGAACGCGCCTTTCTCGTGGCCGAAGAGCTCCGAGTCGAGGAAGGTGGCGTTGAGTCCGGCGCAGTTGACCTCCACGAAAGGCGCCTTGGCCCGCGGGCTCAGGTCGTGCATCATGCGCGCGACCCAGCCCTTCCCGGTGCCGCTCTCCCCGTTCAGCAACACCGTGGTGCGCTCGCTTTGCGCCAGGAGCCCCACCTGATGGGCAAAGTCCTGCATCCCGGAGGAAGTGCCCAGGGAGTCGAGCCCGTGACCGGGGGCGCTCTGGACCAGAAGCGCCTCGTTGATGCGCCGAAGCCGCGCCTTATCGGCCACCCGCGCGGTTGCGGCCGCCAGGTGCTCCATGTCGACCGGTTTGGTGAGAAAATTCTCGGCCCCCAACTGCATCGCTCGGACGGCGGTGGCAACATCCGCCTGCCCCGTCAGGAGCACCACCGAAGCATCCCGTTGGCGCAGATGCTCCAGCACCTCCATCCCATCCATTCCGGGCAGCCCCAGGTCGAGAATGACGACCTCAGGCCGCAGCCGGTCGAAGGTGGCCAGCCCCGCCTCGCCGCTCAGCTCCCGGGTTACCTCATAGCCAAGCCGCTCGAAGTAGTTCCCGATGCTGCGCAGAACGTCGACATCGTCATCGATCAGCAGAACTGAGCCAGCCATTGGCACACCTTGTAGCCACAGGAACTTGTCTCCCCGGAGCGGGGACCCGGTGGGCCCGGGCTACACCCGGGGGTCACCAGAAATTAGTCACTCGGCGCTCCAACGCCATGGCTCATGGAACCAGGATTCGGATGGCCCCGGGAACCACAGTCGCGGTGAACGGGGTATACCCCCCAGGCTCCCCGTCTAGCTGGACCGGCTGCACCGGATCGGTCGCCACCGTGACTTCCCGGCCCCGGACATGACCCACGTAGGTATCGGGACTGTGAGCTCCCGGCGTGAGCCGCAGAAGGTCCCACACCGCCCGGATGCTCTGGGGAAAGTTGTCGGCCCGGATCACGATTACATCGAGTAATCCATCGTCTGGAGTAATGCCGGGACCCAACTTGACGAACGGCGGAATTACTTCGCCGCAGTTGGCGACCAGTACCATGGCGGCATTGGCATCGTACTCCACTCCGTCGATCCGGAGGGAGTGGATGGTGCTGCGCAGCTCGGACATGAGCCGCAGGGTAGTGGCGACGTAGGCCGCCATTCCCCAACGCCTCTTATGCTCCGAAAGCGTGCCGGCCATGACCCGGGCGTCGTATCCTGCCCCACAGGCAACCGCGAAGTATTGCGGACCACTGGGCCGGTCCATCCGGCCGAGATCGAACAGCCGGGGTCGTGCGCTCACCAGCGCACGCGCCGCCCGAGCCGGGGAAGCGGGGATGCGGAGGTTTCCCGCGAGCAGATTGCCGGTGCCGCCGGGGATCACTCCCAGCGCAACCTCGGTTCCGACCAGCGCCGCGGCGGCCTGCATGGTGGTGCCGTCGCCCCCAAACACGGCGACCACATCCATTCCCTCCGCAACACCGTACTCCGCCAAGTTCCGGGCATCGCCCGGACCACCGGTGGCGAGGGCTTCGGCCTCCCAACCGGCACCCCGCAGGGTGCTCAGAACGGCGTTGACCGCCACCGGGGCAGTCCGCGCCGCAGCCGGATTGGTGATGAGCAGGACCCGCGGCACCTCAGAACTCCCGTTCCCAGCGGATATCCGAGCCGATCTGATAGGGATTGCTGATGACGACCCCGAAGTCGCGCCGGCAGGATTGCAAGGTGGGTTCGATGCTGGTGAGCAGGCTCCACTCCCGGCTGAATCTGAACTCGAGGCTGGCACCCAGGTTGGTGTAGGTGAATTGACTCAGGTTCTCGGGGCAGAAGCCGGCGTTGAGAGTGACGAATGTCTTCCGGCCGAGCTGCCAGCCGGCGGCTAGCTGGGTCAAGGCGGTGTTCCTGCTGCCGGTAGCGACTCCCGGACGGATTTCGATCAGATCGAGAGGAATGCCCAGGTCCTGAATCAGGGCCCGTTCCAATTCGCTGGAAAGGGCGCTGGAGAAATAGGCCAGACCCGTCTCCAGAGCGTTTGACTGGCCCAGGCGAGCAGCTTCGTTGGCTGGATATCCCGTGACCAAATACGAGACGAGGTCCGTCTCTGAAATCGGCGGGTTGAAGGTGCTCTCGAGGGTCACCTTCGGCGCGTACAGCGTCCCCGTGATCTTGGCGATGACCGGGATCTCCTCGCCGCGAACCGCCCGGACCGTGTGCCGGGCCTGAATGTCCAGCGCGGCGTTCAAGTCACCGAAATACCGGACCGATCCCCGTTCGACCGTGAAGTCTCGGGTTACCGGACCGATCTTGAGAGTGTAGGTGCCCCGCAGCGCGTCCAGTGTGCCTGAAGGAGTGTAAATCTTCCCCGCCTTGCTGAGCAGAACCTCTCCTCCCAGCTGGATATTCGCCTCGGCAGAGCGGAGCCAGTCATCCGATCCCAGCGTCACCCTGAGATTCTGAATGGTGAGCGAGTCGAGGAACCGATTCTGGAATTTGGCACCGAGGTTCTCCCGCCGGAGGAGAGTGGTATCCACGAGGTCCGCGATCGTCGGGTCTTCGAGATCGATGATCCGCTTGCTGACCAGGTCAGCAAAGTAGAGGACACCGCTGTTGGCAGTGAGATCGCCCGCCAAAGTGGCGTGGAACAGAGGGCCCTGTAGCCGCAGCCCACCGGTGGCGGACAGGGTCAGGAAACTCTTCACATCGATGGCTCTGAAATCCTGAGCCCGGAATCCCAGGTCCAGGACCGGCCGGGAAAGCTCCTCCAGCCGGACCGAGCCGGTGACATCGAGGTTGCCGCCGCTGCGCAGCGACACGTTATCGAGCACCAGCGAATCTCCCTGGAATCGGGCCCGGCCACGAAGTCCGTCGTAGCGAACCCCGAGTCCCGGAAGAGACATCGCGCCGCCTCGTATCTCGGCCCCACCCGTAAATCGGGGTGCATCCCAGGTGCCTGTGATGTTTACATCGGCCGTGAGGGTGCCTCGCACCCGGTTGATGGCGGGCGTGAGCGCCTCCACGATGCCCAGATCGACACTATCGCCGCGGGCGTGAACCAGTAGCGGTCCGTCAACCCGGCGCTGCTTCACCCCCCGGAGTCCCAGGTCGAGTGGCAGCCGGGTCTCCACCTGGAGCACGTTCTCGCCGGTTTTCCAAAGCAGGAGATTGGCTTCGAGCTTCCGGTCGGCATAATCGACCACGCCCTCGAGGAAAGGCGCCAGAAATTCCCCGAATCGGGCTGAGTTGAGGGTGGTGGTCCCCCGGAACACTGGCGCCTCGGCGGTGCCGCCGATGCGAAGGTCGAGACCGACCTCGCCGGCAATTCCAGTCGTATCCCGCTGCAGGAGCCCGTACACGTCGTGGATATCCAATCCGAGCACGCGCACAGCGAGGGAGCCGGCCGAAGTGCCGGGCACGCGGCCGCCCATCTGGATTACGGCGGATCCATCGTCAGCCATCAGCGTCATAGGGCTGACGGCGGGCGCCGAGTCACTGATGGTTACCGCGAAGCTTTCACTGTTCCGGTACCGGTGCACCGGAAGGGTGGCGGCCAGGCTATCGAACCAGGCAACCTGGGTCTGTCCGTGACGCCACCAGCGCCCCCCCGCGTCGATCCGGGTGGATGGGCCCAGGCTGGTGCCGGCACCCCAGTCAAGGGAATCGGCCCAGCCGCGTACCTGCGCTCCCACCCGGTGCAATACCCATTTGCGCGCGACGATCGAGTCTGAGCCGATCGAAGCGGTGAGCTGCGGCCGCTGCCCCCCGATCCAAGTGAACGCGCCGGTAACCTCAGGCGAGCTGATCCGTTGCCATTCCAGGCTTTGAACCCGGCCATCTCCGCTCATGTGCAGCGTGTCGAGACTCCCCTCGAGCCGCACGCTGGCATGGGCTGTCCCGGACAGCGGACGGCTGCCGGGCGAAGTGTCGCGGGCCTGGTCGGTGGTGGCCAGCAGAAGCGAGTCAAAGGCGATGAGACTGTCCGCGGCGAGAGTGAACGCCATTTGGCCCTGCCTCGGAGCAGTCCACCCAAGCGTACCCGAGCCGCCGACCCTCGCACCTTTCCAGACCGCGTAGGCGGTGTCCAGCCGGATCAGACTGTCGTGCACTCCGACCACCGTATGGATGCTGTCCAGGGTCCACTCCCGAATCCGGCTGCTCGACATCGTGAGCCGCAGATCGCCTTCGGGAGCGTTGACCGTGTCCATCTTGCCCGAGACCAGGAGCTCGCCGTTCATGCTGGTCGGCACCTTCCGTCCGGTGAGCGCTTGCAAGTTCAAACTGGAGAATCGCAGCAGCAGGTTCTCCGCGCCCCACCGGGGCGGCTGCACCGTGATCGACCCGTGGGCATCGACGGTGCCGATCTGGCCGGCGAGGGACGCATCCACCGCCAGGTCCGCCAGCGTGCCCCGGCTCTGGAAGTGGCCCCGCATCTCGCCCTGCGCCTTGAGTGAAGGAAAGGCCCGCCGGATCCCGTCGAAGGAGAGCGGGTCCAAGGTGACGTCGGTAGCAAGGCCGAGCGTCTGGGACCTCGTATCCAGGTGAACGGTGCCTTCGAGCTGGCTCGGCGGGCGGTCCAGGTCCTGATGCTGGGCGGTACCGTTGAACGTCACGTTGCGGAGGGGACCGTTCAGCGTGCCGACGGCGGTCAGCCTTCCCGGAAGAATCACTGCCGGCGCCACCCGGCGAACGGTGCGCAGGTCGAGGTCCGATTGCCGTACCCCGAAGTTGGTAAACACCAGGCCGCTCTGGCGTACCGCACCGATCCCACCTTCTCCGGCAATGGTGCTGAGCGGCATTCCGGGGACGGCGGCATCCTTGAAGGCCCACTCGATGCTCAAATCCATTGCGTTGAGAAAACCGGAGCCGACCAGTTTGCCGGTCACTGTCCCGTAAAAGGGAAGCGTATCGAGGTAGGGTCGGGCCGCGTCCAGATCGAGCTCGTCGAGCCTCAGATTCATGTCGCGAACGCCGAGCCCACGGCGCTTGTCGGTGATCGTCACCAGCTCGCCGTCGACCTGTCCCAGGAGTCCCTTCAGGTGCAGCTCACGAATGTCGTAGGCGGTCCGCGCCCCCGTCTCCGAGCGGGCCGTGAGAATGCCCCGGCCGGTCATCGATGGGAAATGGGGCGAGACCCAGAGCAGATCGTCGAGATTGACGTGCGGTGCGATAACCTGGAAGTCGAACAGCACGGTGTCCCGGGGCCAGGTAACCGCCCCACCTCCGGAGAAGCGGGTATCCGGCAGGGCGCCGCGCGAGAGACTGAAGACGGCGCTATCGCCCCGGATCCGAACCCGCCCGACCGCATTCCGGAGAGTGACGGCCGGATCGTTGACCCGGGTGGCGAGTGAGTCGAGATCGATGGTGAAAGGCTTTCGGTCAGGTGTGGCGATCCGAAGCCGAGAAACCTTCGTCGCCAGGTCGGCGAGAACGATGACCCGCCGCAGCCCCTCGGAGCTTTGCTCGATCAGCCGTCCCGGCTTGGCGCGTTCCGCCCGGAGTGCCGAGTCCACGCTGGCCTCGGTATGCGCGGTCTTGGGTGGATTCCAGGGCAGCGCGATCCGCAGGGTGCCGGACGTCATTCGCACGTTGTGAAACTCCACCAGAGGAGACTTCCCTCCCGGGGAGCCTTTCCCGATGCGGAGCACCTCCTCGTAGTTCATCCGGCCGTTCCGGTGCTTGATCAGCTGAATGGTGGGGCGGTCCAGCTCCATTCCGCTCAACACCACCTGGCCGGCGATCAGATTCGGCAACCGGTAGGATACCCGAGCCCGCGGCAGAGACACCAACAAGGCTCCGCTGGTGTCCCGCACTACGAGGTCCTCGAGCGGGAGATCGTAGAGAAATGATCCGGAGATCGCGCCAACCCTCACCTGCCCTAAAACGATCCGATCGAGCAGCCGGGAG
>JBJMPK010000154.1:0-8919 GCA_045803245.1 Gemmatimonadales bacterium
CGAGGGTTTCACCAGCCTCAATTTCTCTCCCACCGCGGTGGATGCCCTCATCCGGCGCGGCGGCGAGGCCGCCCGATTCAGTCTGTCGAGCACGCCTTGTCTGCCCCGGCGCTCGGCGCCTGCCAGCCCGACGCTGCCCGCCCGGGTCAGTGGTTATTCAATCTCGGCTCGCAATCCCTCGGAACGGCTGGCACTCCAGCGGCTCGTGGGGTTGGGTCTCAGTGACAGCCTCGATGTTGGACTGCTCCGGAGCCGCTTGAGAGGAATGGCTCAGGCCGAGGCCTATCAGGCGGTCTGGCTATCGCCCACCGGAGCAGGAGACTCGGTCTCGTTCGCCGTGTCGGCGCGGGCCAGTCCGCGCCGGCTCGCGGGACTGGGCCTCGCCTACGACAACGAGCTTGGAGGACGGATGTGGGTGGGGGCTGTCGACCGGCGACTCTTCGATCTTGCCCTGGAGGGCAGCGCCGCCTTGTTCTTGGGAGAATTCCGAAAAGAGCTATATCTGGGGCTCCGTCGAAACTACCAGCTGGGCCGCCAGCTCATGACTCCGACTCTCACCTTTCGCCTGGCCTCCGAGTCGATCCGGCGCTTCGCGCAAGGCGGTATGGAGGTCGATCCGATCGATACCAAAGAGGTGCTCGGATTCCTCGGGGTAGAGCGCTCGCTGGGCCTCGAGTGGCAGGTTGCCCTGGGCGCGGTCGGGCACGATTGGAAGGAGCCGGGACGGGAGCTATCTACCGTAGGTGCTGCCGCCCATGTCGTGAAGGTGACCCGCGCCAACGGAAGCGTGTTCGACGGCTCGATATTCCTCGCCGGTGCATACCGGAGAGCTGGACTGGATGGCCAGGCTTCCTTTCGGTTCGGCACTATCCGGGTCCGTCCGCGAGTTCGCTTCGGCTGGGGCCAACGCCTCCCCATCCAGGCCACCTTCCCTCTCGGTGGGGAGGATGGCTTCCCCGGGATTCACATTGGAGAGCGCCGGGGTGACCGCGAGGCTCTCGTCAGCCTGCTTCTTACCTATGCGCTAAAGGGTCCCTTTGTCGGGAGGGTCGAGCTCGCCACCGGCCGGTCGGCGCGGGGAGGGCCGCTCTTGGATGGGGACCGTTGGCTGGCAGGGGTACGGGCCGGGGTCGGAGCCGAAACACCGGTCGGGCCAGTCAGGTTCGAGTACGGGGTTGCAAGCGGAGGGCGGAGTGCGGTATTTGTGCGACTGGGGCGCTGGTTTTGAGCGAAGACTACCCTTCCAGCGATAGAGTGGCGTAGCTCGCGGTTCTCGGCTCGGGCGCGCGATACCTTCCCGCTGAGCCATGCTGCCGATGCCACTCCTCCCGGAGGCAAAAGGGGTCTAGACCCTGGGGGCGATCCACCGCTAGCACCCCGTCGAGGTGGTCGATCTCATGCTGCAGCAGCTCGGCGCGATCGCCTTCCACCTCGACCTCTTGCCAATCGCCTTTGAGATCCTGGTAGCGGACCCGGATACGATAGGCGCGCGCGACTCTGACCAGGAGGTTGGGAAAGGAGAAGCAATCGTCCCAGACCTCGAAGTCTTCGTTCCCGATGTCGACGATCTCGGGGTTGATCAACGGCCAGGGACGGTCCATCTCGATATACGCCATGCGTACCGGCGCTCCGATCTGGGGCGCCGAGATGCCTCGTCCGCTGCCGAAGCGCGATTGCCAGTCACGCAGCGTTTCCCGCATATCATCCATGATCACTCGAACCGCTGTGGAACGCGGCTTGGTGATCGGTTCGCAGCGAGCCCGAAGAATCGGGTCTCCGAGCAGGCGAATGCGGTGTATGGTCATACGCGATAACATCCTCGAGCTGAGCAGTGAACTGTCAATATGTGAGATCGCAAGTTTCGGAGCTAGTGCTGCTGTAGTGAAGTAGCAACTTGAACTACTATTCATGGATTTTTTTGGCCCTTGCGGGGGAAGCCACTAAGTCATTGTTTCACTTGATGTAGTCAATTCGCACCAAAATCTCGGACGAATTGACAATCCCGACTAAAACACTTATGATTGCCGTATGAGCGCGCCGGTCCAGCCCACCTTTGAAGCTGTTTCCAACCCGCTGCCCTGGAAAGGGTTGCGCGGAGCCATCCTGGTCGAGCTTAAACGCGCCCATCGCGCTACGGCTAAAGAGTTGGCCCATAGGCTGGACGTCTCCCTCAATGCCATACGTCATCACCTGAAGGATCTTGAGTCCGAGGCGCTGGTCGGGTACGAGCGTACCCACCGCGGAGTTGGCGCGCCCGCCTTTTCCTATGGCTTGAGTGCTACGGGTCAAGCGCTGTTCCCTCGGCGCTACGAAGCCACTTTGAACGAACTGCTCGATCATCTGGTCCGCCGCGAAGGCCGCGCGGCCGCAGTCTCGGTCCTCGAGGAGCGTTACGAAAACCTTACGCACCGCTTGAAGGACCAGCTCGCCGGCGCACCACCTGCCGAACGCCTGGCTGCCGTGGCGCGGCTCCTGTCGGATGAAGGGTACATGGCGGAAGCGGTAGGGTCGGCAGCTGACGGAATGCTCGTAGAGCATAACTGCGCCATCCAGGCTGTCGCAGAACGATTTCCGGAAATCTGCGCTGCGGAGGCCCGATTCCTTGCCAATGTGCTGGGTGCCGAGGTCGATCGCAGCGGTCACATTCTGAGCGGCTGCAGCGCCTGCGAGTATCGGGTCCGCTTCGAATCCGGTCCTCAAGAAACAGCATCACCAGCGGCGTCGTCGCGCAAAGACGAAGCGCCTGCCGCACCAACGTCAGGGGAAAGCGTATGAGCTCGTCGGTCGAGACGCTGGTCAATAAGGAGTACAAGTACGGCTTCGTAACTGATATCGAGGCCGACGCCGCGCCCAAGGGCTTGAACGAAGACATTATCCGTTTGATCTCCGCCAAAAAGGGCGAGCCGGAGTGGCTGCTCGAGTGGCGGCTCAAGGCCTATCGCGGCTGGGTTAAAATGACCGAGCCGCACAACTGGCCCAATATCAAGTACAGTCCGGTCGACTACCAGGCGCTCCGGTACTACTCGGCTCCTAAAACCAAGACTCCGCTCGGGAGCCTCGACGACGTAGACCCCAAGTTGCTCGAGACCTATCAGAAGCTCGGCATCCCGCTGTCGGAGCAAAAACTGCTGGCAGGTGTGGCGGTGGATGCCATCGTCGACAGCGTCTCCGTCGGAACCACGTATAAAGCCAAGCTCGCCGAGGCGGGAGTCATCTTCTGCTCCTTCGGCGAGGCCGTTCGGGAGCATCCGGATCTGGTGCGGAAGTATCTGGGGTCCGTGGTGCCGGCAAGCGACAACTTCTTCGCGGCGCTCAACGCGGCCGTTTTCAGCGATGGGTCGTTTGTCTTTGTGCCGAAGGGGGTAAAGTGCCCCATGGAGCTCTCGACCTATTTCAGAATCAATGCGGCGGAAACCGGCCAGTTCGAGCGCACCTTGATCGTCGCGGAGGAAGGTGCCTCCGTGAGCTACCTGGAGGGATGCACCGCGCCCAAACGGGACGAGAATCAGCTGCACGCCGCTGTGGTCGAGCTGGTGGCGCTCGACGATGCAACCATCAAGTACTCGACGGTGCAGAACTGGTACGCCGGCGACCAGGAAGGCCGAGGCGGCATTTACAACTTCGTCACCAAGCGGGGAAAGTGCATCGGCCGCAACTCCAAGATCTCCTGGACCCAGGTTGAAACCGGGTCAGCCATAACCTGGAAGTATCCCAGCGTGATCCTCCAGGGAGACAACTCGGTTGGTGAGTTTTACTCGGTTGCCGTGGTCAACGGAAAACAGCAGGCAGATACCGGGACCAAGATGATCCACACCGGCAAGAACACCCGGAGCACCATCGTGTCGAAGGGCATTTCAGCAGGGCAGGGGCAGAACAGCTACCGTGGTCTGGTCAAGGTGCTGCCCAAGGCTGCCGGGGCCCGGAACTACACCCAGTGCGACTCGATGTTGATCGGGAACCGCTGCGGCGCTCACACGTTTCCCTACATCGACGTGCAGAACTCGACCGCCGCAGTCGAGCACGAGGCATCCACCTCGAAAATCGGGGAAGATCAGATCTTCTATCTGAAGCAGCGAGGGCTCAACACCGAGAATGCTATCTCCATGATCGTCAATGGATTCTGCAAGGAAGTCTTCAAGGAGTTGCCCATGGAGTTCGCGGTCGAAGCGCAGAAGCTGCTTGGAGTGAGCCTGGAAGGAAGTGTCGGATGATGCTGGAGATCAAAGGGCTACGAGCCAGCGCCGGAGACAAGGAGATCCTTCGGGGCATCGACCTGACGGTCCGAGCCGGCGAAGTCCATGCGGTCATGGGGCCTAACGGCTCCGGTAAGAGCACGCTAGCTCAGGTCCTGGCCGGGCACCCGGCATACCAGGTGACCTCAGGTCAGGTACTCTACCAGGGGCAAGATCTTCTGGATCTGGATCCGGAGGAACGAGCGCAAGCCGGGCTTTTCCTGGCATTCCAATATCCGGTGGAAATCCCCGGGATCAGTAACGCGTACTTCCTTCGTGCCGCCTATAACGAGATTCGGAAGGCCAGGGGACTGGAGGAGATCGACTCGATGGACTTCCTCGACCTGCTCGAGGACAAGCTCCGTCTGGTTGAATGGGGACCCGAGATCATGAGCCGGGCAGTCAACTCGGGATTCTCCGGTGGGGAAAAGAAGCGCAATGAAATTCTTCAGATGGCCGTGCTCGAACCGAAGCTTGCCATTCTCGACGAGACTGACTCCGGACTCGACATCGACGCGCTCCGGACCGTGGCGAATGGGGTGAACGCCCTGCGCCGCCCCGATAACGCAACTATCGTGGTCACACACTATCAACGACTCCTCAATTACATAGTCCCGGACCGGGTCCACGTCTTGTCTGCGGGACGAATCGTGAAGTCTGGCGGCAAAGACCTGGCTCTGGAGCTCGAGGCTCGCGGGTATGAATGGCTCGAGGAAGAGGTCGGGGCGGCGTCGTGACGGAGGCGTTTCTGCAGGAGTTCGAGGCGCGTAGCGGAACGGCCACAGTGGATACTCCCGAGTGGCTCGATCCGATCCGGCGTCGTGCCATGGATCGCTTCACCACCACCGGATTCCCCACCGGCAGAGATGAGGAGTGGCGCTTCACCCCAGTCGCGCCGATCGCACAGACCTCATGGAAGACCGCGCCTGGGTCGAACACCGTGTCTCCCGAGGACCTGAGGCCTTTCATCTTCGGGCACGCTGAGTGGACCACTCTGGTTTTCATCAACGGCGCCTTCAATGAGCGGCTCAGCTCGCTCGGGGTCCTTGCATCAGGCGTGCGAGCGGGAAGCGTCGGCGAAGCTCTTCGAGCCGATGGATCGCTCCTCCAGGCCCACCTGGCACGCCACGCCCCAATCGAGTCGAGCCCTTTCACGGCCCTCAGCACGGCTTTCTTCCGGGAAGGCGGGCTGGTCCATGTTTCGGCGAACACTGATGCTGGCCGCCCCGTGCACCTGCTCTTCGTGACCACTGCGGAGGCTGCAGGTAATGTGGTCCATCCCCGCAACCTCATCGTGGTCGAGCAGGGGGCAAGAGCCTCTGTCATCGAAAGTTACGTCACGCTGGCTTCCGGGAGTGCGTATTGGACCAACGGGGTAACCGAAGTTGTAGCGGGCCCCAACTCATGGCTGGAGCACACCCGAATTCAGCGGGAGAGCGAGCACTCCTACCACGTTGGTGCCACCCACGTAGATCAATACCGGGACAGTCACTACCGGTCATTTTCCATGGCCATGGGTGGCGCGCTGGCCCGGCACAATCTGCAGGTCCGCCTCAATGACGAGAACATTGAGACCCTGATGTACGGCCTCTATGTCACTCGGGGCAACCAGATCGTCGACAATCACACTGCCATCTATCACGATCGGCCCAACTGCCGAAGCTGGGAGGTTTATAAGGGCGTGTTGGATGGGCGGTCCCGCGCGGTCTTCAACGGGAAGGTGTTCGTCAAGCCTGAGGCACAGAAGACCGACGCCAAGCAGACCAACCGCAACTTGCTCTTGAGCGACAATGCCAAGGTGGATACCAAACCTCAACTCGAAATCTTTGCGGACGACGTGAAATGCACCCATGGTGCAACGGTAGGCAGACTCGATGAAATGGCTCTGTTCTATGCCCGCGCCCGGGGAGTACCCGCACGTGAGGCTCAACGGTTACTCACCTACGCCTTTGCCGCCGAGGTGATCGCTGAGGTAGCTCTGGGCCCGGTCAGGGAGGAGCTGGAGCGACTGGTCCGCCAGCGTCTGGGGACCCTGTGAGCGGGGCGACGGGGCAGCGCAGCAGCGCGACAGTCGATCGGAATACCGCCGCCACGGACGGAGCTGTTGTAGCCCTACGGCCGCGCAGCCCCGCAGCCCCGCTGGACGTTGCTCGTATCCGGGAAGATTTCCCCATCCTGCGGCAGCAGGTGCGCGGCAAACCGCTCGTCTACCTCGATAATGCTGCCACCAGCCAGAAGCCTCAATCGGTGATTGACGCAATCACCCGTTTCTACATCTCCGAAAACGCCAACATCCACCGTGGGGTGCACTACCTGAGCGAGCGGGCCACGGTGGCCTACGATGCTGCTCGGGGGAAGGTCGCTCGCTTCATCAACGCCGCCTCGCCTCGCGAGGTGATCTTCACCCGCGGCACCACCGAGGGCATCAATCTGGTCGCGCAGAGCTACGCCCGGACCTTCCTGAAGCCGGGTGACGAGATCCTGATAACCGGCATGGAGCACCACTCCAACATCGTCCCCTGGCAGCTGGTCTGCCAACAGACCGGCGCCGTGCTCCGGGTAGCGCCGATCAATGGGGCGGGCGAGCTGGACGTCGAGGGATTCGAGCGGCTTCTGGGGGAACGGACCCGCCTGGTTTCCGTGGTACACCTGTCCAACGCCCTCGGCACGATCAACCCCGTTAAGCATCTCATCGCCCTGGCCCGTTCCCGAGGGGTGCCCGTCCTGGTCGACGGAGCCCAGTCGGCTCCCCACCTGGCCATCGATGTTCAGGAACTTGACTGCGACTTCTTTGCGTTCTCGGGTCACAAGCTGCTTGGCCCGACCGGCGTCGGCGTCCTTTACGGGAAGGAATCGCTGCTCGAGCGGATGCCACCGTACCAGGGCGGCGGCGATATGATCGCCAGCGTCACCTTCGAGCGATCGACCTGGGCCGAACTGCCGGCCAAGTTCGAGGCTGGTACTCCGATGATCGCTCAAGTCATGGGACTGGGCGCGGCGCTGGATTATGTCGAACACTTGGGTCTTGAAGCCATTTCCGCCTGGGAGCATCAACTGCTCACCTATGCGACACAGCGCGTCATCGACATCGACGGGCTGAGTCTGATCGGTACCGCCCGCCAGAAGGCTAGCGTCTTGGGATTCATTATGGACGGGATCCACCCTCATGACATCGGCACCATTTTGGATGACGATGGCATCGCAATCCGGGCTGGTCACCATTGTGCCCAGCCAGTGATGAGACACTTCGGGATCCCTGCAACGGCCCGCGCATCCTTTGCTTTCTATAATACCCGCGACGAAATCGACATCCTGTTTGAGGGGTTGCTCCGGGTGAAGCGGATGCTCGGTTGATGCCCAGCCTGAGCGGGCTATATCAGGACATGATACTGGACCACAACCGTTCTCCTCAGAACTATGGTCGGATGGAGAACGCCAACCGCCGGGTCGAGGGGAACAATCCCCTCTGCGGCGACCGGCTGACAGTCTGGCTTCGCATGGATGGCGACCTGATTGAGGACGCCGCCTTCGAAGGATCCGGTTGCGCTATTTCCAAGGCATCCGCTTCACTCATGACCGCCGCGGTCAAGGGAAAGACCAGAAGCGAAGCCGAGGCTCTCTTCGAGCGATTCCGACGGCTGGTTACCGGAGACCTGGAGCCCTCGGACGCCAAGTCGCTGGGGAAGCTCGCTGTCTTTTCCGGGGTCTCGGAGTACCCCATCCGGGTCAAATGCGCCAGCCTGTCTTGGCACGCGATGAAAGCCGCGTTGGCCGAGCCGGACGCCGAAGTCACGACCGAGCAGAGTTGAAGCGCTACCCTTCAAAAACCACACGAGGAAGCAGAGAAACAGATGCCTTATAATCCCGCGCTCGTCGCTCCTATGCGTGCAGAGGTAACCCGTTTGGGAGCCAAGGAGCTCACCAGCGCCGCCGAAGTGGACGCCGTCCTGGGCGACTCTAAAGGGTCAATGCTGGTATTCGTAAATTCTGTCTGCGGGTGTGCGGCAGGAAATGCTCGGCCGGCGCTCGCCCTGGCCCTCAAGCACGCCGTGGTCCCTCAGCAGGTGGTCACCGTATTTGCCGGGCAGGATCTCGATGCAGCGGCGCGGGCGCGCCAATACTTTGGCGAATATCAGCCGAGCAGCCCTTCCATGGCGCTGCTGCGGGACGGCGAAGTGGTGCACTTCGTCCACCGCCACCAGATTGAGGGCCGGTCCCCCAAGGACATAGCCGCTAATCTGACGGTTGCTTTCGACAAGTTTTGTGGTGCCGCAGTCGAACAGTGAGGCGCCAATGAGCGGACACATATTCCACCCAGGTCATTCTGAGCTCCATGGAATCACAGTGGTCGTGGAGACTTCTGGCGTGCGTACATACGTGGGCCGGTACGATACCGAGGACGAGCGGGGAGTGCACCTGTTGGACGTGGGGGTGCACGATCGATCCGCCACCGATTTATCTCAGGAAGACTATATAAGGAAGAGCGCAAAGTTTGGGGTGAGGAGCGAGCTCAAACATCTGGTGGTTCCCAGCGACCAGGTGGCCCGAATTTCACCTTTGGGTGTGGTGATATGAGCTTGCCCTGAAGCCGGCCAGATCTGACTCGCATTCCGAGCCCTTCAAACTGCCAAGGAGCGGCCGCGCAGGCGGCCGCTCTTCTTTTACGTCCTACCGCCGTACATTCATC
>JBJMPK010000155.1:0-12573 GCA_045803245.1 Gemmatimonadales bacterium
GTATATGCGGAGTATCCGCGGTCCGGAGGACCGCGCCATAGCAGGAGCCCGGCCCGTAAGGGCCGGGTGGCGTCGACGCCAATAAAAAAGAAAAAGGCCCGCCGAAGGCGGGCGTGTTCGACGCGACATCCAAGGCGGCTATGGGCTCACGTAGGCTTTGGGAATTTGCCCCCACCGGTCCCACCCTTGCGGCGCGAGCACGTAGAGCGTCGCGGGTTTCCCCTCCAGCTGCAAGCTCACCAGCACGGTCCGATACCCCGGGCGCGATGTCGCCCTGAGCTTTCCCCCATAGCCCCAGATGAACCGCTCGGCCGACCGGGTGTCGTCCCACACGATGTACCACACCAGTACCGATCCGGCGGGGGTGCGGTAGACCCGGTAGCGGTCTCCTCCCCAGCCGATGGGCGTGCGATTCCGGACCGCGGGTGATCCGGCCAGCTGGGCCATCAGCACCCGGATCTCGCCTTCGCCGAGTACGTCCTCATAGATGATGGCGGTGTCGGCTGGAAAGCCAAGCGTGATCGGGGTGTCGCCCCGGGCGTAGCGATCGGGAAACAGGATCTGCTCGGTCGAGACCGGCATCCGGGGCCCGTAGGGGACCGAATCCTTCCAGCGAGAGCCGGCCCACCAGTGCATGAACTCCGCACCCGCGAGATAGGGAAAGATCAGGGCTTCCCGCACGATCAGCGGCGCCTGCGCGAATACCGGCATCGAGGTTTGCTGTTGCTGCACCTGATCCCGGTACATCTCCCAGAACTCCGGATTGCCCGTCACGTTCTGGCCTGAGGCGAGCACATCGATGGACACGAGCGTGGCCTGGCCTTCCAGCACCGCCTGAGCCGCGGTGAGCCGGTCGTTGTTGGAGGGCTTGTGCAGGATCGAATCGAGCGCGAGGTACTGGCCCTGCAGCGCGTGCACCATCTCGTGGGCGAGCACCAGCCGGAGCTGCGTGGGGTCGGCATCGGCCACACCGAAGAGGGTAGCGGAATCCGGATCGTAATACCCGGCCACCTGCTCGGTATAGAGATCCAGGAGCAGCGTGCGGAGCTCCAGCGTGTCCGGCAACAGCCCGAACAGGCGGTATGCCGTCTCCAAGCCTTGCATCCTGGCCGGCGGCAGCTCCTGGTCGAGCTTCTGGATGAGGTACGCCCGCACCTCGCCCCGGCTGCGGAGCGCGGAGCGTGGTTTCGACCTGAATTGGAGACCGGTCGCCCGGGCAACCGGACCCTGCAGACTATCGACCAGATGCTGCAGTTGGCTGGGTCCCAGCTTCGACGAAGGCGCTTCGCCCCGGCAAGAGATCAGCGCAACAATCACCGCAAGCGCCGTTATCCTGAGCGCTGCTTTCATGCGCCCATGATGAAGTTGCCGTACCAGACGACGAGGCGGGGGCCGATCAGGTAGGCGGTCGCGGCGCCAATAGAGAGAAAGATCCCAAAGGGGACCAGCTTCTTGTGTCCCGTCATCAACAGAGGCAGGAAGATCAGGCTGCCGATGAACGCGCCGATGAAGATGGTGAGCAGCACACCTTGCCAGCCGACGAATGCCCCGACCATCGCCATCATTTTAATGTCGCCGCCGCCCATGGCTTCCTCTTTGAAGATCCAGGTGCCCGCCCGGCCGACCAGATAGAGCACGGCGAAACCGGTGACGGCACCCAACGCCGCCATTCCGAGTCCGCTGAGGCCGGCGGCCAGACTGAAGAGCAGCCCGACCACCAGCCCGCCCCAGGTGAACTCGTCGGGGATGATGTACTCGCGCGCATCGGTCATGGTGATGCCGAGCAGGATGGTGCCGAACACCGCTCCGCGAAGGGCCTCGAGCGTGGGACCGTGCCGCCACGCCATGTAGGCCCAGATGGCGGCGGTGGCCAGCTCGACCAGCGGATACTGAATCGAGATCGGCTCGCCGCAGCCGCGGCAGCGGGCCCGAAGGATCAGCCACGAAAGCACCGGCACATTGTCGTACCACGCGAGTCCCATCCCACAGCGGGGGCAGCGCGAAGGGGGCCGCACCACCGATTGCTTCGGCTCGGCGCCCCAGCGCAAGATGCACACGTTGAGAAAGCTTCCGACTATGGCACCGGTCAGAGCGGCGAACAGGACGATGAACCAGGACGGGTACGCATCAAACCGCACGGGTGACCTCATACAGGAGAATTCCGGCCGCGACCGCGACGTTGAGTGACTCCACCCCCCGCGTAAGCGGGATGGCAACCCGCCGGTCGGCGGCCTCTTCGAGCGAGAGCCCGACGCCGGCGCCTTCGTTGCCTACCACGAGAGCAACCGGCGGCCGCTCGGGGCTTTGCGGCGGCAGCTCTCCGGCGCTCTGACCCGACGGATCTGCGACCCAGACCTGGGCTCGTTGGAGCCGGGCCCAGGCGATCAGCTCATCGGCCGCGGCTGCGACTGCCGGCAACCGGAAGCTTGCTCCCATGGCCGCGCGGATCACTTTGGGATTGGTCAGCTCGGCTGTCCCCTTGAGAGCCACGACCCCGGTGGCTCCCAGCCCGAGCGCGGTTCGAAGCATGGTTCCCACATTGCCGGGATCCTGGACCCCATCGAGCACGAGGACGGTGGAGCCCGGGCTCATTCGAATGTCGCTCAGGGCCCAGCTTTTGGGCTCGATAACCGCGACGATCCCCTGCGGGTGCTCAGTGTTCGCCAGGGCCTCCAGCTCCGCGTCGGCCATGTCCTCCACCTTGATCCCGCGCCCCGCCAGCGCTGCTTTCAGCGTTTTCCCCCGAGTAGTACTTTCCAGCGCCTGCGAAGCGGCGGCGCCTCGGATCGGAATCGAGGAGGCGAGCGCCTCTTCCACCAGGCGTACCCCTTCCGCCAATGCCAGGCCGCGCCGTTCCCGGCCGCGGCGGCGGTGGAGATCTCGGATCAGGGTCTGCAGGGAGCTGCTCATGGAAACGCTCACCCGATGAAGATCGCGCTGACCGTGGCCGGCTCAGACTCCGGCGGAGGCGCCGGAATCCAAGCCGATCTCAAGACCTTCCACCAGTACGGCGTCTTCGGCACGTCCGTCATCGTGGCTGTCACCGCTCAGAACACGCTCGGTATTCGCGCCGTCGAGGTGATGCCCGAGGCGATGGTGAGCGCGCAGCTCATCGCCCTGGCGGAAGACCTGCCTCCCGTCGCGCTCAAGACCGGAATGCTGGCGGAGGCCTGGGTGGTCCGGCGCGTGGCCCGGGCTATCCGGGAGAACGGCTGGGCTCCTCTGGTGGTGGACCCCGTCATGGTCGCATCGTCGGGCGCCCGGCTGCTCAGCACCGAGGCGGAGGAGGTCATCCGGGAGGACTTGCTCCCGCTGGCCGCGCTGGTGACGCCCAACCTCGATGAAGCGGCGGTCCTTACCGGCCGCATGGTGCACGATCCTCCCACCATGGAGCGCGCGGGAGCGACGCTGTTGCGCTTCGGAGCCGGAGCCGCGCTGATCAAGGGAGGACATCTCGACCGGGAAGATGTCACCGACGTCCTGGTGACGCCCGACGGCATCCGCCACTTCAGCCATCCCCGGATCGGCACCAAGTCGCTGCACGGGACCGGATGCACCCTCTCCGCGGCGATCACCGCGGGATTTGCGCTCGGTTGGCCCCTGGAGGCAGCGGTAGCACATGGTCTCGACTTCGTCCACCGGGCCATTGCCGCCGCTCCAGGTATCGGCGGAGGATTCGGTCCGCTAAACCATACCGTGCCCGGGCCTAAAGCCGCTCGATGACTCCTTCCACCAGGCCGGCCAGCTGATGCCGCACCCGGTTGGCCGTCTCCATCACCTCCGCGTGATTGAGCTTGGTGGGTGAGATGCCGGCGGCGAGGTTGGTCACCACCGAGAAGCCGAGGCATCGGAGGCCCCGGGCTCGAGCGGCGATCACCTCGACCGCGGTGGACATCCCTACGGCATCGGCCCCCAACCGGTCGGCCATCCGGATCTCGGCCGGGGTCTCGTAGCTGGGTCCCAGCAGCTGGATATACACCCCTTCATCCATAGCGATCCGCCGGGCACGCGAGACCTCGCGCGCCAGCGCGCGAAGCTCCTGGTCGTACGGGTTGGACATGTCGGGGAACCGCTCTTCTCCGGGAAGGACGGGGCCGGTCAGCGGATTCCGAAAGGTCAGGTTGATGTGATCGGCGATCAGCATCACCGTACCGGACGAGAAGGTGCGCCGGATTCCGCCGGCGGCATTGGTCAGGATCAGAGTATCGATGCCAAGCGCCGCGAACACTCGGACCGGGAATGCGGTGATGGTGGCGTCGTGCCCCTCATATAAATGGAAACGGCCGCTCTGGACGAGGACCTGCTTGCCGGCCAGCGTGCCGGCCACGAGCTCGGCGCCATGGCCGATTACCGTCGTCGCAGGAAACCCTGGGATATCGCCGTAGGGGATCCTCACGTTGTCTCCCACCTGCTCGGCAAGGAAGCCGAGACCCGATCCGAGCACCACGGCGACGCGAGGTGACCGTTTGCCTAAGCGGTCTCGAATCAGGGAGGTAGCCTGATCGACTTGCGCCTGCACTGCCGCACCGCCCACCCGCCCAGAGGGCACCCGCCCCGCCGCCCCGTGAACCTTCCCTGCTTCCCCGCGTCCCCGCTGCCCCGCCTTCTTCACAACAGCATCCCCGCAATCGTGGCCGAGAGAAAGTTCGCCAGGGTGCCGGCGAGCATGGCACGAATACCGAGCTGAGCGAGATCACGCTTCCGCTCGGGCACCAGTGCGCCGATCCCACCCAGCTGGATGCCCACCGAGCTGAAGTTGGCGAACCCCGCCAGGGCAAACGACGCAATGGTGAACGAGCGTGGATCCAGCTGCCCCTTCAGCGGTCCCAGCTGGGCAAAGGCGATGAACTCGTTCAACACCATCCGGGTCCCCAGGAGACTACCGATCGTGCCGCTGTCGTGCCAGGGAACGCCCATGATCCACGCGATGGGACGAAAGACCCAGCCCAGCACCGTCTGGAGGTTGGGCGGAAACCACTCGGCGTAGCTGTGTACGGCCGCGAAGCCACCATTGACCAGGGCGACCAGCGCGACGAACGACACCAGCATGGCGATGACGTTGAGCATCAGGCTCAGCCCTTCGCTGGTGCCACGCGCTGCCGCATCGAGGAGGTTTACGTCCTGCTTGGGCATGTCGAGCTTGACCTTGCCGTAGGTCTCCGGCACCTCGGTCTCGGGCTCGAAGAGCTTGGCCATCATGATCGTCCCCGGCGCCGTCATGATGACCGCCGTCAGGAGGTGCCGCGCCTCGATTCCGAAGGCGATGTAAGCGACCATGATGGACCCCGAGATGTGGGCCATCCCGGCCGTCATCACGGTCATCAGCTCCGAGCGGGTCATCCGCGGCAGGAAGGGACGGATGGTAAGCGGCGCTTCCGTCTGCCCCATGAAGATCGACGCGGCAACGTTGAGGCTCTCCGCCCCGCTCGCCCCCATCACCCGGCTCATCAGGACGGCGAATGCCCGCACGATGAGCTGCATGATCCCGAGGTAATACATGATGGCGAACAGCGCGCTCACGAAGATGATGGCCGGCAGGAGCTGAAAAGCGAAGATGACGCCCAGGCTGGAATGGGGCTTACCCAGCTCGCCGAAGACGAACTGCGAGCCGACGTACGAATAGTTGAGGATCGAAGTCACGAAGCTGCCCAGCGCCCGAAACAGCTGTTGGCCGGCGGGGATCCGGAGCACGAAGATGGCGAACAGCAGCTGGAGAGCCAGACCCCACGCCACCACCCGCCAGCGGATCCGCTTCCGGTTGTGGGATAGAGCGATGCCGATGGCGAGGATGGCGATGATCCCCAGGATCCCTCGGAGGCGAGACCAGAGTCCCAGCGGCTGGGCCGCCGGCACGGCGACGGAGTCCCGCACCGGCGCGACCGCGTGCGAATCGGCCTGAGCTACCAGTGGCGTTTGAGCCAACAATCCGCTGGCATGCCGCCAGGTCCAACCGGGAACCATCCACGACACCGCCAGGGCGCCGGAGAGAAGGACGGCAAGCAAGACGACGCGCATGGATCATCTCTCTTCTCTGAAGGCCGCTACTGGTGACTGGTGACTACCCGGCTAAATCCCCGCCAGCTCGTCGCGAACGCGGCTCAGGAGATCGACCCTGGCCGGCCAGGGAAGGAAGGCACTTTCGAATCCATTGAGAATCAGGCGGTCGATCTCCTGCCGAGTGAATCCGAGATCGGTATGCGCCAGCCAATACTCGTCGCTCAGCGAGACACCTACCATCAGCCATCCGTCGGTACAGAGCGTCACATTGAGCCCGGCATCGAAGTAGGCCCGCACCGGGTGCTCCGATGCGCGGCGAACCGCGTGGGTCTGCACGTTACTGGTGATGTTGGTCTCGATCAGGATCCGGCGGTCCCGAATGTAGTCGCGGAGCCGGGAATTCTCGTACAGCCGGGTGCCGTGACCGATCCGGTCGGCATGGCATTGGTAGACCGCACCGGCGATGGACTCGGCCCCCGCGGCCTCGCCGGCGTGCACCGTGATCCCCAGAAAGCCTTGGGCGGCGGCGTCGAACGCGGCTTTGTGGGACTCGGCCGGCCGCCCCGATTCCGCCCCCGCAAGATCGAATGCCACCACTCCACGATCGCGAAAGGCCACTGACCGTTGGGCAATCTGTAGCGAGATGGCCGGATCATAGTGCCGGAGCGAACAGTTGATGACCCTCGAGATCACCCCGAAGTCTCGTTCACCCCGGGTAAACCCCCGCAGCTCGGCCTCGATGACGTCGTCCATCGTCATGCCTCTGGTCCGGCTCAGGTGGGGACAGTAACGCACCTCCAGATACCGGACGTTGTCGCGCGCTGCATCTTCCACCATCTCGTAGGCCACCCGCTCGATAGCCTCCGGGGTCTGCAGCAGCGGAATGGTGACGTCGAAGCGGCGGAGGAAGTCCTCCAGGTTCGCGGCATTGTCTACCAGCATGAACCGGCGGAGCGCCTCCGCATCGGTAGACGGCAGCGAGATGCCGGCCGCTCGCCCGAGCTCGATCATCGTGGTGGGTCGCAACGATCCGTCCAGGTGGACGTGGAGCTCTGCCTTGGGGAGCCGGCGCACGACCTCACGCGTCAGCATCAGGGCTTCCCCTCCTCGCACGCACGACCACTCTCAGGATGGCGCCGCCTGACAGGCGAGCCGCCGGATCGATCTCGATGCCGCGACCGTCGGTCACATAGGCGCCGCCGCCGGTGACCTTCTCGGATAACGAGGGATCCGCGGCTCGCACCGCCTCGGCGACATCGGCACCGCTCCTGAGATCCACCGGCCGCTCATTGACGAACACCCTGATGACGTCGTTCATCGGCGAGTGGAGATGAAGCCGGGCTCGTCGCTGAACGTCACCGGCTGAGGCAGCCGGCGTAGATAGGTGATGAGAGCCTCGACCTCGAGAGTGCCACCCGGTTCGGCGCGAAGTCCGGTCAACATGGTGTATCCGTGGCCACCGGTGGAAAGGAAGTCGTCTACCGCCAGCGTGTACATGGCATCCCGCCGCAGCTTCCGCCCCCCGAGAAGTTCCACACTCTGGATTCGCCGGTGCTGCCGGCGCCGCGGGTCATAACGCACCCTCAGGCCGGCCACATGCGCGGTAGGGCGGCCGGACTGATCGAGCGACTGCTCCAGGACCTCCTGGAGCCGGGCTCCGTTCAGCGTCAGCTTGACGAGAGTGTTCTGCGACGGCTGAATCTCGAACAGCTGTCCATAAGTCACCGGCCCGGCGGGCAGCCCGGCCCGGATGCCGTCGTTGGCAACCAGGCCCACGTCCGTTCGCAGCACATTGCGCCTGGATTCGGCGATCAACCCGCCGAGTCGGTGCTGATCGCCCGAACGCGGGAGGGGAAACTTCACCGTCGCCACCACCCGGCCGGCCAGGGAATCCGCCTTGCGCCGGTATAGCTCCACCAGCTCGGCGACGGCGGCGTTGTCCCGGACGCTGCCGGGAATCACCGGCTCGATTCTGGTTCTCAGCTCTTGTCCGCCCGCGGGAGTCTTGACCAGATCGGCGACCACCAGCGCGCTTCCGTTATTCCCACCGGAGACGATGGGGACGCCCGCCACTCGCGTGCTCAGCAGCGGTACATGGCCCGCGATCAGGAGATCGACCGCGTGAGGGTCCAGCCCTTCCACCAGCCGGATCACCTCGCCGCTGCAGGACGCACCCTGACACTCGCCGCCGGCATGGGCCAGAAGGATGGTGAGATCGGGGTGCTGCGCTCGCACCTCCGCGAGCACATCATGGATCGCGACCGCCCCGTCACCGAAGCGGAGCCCGGCGGTGATGGCCGGCTTTACGCTGGCCTTGGTTTCGGAGGTAATGTAGCCGACCACGGCAATCCGGAAGCCGCCACCTTCGATGATGCTGTAAGGAGCGATCCAGTCAGCCCTCCGTCCGCTCGCCGAATCGAAGACGTTGGCGGCGAGCCACGGGTACCGGCTCTCCGACATCCGGCGCCGGAGGGTGTCGACCGACCACTCGAGATCGTGCTCCCCCAGAGCCGCGGCGCCGAGATCGATTCGGTTGAGCGCCTCCACCATGGCACGTCCGCGGGTGAGATTGGCGATGACCGTTCCCTGCATCGCGTCACCGGCATCGAGCCGCAGCGTGGAACAGTGGCAGTCTTCCGTGAGACTGTCGAGCAATCCGGCGATCGCCGCCATCCCGCCGGCCGGCGTCTCGTCCGGGCCGGGCTTGGGAAGCAGGGCGCCGTGCAGGTTGGTCGTCGCAAACACCCGAAACAGAATGCTGTCGGTGGGGCCAGGAGGGGACGGCTTCGGCTGGATCCGGAACAACGCCTTGACGCTGGCGGCCATCGGTTCGGGAACGATGCGCCATTCGCTGGCGCCGTAATCCGCCGGATCGATGTGACGGCGGCTTCGAATCTCCTCCACCAGGAGATCGGAGATGTGCTCGCCCTTGTCGTAGACCACCGGCGCACCGCGCAGCATCGTGTAGCCGCCCGCCCCGGATTGGCGGTAGCTGTTGAGCGCAAGGGTGAAGCTGGCGTCGGGCGTCACAGTGCGCCCGCCCACCGACAGCGCCCGGATGCGGTCGCCTGGGGCGCGCCGGAGATCGATCTCGTAATGTGCGCCGGCGACGATATCGTAGTTGTAGCCCGGGATGCTGTCGTCGATCGAGATGCGCCCCACCGGATCGGCTCGGAAATAGCGGGCGCTGTGCTCCAGATAGTCCTTCAGCTGGGCCCCGGTGATTCGCACGGCCCGAAGAGTGTTGTCGAACGGATAGAGCGCGAGCACCTGCCCCAGGCGAATGGTGCCGCTGTCCAATCCCGCGCTGAGATCGAAGGCCGGCGTGGCGGATAGCTGCGCTCCGGTCCGCTTCCGCTGGACGCCGTTGATGAAGTTGATAATGGGGGTGGGCTCCGCCCGGGCGGCGGCCGCCGCCATCCGGCTCTCGGCCTGGCCGATGGGAGTGGCCACCCACTCGAGCACCGTTCGGTGGGCAGGCTCCAGCCGTTGGGTCACCCGAGGTGCTGGTGCGATCGGCGCGAGGGAGACGAGATCGCTGCGGATTCGGACCGGACGCCAGCGCTCGCCGTCCTTGACCAGCTGAATATGAGTGACCGAGATGCTGCTGCCATAGGGTCTGGGTTGCACGAAGTGAACCCCTCCCAGAACCGAGTCGCGCATCTCCCGGTGAGAGTGCCCCACCACGACCAGGTCGGGTCGGACTGTCAGGCGGGCGAGGCCGGCCGCCACATTCTCGGCGCCGATTCCGGTGGTGTCGTATGAGGCTGGCTCATCCATACCGCTGTGCACCAGAACCACCGCCACGTCGACCTGCCGCCGCATGGCCTCGAGGACTCGCGAGGCGGCGGTGGGAATCCTTTCCAGCCGGATCCTTCCTTTCAACTGGTCGCGATCCCACAGCATCACACCCGGCGTGGTGAAGCCGGCCACGCCGATGCGGACGCCCTCGCGCTGGAGCACGGCAAACGGGGGGTAGAGCAGCGTATCGCCGTTGTAGAGGTTCCCGCTTACATAAGGAAAGGCTGCGGCTGAGATGGCCCGCCGCATCACGCCGAGCCCCCAGTCGAATTCGTGGTTACCTGGGGTGGCGACGTCGTAGCCCACCAGGTTCATCGCCTCGATGATCGGGTGAGGATCCTGCGGCTTCACCCGGGCGAAGTAGGTGGCGAACGGGTTTCCCTGGAGCAGATCGCCCGCGTCCACCACGACGACCTGGCCCGGATATAAGGCTTTGAGTGAATCGACCGCGGTGGCAACCCGCGTCAGTCCACCGGCAAAGGCCTGGCCCTTGAGGTAGTTCCAGTCGGTGGCCTGGCCATGGATGTCGGTCGTGGCCACAATGACGACGTGGGCGGTGTCCTGAAGCGAGGTGGCGAACGTGAGCGCGGCGAGAAGGGGGAGCATTGGGGGGGAATTAAGGCGGAAGGTGAAGCGGGCGGAAGGTGAAGCGGGCGGAAGGTGAAGAGGCGGAAGAACAGAAGCGGAAGCGACCTACTGATTGGCTGAGCTCGCGCGAGTCAGGCACACATGCAATCTCCACGTAAGAGTTCCGGCCCGATTTCTAAGCGCATCAAGAGAATGAAACGTTGGATCATCCATTATTCCACGATCCCTGCTGAAGCGAAGCAGATACGATAGTTCGGATAGTGAGCCCAAAGAGATGTCTAGGTATCGTCGGAACTCACGAGGTCCTCTCTTGGCTGCTCCTTCTGCAATGTTGGTTGGAGCGGACAGCGCTGCCCGTCGGGTCTGTGTCGTCAACTCATAGCGCTCGCTACGAGGCCACCGTTCTGTGACCTGGTAGACCTCCAGCGCCAGGCTATGGGTGACCCTCCAAGCCTCGAACTTCTCGTAGGGCATCATGCTTCTAACTTCGCTCCGAGCGATTACATGCGAAGTATCCTAAGAATGCCATTGGTGGCCTTTTCCGCTCCTTCCGCCTCTCTTTTCTTCCGCCTCTTTTCTTCCGCCTCTCCTCTTCCGCCTCTTTACCTTCCGCCTCTTTTCTTCCGCTCCCCACCGCACCCCCGTACAAGCCCGGCGCTCACAAAACCGTTACGCTGTCGTGACGAAAGCGGCTAGCGCCAGAACCGAACTCAGTGGATATCTATGGACTAATTATGACCCTTCAGGAGCCGTCAGCGCAGCCGCGCCTCGCCGCCATCGATGTAGGCACCAACACGATTCGGCTCATCGTCGCGGAGGTCCAAGACGATGATACGTACCGCGTTCTGGACGAGGAGCGGGAGATGGTCCGGCTGGGTGAAAAGCTGGACCGGACCGGCCGCCTGTCGGACGAGGCGATAGAGCGGGCGCTCGCGGCCATAGGGAAGATGAAGGCGATCGCGGACGGCTTCCGAATCACCGAGCTCCGGGCCATAGCCACCAGCGCGGTGAGGGAGGCTGCCAACGGCCGCGGGTTCATTCGGGAAGTCCTGCGGCAGCATAAGGTTCGGATCGAGATCATCTCCGGGGAAGAGGAGGCCCAGCTGGCGTTCCGAAGCGCCGCCCGGCACTTCGACCTCCAGGGACGCTCGACCGCGGTGGTCGATATCGGCGGCGGTAGTGTCGAGATCATTCTGTCCGCCGGCACGGCGATCGATCAGGTCTACTCCCTGCCCCTAGGCGCCGTCCGAGTCACCGAACGCCTGGTTCGATCGGACCCCCTTAAGAACAAGCATTGGAAGCAGATGAAGGAGGAGATCGACCGCGGCATTCGCGCGGCGATCCGACAGCCGGCTCACCGAGCCGAGATCATGGTGGGCAGCGGTGGCAGCTTCACCGCGCTGGCGCACATGTCCAAGTGGCAGCGCGAAGGGCGCCACGGCTCGGTCCAGGGCTACGTCCTGACCCCCGCCGAGATCATTCACCTCCTGGACCGGCTGCGTGAGGCTCCGCTCGAGGTCAGGCGTCAGATACCCGGCCTGAGCCCCGATCGGGCCGACATCATCCTGGCAGGCGCCAGTGTCATCTCTCGGCTGGTCCGGCGGCTCGGCAGCCAGGAGATCATGGTAAACGAGCGCGGCATCCGGGACGGCATCCTACTCCAGATGATCTCGGAGCTGCCGGGTCGTGGTTCGGTTGCGCAGCTGCCCCAGTCGGGGAATCGGATGGAGTGGGCTCGGGTCTTTGCCCGTAAGTGCCGGTCGAACGAGCGGCATTGCGAACAGGTCGCGAGGCTGGCCCTCCAGATCTTCGACGGCATCAAGACCCGCTTTGGACTGCCCGCTTCGGGCCGGGATCTGCTTCAGGCCGCGGCTCTGCTCCATGACATTGGGTATCTCATCAGTCACTCGAAGCACCACAAGCACGCCTATCACCTGATCATGCACGGGGATCTGCCGGGGTTCTCCGCCCCCGAAGTCGAGCTGATCGCCAACATCGCCCGCTACCAACGGCGCGCCTTCCCCAGGAAGCGGCACGAGAACCTCGCCCGCTTCACCGCGGATGAGCGCTCCCTGGTCGGGCGGTTAAGCGGGATCCTTCGGATCGCCGATGGGCTGGACCGGACCCATTCGCAGGCGGTTAGCGGCCTCAGGATCCGCGCGGTCAAGGATCGCCTCCGTTTGAACA
>JBJMPK010000156.1:0-4935 GCA_045803245.1 Gemmatimonadales bacterium
AGCGCCGCCCTGCGTGTCCACTGGATACCGGAAGGTAAATGAACGGTCATCCAGAGCCTCTAATTCAGTAATGAGCGACTCGGCGCGATTCATCCAGCTCTCATTTCCATTTCCATTCAGGACCTCCACGCGACTGCGCACCACGCGCCATAAGGGTAACAGCTGATGTTTAGGTGGCACCTGATCCGGTTCGTCGTATAGATCTCCGAGATCTCTCAGCAGTGCTTTCAGACTTAGCTCTGTGTAGTGACGATAAAGAAACAGGATAGGTAGGCACACGCTTTCGGGAACAACCCCTCGTTGCGTGAGACGACCGACCAGGACGTCCGCGGCGGACTTATATCCATGAGCGAAGCGGTACCAATTGGGCTCCGATTCGCCAAGTGGAACCGCACGCGCTGGGTCCGAAGGGGGTGCGAACAGACTTCGAGATGTAAACCGGCGAGCCCGGTGTCGCGGCATTTTCGCAGTCCTTTTCGGAGATTGTCAGTGGAGCGGGACGGTGGGGCCCTCCCGGCTCTTCAGCGCTTGCTCCGGCAGCCTGCGCGTGGCTGCCATCATGATCTCGTAATTGTCGCCCATATCGGTGTTGGCGAGGACCGTCAGAACGTCGAGGTTCGAACCGGCGACCGGGTCGTCCAGCAGCGTCCGCGCCACCGCAGTGTCAGGCCGCTGACCTCGGACCAGGTACCGGCTCAATACCTTCTTGGCCGAGTCCGAGGCATCGATGGAAGCGAGCAGTTGCGGCCCGATCTCGGGACGAAACTGCCAGAGCACCGCCAGCATCGCGGGATTGCTCCGCACTTTCGGGTGCGCGATCAGTTCCGGAAGAAGCCGCGGCCCGCTCTCTCCGACAGCGATGAAACGCGGCAGCTCCACGGCCAGCACAAAAAGCGTTCGGGTCGAGAGGTGTGGATCGCGCAGGAGGACGGGTGCCATCTCACGCAGTCGGTCCCGGGCCACGCCAGCGGTACTGGCATAGGGTGGACCTCCCGCGCGAGGGAGGTTCGCCAGCAGGGTGAGTAGGTCGGCGTCTTGCTGTACCTTGGGGATGCCGACGAGAAGGTTCGCCAGCCACTGCTGAACGTCTCCGTAGAGGCTCTCCACGTAATGGAGCAGTCGTCTGCGGGGCACCTGAGGGTTTCGGAGCACCAGCGGGAGAATGACCTGATCCGCCATCGGACTGTACCGGCCAAGGCGGGTTCTGAGCCGGGTGTCGAACTTCTCTGACAGAAGGTACTCGTCCAGATCTTCGCTCCGGAACATCCTGCCCCGGACCCTCGCTTTCACTGAATCGTCTCGCTCATAGTCATCATGTTCCAGCCAGCCGATCCTGGATCCGTACTTGAGTCCCGCCGCCCCGGAGTAGAAACAGCCCGCGGGGCAATCCTGGGGCTTCCCGTAGCTGACCTCGAAGATCACCAGGTCGCGCGATGGGTCGCGGTAGATGGCGCTCTTGGAGCGCAGCTCCGGGAAACCGGCCGCGGCGATGAAGCGTTCGACGGCGGCGCCGAGCGGCAGGGTATCCCGAGCCGGCTGGTCGACACCCGCAGGTGGTGCGTAGGGAGGCTCGGGGAGCTGTCCCTCAATCTCGAACCAGACCCGAACGCCCTGGGTCAGGGGCTGAATGCCGAGTTTCAGGAGCCGCGTGACACTCCGTTCCCCGGGACGGAGCACACCAGCTTTCCCCGAAACGGCGCTGAACTCCCAGGGCTGCTGCATCCGCCGCCCATCCCAGAATTCGAATCCTGCGTAATCCCGCAGGTAGTGTGCATTCAGCTGTTTGCCCCGCTGAATGGGGACAGCGCTGTCCACTTTCACTCTTACAGGGGCGGGCAGATTCGCATGGCTGGTGTTCACCAGCGCTACCGCCAGCTGGAACCTCCGGGTGGGTTGGTAGATGCCCGGCGGATCGGGAATAAGTCGGGGCGCACCTTCGATGACCAGCCGTAGGGCCCCGCACCGGGGCTGCGTGATCTGCGCGGCCATACTGTCGGGCGTGATCATCCGGATATCGAGCACCGCGCACTCGGGGTGCCCGGACTGGCCCAGTGCCGGTCGAGCGAGGACGGAAAGTAGCCCCAGGACATATCTATGGGTCATGTGGCTCGTTCGCCTTTGATTCATCGAAGTTCTTGCCCGTTTGCTGGTTGCCGCCCCCGCCGCGCTCTGGGTAGCTTCCCAGCCGCGCCAGTCTTCCTTCGTACTCTCACCTATACGATAAGCACTCATGGCGTTCGAGACCGCTGTCGTCCCATCCCAGCCCGCCGGCTACGAGACCCCGCTCCTGGCTCTCGCGCTCCCGCGCGGCAAACTGCCGCCGTCGCTGGATCCGCTGGACAAGGGCACCGGGGGCGCCGTCGGCCGGCTGCTCTCGAGCGGCGACTTCACCGGCAAGAAGGACGAGACCGCGGTCCTCTATCCCTCCGGCCCCGCCTCCCGCGTGCTCCTCGTCGGCCTGGGCAAGCCCGACGAGATCGATCGCACGGCCATCCGCCGAGCCGCCGCCAACGCCGGCAAGAAGGCCCGGTCGCTCGGCGTTCCCCGGGCCGCCTTCCATATACCAGCGGAAGCCCGCGGCAGGGTCCCACCGGCCGAGATTGGGCAGTCGGTCGCCGAGGGTCTGGCGCAGGGGGCATGGCAGTACAACGAGATGAAGAAACCGGGCGAGGACAAGAAGCCGCCGCTGGAGCGGTTCGACATCCTGGCCCACGACGGTCCTGCCGAGCTGATCCAGGGGCATAAGACCGGCGAGGCAATCGGGGCGGGGCAGACCTTTGCCCGCGGACTCCAGGTGCTGCCGGGAAACATCGCGACGCCCACCTACATCGCGAACGTCGCCCGGGAGCTGGCCCAGCGGCACGGTTTCGGCGTGACCATCCTCGACAAGGCTGCAATCGAAAAAGAGAAGATGGGCGCGCTGCTCGCTGTCGCCCAGGGAAGCATCCAGGAGCCCCGGTTCATCGCCCTGGAGTACAAGGGCAGCGACGCGGCGCCCGTGGTCCTGATAGGCAAAGGCGTCACCTTCGACAGCGGCGGCATCTCCATCAAGCCGGCCCAGAACATGGAGGACATGAAGTACGACATGTCCGGCGCCGCCGCCGTGCTCGGCACCTTCGAGGCGCTGGGCCGGCTCAAGCCCAAGGTGCATGTCGTCGGCCTGATCCCCAGCACCGAGAACATGCCGTCGGGTACCGCGGTCAAGCCGGGCGACGTGGTCACCAGCCACCTGGGCAAGACGATCGAGGTGATCAACACCGACGCGGAGGGCCGGCTCATCCTGGTGGACGCGCTGTCGTACGCCCGACGCTACCAGCCGGCGGCGGCGGTGGACATCGCCACGCTGACCGGCGCCATGGTGGTCGCGCTGGGCCACTCCGCCACCGGCGTGATGGGCGACGACGAGAAGCTGATCGAGGAGCTCCGCGCCGCCGGCGAGAAGGCGGGCGAGCGGGTCTGGCCCCTCCCGCTCTGGGACGACTATCGCGATCTGATGAAGTCGGATATCGCCGACGTGAAGAACAGCGGCGGGCGGCCCGCCGGTAGCATCTCCGCCGGCTGGTTTCTCAAGGAGTTCGTGGACGGATTCCCCTGGGCTCACCTGGACATCGCGGGGACGGCGTACACCGAGCGAGAAGAGCCGGGGCGGGTGAAGGGCCCCACGGGCATGGGGGTCCGGTTGTTCACGGAGTTTGTTCTGGCCCGTGAACAGCGAAAAGCGTGAGCGGGGAAGAAAGAATGACCCAACGGGCCAGGCTCCCGCTCACGTTTTGTCTTTTCCCGCTTACGCTTTTGATTCTCCCGCTCACGTTGTTCGTTCCCGTCCTCACCGCTCAAATCACCCAGGCAGAAGAAGACTCGGCCGCGGCCGTCGATTCCGCCTACCGGGACTCCGTCAACTCCACCGCCCGATATCTGAGAGAACAGGAACGACTTTCCATCCGGGTCCCGGTGCTGCCGCTGGTGGGGATCGAGGGACCCCGTCCTGCCCTCACCCGGATCGTCTTCGATCGCGATTCCATCGAATGGGGCCACGCCGCCACCGTGGGCGATCTGCTGACTCAGGTGCCCGGCGTCTACCTCTGGCGCGGCGGGTTCATTGGCCGGCCCGAGCCGGTCGACTACCGCGGCCGCGGCGCCAGCTCGGCGGAGTACTACCTGGATGGGGTGCCCTACGTTCCGGCCGGCATCGACAGCATCGCGGTCGATCCCGCGCTCTTCTCCATCAGCTTCCTCGACCGAATCGAGGTCGAGCGCGGGCCCGGCCAGATCCGGGTTTACCTCTTCACCCGGCGGCACGACCGGCTCGCGCCCCGCTCCCGCATCGCCATTGCCCGGGGCGACAACAACTTTGCCCGCTACGAGGCGTCGCTGGAGCGCCGTTCCCAGAACGGGCTCGGCTTTGCCCTCGGCGCCGACTACCTCAGCTCTCCCACCGTCGCAGTCCGGAGCAGCAACTACTCCAATACCCAGATCTGGGTCCAGGGCGGTTACGTCCCCTCGGCCAAGTTCGGGCTTCAGTATCAGCTGCTCCGCTCGGCGCCGAACCGCCGCGCGTTCGTCATCGATGTCGCCGGGGTCAATGACACCATCGGCCCCCGCTACAAGGCCACCCGGACCGACGCACAGATCCGGCTCAGCCTGGGCGGCAGCAGGGCAAGCGAGGGGCTGGGACCGAGAGCGGACCTGATCTACGCCCGCACCGCCTGGGACGGCGCCGGTCTGGACCAGCAGATCAACCAGATCGGTGGATACGTCGGTCTCCGCGCCCGCGCCTACTCCCTGGGTGTCTCGGCCTTTCACCGCACCCGGTGGACGCCGCTCGACGTCAGAGCCCGGCTGGGCTGGAACTGGATCGCGCCCCTCAGTGCGAGCGCGGAGCTGGTGCACCAGCGGCATTTTGGGGGGCGGAACAGCGACTACGCCGATCTCGCC
>JBJMPK010000157.1:0-13911 GCA_045803245.1 Gemmatimonadales bacterium
CCCCAACGCGCCAGCAGCTCGGCCTCCAGCCTGCGCGATGTGAGATCGGGGTCTGTCGCCAGCATGCGCAGCAGCTCGGATCGGGCCGACTCAGGCGCCTGGGACAGCGTGGACACCGCCGGGCCGCGATATCCCGGGAGCCGGCGTATGGCAAGCAGCCACTCACGAAGGGCCGTGGGATAATCGCCGTCCAGCAGGGCCAGTTGTGCGAGCTCGGCCGCCATAGCGTCGGACCGGCCGAGCTGGCCACGGCCTTTGAGGTAGGCGGCACGGGCACCGGCGCGGTTCTGGCGGCCCAGCTCGGCCGCGCCCCACTCGCGGTAGGGGGTCTCCTCCGTGGGTGCCAGCCGGGCCCAACGTTCGGCCAGGCTTCTCACGCTATCGGTCTGGTCGGCCGCGGCCCAGGCTCTTAACGCGATCCCATACACCGTCGAGCTGGTCGGGGCGGCCTTGAGGGCGGCGGGAATAACCGACAGCATCTCCTCGCTGCGACTCAGCGGAAGCAGAGAGCGTTCCAAGCCCAACAGCGCGGACACATCCGCCGGTCTGCCGGCCAGGATCGAGCGGTAAGCCGCCACCGCCGCCGCGTAGTCGCCCCGGCGCTCCAGGTCCAGCGCTCGGGTGAGACCCGGCTGCTGAGATAGAACCGCGCCCGGAAGCAGTAGCACAAGAAAACCGACGATCGTGGACCGCACAGATGTCATCCCATCAGCGGGAAGAGGGCTCGGACAACCGACGGAAATAATCTACTACCAGGCGCCGCTCCTCCGGCGAGAGCTGCTGCAGCTCCTCCCAACTCGGTACCCGGAGTTGCTGGTCATCGCCTTGCAAACGGGCTCGAAGCGCGGGCGGCAGATGAACGCTGTCGTCTGTAGCGGTAGTGCTCTGGCGCTCTTTTCTCTGGTCCTCTTCCCGGCCCTGAAGCGTCCGGCCGGCGTCGAGCATCCGGCGAAAGAGCCGTTCCTGCCGCTCCACGACGGAGCGGTCCAGCCGTCCGGCCTCCAGCCTTCGCGCAAGCTCTTTGGCCTCGTCGGCCATCTGTCCCGCTCCGGAAAGCTCGCCCTGGCCCCGGAGTCGCTCCAGCTCCTGCGCCAGGGCCCGCTGCCTTGCGGCGAGTCGTTGGAGCTGCTCCCGGACGGCGGCGCCGCCCGCCATCGGCAGAAGGCCGGCGCCCTGGCGCCCCAGCCCTCCCTGCTGCTGGGCCAGCTGCGCCATGCGCTCCAGGGCCTCCTCGAGTCCGGACCCCGATTGAGATCCCGACACGTCCGCGCGAGCGCGGATGAGCTGATGAGCGGCGGTGTTGAGCTCGTCCACGGCCGCACCAGCCTGCTCCGCCGCCTCCCTGCTGTTCGGGGCTGCCGAGGAGATGGCGTCGCGCGCTTGCTGCATCTGCTGCTGAGCCGCGCCCAGTGCTCCGGCAATCTGGGGCGAGACGAGCGCATTCTTGCCACCGGCCTGCTTCATCTGTTCGAGGAGCTTCTGGACCCCCTCTTCGATCGCCGCCTGGGTGGACCGAGTCGATGCCGCCGGCGTTCCTCCGTCGCGCAGTTGGTCCTGAACCCGGAGCTGCTGGTCGGCCAATCGGCTGGTTTCCGCCAAAGCCTGATCGATCGCCTGCACCACTTGCTGGCGCCACTCGCGCTGGATCTCTTCTCGCCGCCGTTGCAGCTGCTCGCCCAAAGGCTCCAGGGTGCGGGCCGCCTGCTCGCCTTGCTGTCTGGCCTGGGCTCGCTGTCCTCGGCGTGCGGACTTGGCTCCCTGCTCCATCTGGTCGGCCGCCTGGCCGGCCTGGTTTGCAGCCGATGTCAGCTCCGGCTGCTTACCATCGGGAGAGGCGTCCTGTGAGACGCGTTTCAGAGCCGCCGCTAGGGAGTCCGTCCGCGCCGCGAGTTGCTGCTCCGCCAAAGCCGACCGGGTGCTGTCCATGGCGGCCATCCGTTCGTTCCACTGCCGCTGCTCGCGCGCCAGGTCTCGCGATTCCTGCGCCAGGTTGGCGAGGTCTCCCTCCACCGCGGCCCGGCGGAACAGCTCTCGACTGCGTTCGAGCGCCTCCCGGAGTTGTTTTTGCGCCTCAGCGAGCTGCGCCAGGGCGTCCTTTGCCTGATCGGCATCGAGGTTCTTCAACGCCTGCTGCAGCGCGGCCAACTTCTCGCGCAGCTCGGGTGACAGCGCTCGCTCGAGCTGGTCCCGAATCTCCGCCAGCTGCCGCTGCCAGGCCGAGTCATGGACCCCGGCCGCTTCGGCGCTGCGACGCAGCTCCTCGAGAGATCGGGAGAGCTCCTCCGTCCGGCGAACCAGCTCCTCCTGCGACTTCGCCACGGCTTGAGCGCGCTGGGCTTCCTCGAACGGCAGCGACTCGCCGCCCCCTTCGCCGTTGCGCGCCGAACGGGGACGTTCCCGCGCCAGGTCGTCGGTCTGGCGCTCGACCCGTCTGCTGTCGTTGGTGATGGAGTCGAGCTGATCGTTGACCGCCGCGGCGGCCTGGCGCTCGGCTGCTCGCACCTCGCTCATGGTGGGAAGACGCAGCACGAACTCCCGCGAACGTCCGACATGTCCCCGGGGTGCGTTGTCGATGGCCGCCGCGAAGTAACGCACCGTATCGCCCGGCAGGAGCCCACGGCGGTTGAGGTCGAGGGTGTAGGTGAGGATGGCGCGATCGGGCCGCTCCGGCGGAATCGGCACTACCTCCCTTTTAGCCGAGTCTGTCAGACCCAAACGGCTGATCCGGCGGCTCTCCAATGTCACGCCCGCCAGGCCGTGATCGTCACGCACATCGATGACCAGCGGGAGTTTGAGGCTGAGCGGTGCCAGAGTATCAGCGCCGGGAACCGGAATCTCCACCGACGGCGCGCTGTCGACTACGATCCGGACCGGCAGGCGCACCGAGTCGCCCGCGAGGGGCGCGCCGTCCGCAGTGATCAGGGCCAGCCGGTACTCCCCCGTGCGGAAGGGAACGAAGCTCCCCTCGAACTTTGTCGACCTCACCGCTAGAGACTCGACGCGCTCTCCCGCCACCCACGCCGCCTGTGTCAGCCGGGCGGTTGCCTCGCCCCTGGTATCGAGGCGGGTACCCGCCGGCAGGATGAGCGTGTCGCCACTGGTCGGCAGTGGCTCGTTCTCCAGGTCCAGATAAGGCGGATAATGTGCCGTGACACTGAGGGACCCGAGAAAGACCGGCAGCCGGACCCGGATGCTGATGGTGTCGGATGACCGGCTGCCACTGGTGAGACGGGCGAACAGATCGCTCTCCAGTGGTGCGGTAAGGACCGTGGCATGGCCCAGCGAATCGAGCCGGACACCGCGCGGTTTCCAGGCTTCGCCCGGTGCCCGAAGCCACAGCGTCGCCGCCTTCCGGCCCAGGGCTTCCAGCTCGAGCTCCGCGGGTTGGCCTCGGTCGACCAGCTGAGAGGTAGCGCGCAGCCGGACCGGCGCCACGGTCGCTTCCCAGGCCCGGCGGGGATGCCAGAGCGCCGCCGCGGCCCCGTTGATCGGGTCGGCCGACGTGAATGCCAATATGCCGGCGAGAAGGCAAACAGTGCCGGCGATCAGAATCGCGCGCACCGGGCGTATGACCGGCTCCGCCGCCGCCGCGCCGCGCCGTTCCAGCTCATCGGCGTGGGTCCGATCGGCGGCTTCGAGCAACCCGCCACTGGTCCCGGAAGCCGCGCCGTCCAGCAACGAGGTCAGGGTACCCCGACGCCAGGCGCCGAGCTCTTCCAATCGCGCGGCCAGACTGGGGGTGGAAAGCCTGGCATGCGTCCCGAATCCCAGGTACCCGATCATGACAAGGGCAACGAGCGCAAGAACCCACGCCATAAGCACCCAATACGGTGCGCTGATCCACCCCAGCCGGACACCCCAGGCGACTGCGCCGAGTAGCAGAGCAACCGACCCCAGTGCGAGCGCGCCCCACCCGGCCCAGCTCCGGCTTCGAATCGGACGCCCCAGGCGCTGGAGCGCCCCGTACGTGGCTGGGGCGGTCATCCTCCGTACCCAACCGCGTACGCGAACAGGTTCACCCCCATCCGGAGAGCCGCCTCCCGCTTCTCGGGAGGGTCGTGATGCACCTCGGGGTCCTCCCAACCGTCTCCCAGGTCACTTTGATAGGAGTAGTACACCGCCAGCCGGCCGTCGAGGAAGATCCCGAAGCCCTGCGCCGGCTTACCGTCGTGCACGTGAATCTTCGGAATCCCCTTTGGTAGGTCGTAGATCAGATGATAGATAGGATGGTCGAGCGGAACCTCTACTAGAGGGTGATCCGGAAACAGACGAGCCAATTCGCGCCGGATCGACTGATCCATCCCGTAGTTGTCGTCAGCATGAAGAAAGCCACCCTGCAAGAGATACCGTCTGAGGGTGCCGAGGTCCTGGTCGCTCCAGTGCACGTTGCCGTGCCCGGTCATGTAGATGTAGGGGATGTTCCAGAGGTCTTCGTCAGCCAGCGTCACGACCCGTTCTTCGTTCGCGACCCTGAGGCTGGTACGGCTCCGGAGCGCATTCAGAAGATTGGGAAGGCTGGACGGGTTGGCGTACCAGTCGCCCCCACCATCGTAGTGCAGCCGGCCGATCGTCATTGACGGAACGGGATCTGGTGCGCCAGCCGATAGCGAAACGGCTGCGATCAGGCCCAAGAGCATCCGTGGGATCACGGTAACTCCATCACCAACCTGTAGGCTTCATTACGGGGGAGGCCGAGGGACTCGGTCAAGCGCCGGGCCACCTCTCGCCGGGTAAGGCCTTCCGCGAGAAGGCTGGTCGCCTGTTCGAGCGCTTCTCCGGTTCGGTCGGGTTCGGCGGCCGGCGAGCCGGTTCCGGCAAGAACTACGGTCAGCTCGCCCCTGGGCGGCACTGCTGTAAAGTAGTCGAGCAGCTCGCCCAGGGTGCCGGCCCGAATCTCCTCGTGTAGCTTGGTGAGTTCGCGGGCCACGACTGCTTTCCGTTCCACGGTCGTCAGTTGAATCAGATCTTCCAGTAACGCGACCAAGCGCGGCGGGGCCTCATACAATACGACGCTCCACTCCTCCGCCGCGGCACGCTGCAGCAGCCGGGTGCGCTCCCGCCCCTTGCGGGGAAGAAATCCGAGAAAGAGATAGCGGTCTCCCGGAAGGCCGGCGGCCGACAACGCTGTTGCCACCGCGGATGGACCCGGAATGGGCACCACCGGAAGCCCGCTCTCGCGAACCAACGCGACCAGCTCGGCTCCAGGATCGCTGACCGTTGGCGTTCCGGCGTCGGACACCAGGGCCACGTCGCGGCCGCCGCGCAAGATGTCGACGATCGATTCCGAGCGGTGCTCGTCCGAGTGGGCGTGGAAGCTGATAAGGGTGGGCCGGGCGCCCAGGTGACTCAGAAGACCCCGGGTGTGTCGCGTGTCCTCGGCGGCGACGACCGGGACCCTCCGCAGCAGCTCGGCGGCACGGGCCGAGAGATCGCCGAGGTTGCCGAGCGGGGTGGCCACGACGTAGAGGGTACCGACCATGACGGTAAAGTCGGAAGGACGGGAAGGACTTCCCGTCCTTCCCGTCTTTCCCGTCCTAGCTAATATGCTGCTTGATCTTGCCTTCGAGCGTGGCCTTCGGGACGGCACCGATGACGGTGTCCACGTGTTGCCCGTTCTTGAAGAAGAGAATGCTCGGAATCGAGCGGACGTTGAACCGCATGGCCGTCCGCTGGTTCGCGTCCACATCGACTTTGGCGACCTTGGCCTTGCCGACATACTCACCGGCCAACTGGTCCAGGACCGGTGCCACGGCATGGCATGGCCCGCACCACGAAGCCCAAAAGTCTACCAGCACGAGACCGTCGGCCTGCTCGATCTCGGTTGCAAAGGAGGCATCGCTCACGTGCACGGTCAAAGTATTCGCTGCGCCCATTTCGTTATTCTCCAGTACCGGTGATAAACTTTCGGAGGCTCAGTGGCTGACCGCCCCCGCATTGCTCATGTCGGCATTGCCGTGGCCGACCTTCCATCGGCACTCGCCTTCTACCGCGATGTGCTCGGTCTCGAACCGCATTCGCCCGAACAAGTCGATGGCGCGACCATTGTCTCGCTGCCCTTTGGAGACTCGGAGGTCGAGCTGCTCACGTCGGCCGTGGCCGACAGTCCGATCGGGAAATTCCTGGCCCAGCGGGGCCCCGGCATCCATCACATCTGTTACCGGGTGCCTGACCTGGATGCCGCGCTGGAAGCGTGCCGGTCAGCGGGTTATCGCCTGGTGGACCAAGTTCCGCGGCAGGGAGCGGCGGGGCGGCGGATTGCGTTCGTGCACCCAAAGGCTACTGCCGGCATTCTGCTCGAGCTGACCGAGTAAAGATAACAGCGCCCGTCGCGGAAAGTTCCCGGTCTACTGCCGCCTGGTGCTGTCCATTGCAGATCCTTCCTGACAGGGACGTGCGGGGTTCCCGGCAGAGGCGAGATCGACCTTCGTCACCAGCCATCCCTCCCCGGTCTTAACGGCGACGAACGGGACCGACCAGGTACATGTTTGCCGCCTCAGCTCGACCTGGACTTCACGGTGATTGGGATCGTTTTGGGGCAGATCCGAGCTGAGCCGGAACGAGTCGCTTCGCAGGTAGGCTTGCATGATGGCGACTCGCCGCTGCCAATCGGGTGGCTGGTTGGTCTTCGCGGCCGATCCGCTGGCGGTCCCCCACAGGGTCGCCATCTTGGGGAGATTACTGTCGGCAACGGCCTTCATAAAGCTTTGTACCGCGCCGGCCGCTGAGCCGGCCGGCTGAGCCGGAGCAGCACCACCACCACCGCCGCATGCTGCCAGGATCAGTGCGGTTATGAACCACCGTTGCTGGATCACAAGTCTCTCGCTGGTCGGATGTTAAGCTGCGAAATCAAACCCCACGTGAGCGGCGAGCAAAAATGACGCCGGTGCGGCTGTACATCAACGTAGATCATGTGGCGACCTTACGGGAAGCCCGGAAGACCGATGAGCCCGATCCGGTGCAGGCGGCCACGCTCTGCGAGGAGGCCGGCGCCGACGGCATCACAGCCCATCTGCGGGAGGACCGGCGCCACATCCAGGACCATGACATCGTGCGGCTGCGCACCGCGATCCGGGTGCTGAATCTCGAGCTGGCCACCAGCCCCGATGTGGTGGACCTGGCGTGCCGGATCCGCCCGTATCAGGCCACCCTGGTGCCGGAGCGGCGGGAGGAAGTCACCACCGAAGGAGGCCTCGACCTGGCTCGCCCTCATCCCCGGATGCGTGAGACCATCCGGCGGTTGGAAGCGGCGGGTGCCCGGGTCAGCTTGTTCATCGATCCGGATCTCGAGACCCTGGATGCGGCCAAGGACCTCGGAGTCCCGGCCATCGAGCTCCACACCGGCCGGTATGCCCACACCTGGCGTAAGGACAGCCGGGCCCTGGACCAGCTCCGCCAGGCTGCCCGGCACGCGGCCGGGATGGGTCTGTCGGTCCACGCCGGCCACGGGTTGACCTATGAGAACGTGCTGCCGGTCGCAACCATTCCGGAGATCGAAGAGCTCAACATCGGACACAGCGTGATGAGCCGCGCCATCATGGTGGGGATGCGGGAGGCCGTGAGCGACATGCGCAAGGCGATGGGCCTCTGAGAGATCCTTCGCTGCGCTCAGGATGACAATCACGGTTGATACGGTGGCCCCCGCCTCCTACCTTCCAGCAACGAGCCGTGATTCCATCTCCCCTGACTCCCGGCTCCCGACTCCCGACTCTCCATGACTAGTCCACTTGGCGCGGCTGATTTTTTTGCCCTGGAAGCCGGCGAGTGTCTCGACCGACTCGAGAACCTCGTCAACGATCAGGCGGCCCCACCGGCCGATGAGTTTCTCCGGCTCTCCCGGGTGTTGCGCGGGTCCGCCCTCATGGCGGGACAGGCGCAAATCGCTCGAGCGGCTGCCGGACTGGAGGTCCTCGCCCGGGCCCAGCGGGCTCACCGCCGATCCTGGGATGCCGCCACCCGCGAACAGGTGGCGCAGTCAGTAGAGGAGTTCCGACTGCTGGTGCGGCAGTCGCGTGCGTGGACCGAGGCGGATACCGCGCGGGCGGTCCGGCTCGGCCGGGAGCTGGAAGCGCTCAGCGGAAGCAGCGGCACTGAGGCAGAATCCCCACCCAGGCCTCATGAGGGAGAGCGCCCGGATCTGCATACCGGAGTGCGAGCATTCGTTGCCCGCGAAGGTGCGCTCATCGCCAGCGCCCTCGATCGCGCGGCCCGGGCACTGCGGGTCTCGCCCGGCGACCGCGAGCCGCTCTACAACGTCATCCGCCGCATGCAGTCGCTTCGCGGCCTGGCCGAGCTGGGTGAGCTGGCGCCGCTCCCTGATATTCTCGATGGGGTAGAGCTCGCGGTCGGCGACCTCACCCGCCTCTTCGCTCCACCACCGGGCGTCGACGAGGTCATGGACGCCGCGGCCCAGGCACTCACCCGAATTTCCCGCGACGTGGCCGAGCATGGTCGGCCCGACCCCGAGGCGGCAGAGGCGAGCCGGTTTACCGAGCTGCTGCTCCGCGCGTTCGCGGTCGAACGGGATGTGGTGCCGATCGAGTCTCTCTACTTCGAGGGCGATCGGGAGCCGCTCACCCGGCCCGCGGCACAGCCCCAGTTCGCGTCGCCCGAGCCGTTGGGGCCGCTCGAGCTCGTGAGTCACGGTGAGCACCTCTGCCAATCGGCGGATTTGATCGCGGCGGCGGGTTCCGCCACCGAGCGCGATCTCCGGCTGTATCACCTCCTCGGAACCCTCCGCTCCGCGGCCGTCCCCAGTGGCGATCCGATAGGCGGTGCCCTCGGCGTCTTCGCCAAATCGGCGCAGGAAGCACTCGCGGCGGGTGTCGCGAGCCACTCGATCGACGGCCTGCTTGGCCGGATGCGCGAAGCGGGTCAGCTGCTCCGCGCGGTGGTCGAATCGGACGACCGCATGCTCATCTCGCGCCGGCTGCTGGATGTCGCGCACCGGATGGACGGGCTGCGGAGCCAGGTGCAAACGGCAGAGTCGCGGCCGGCAGCGCTCGAACCAAGCGGTGAGCCGGTGCCGATCGAGTCGCTCGGTTTCGAGGAGGAGCAGGAGATCGTGCCGGTTGAAAGCCTGGCCCCGGACGCTCCGGCTCAGAGGCAGCCGAGAGGGCTGGAGCAGAGCTTCAGGACGTACCACCGCCTGAAACGGGAACAGGCGCCGGCGCAGCCCTCGATTCCGGCGCTGTTGGGGAAAGCCGCGCGCGATCTTCCGGCTGTGGGAGCCGCCACGTCTAAGCGGGGGCCGGCACCCGAGGAGCCGGCCGTGGCGATCGACACATTGTGCTATCGAGGTCACGCAGCCCTGGAGCGCGCGATTGCGGTGCGGCATCAGATCGCGGCGGAGCTCACCCGCGATCCCACGCTCGAATCGCTGCAACCCTTGCTTCAAGAGTTGCTCGACCTGGTTCCACGCGCGCTTGCCGACTCCTGATTCCCGGCCGCGCCGGGCTCGGATGGTTTCCGCGGCAGTCGGCATCGGCGTCTCGATTGGTCTCCTGCTCTGGGCTCTTCGCGGCGTCAGCGTCACCGAGGTTTTGCAGCACCTGCGCGGCGCCGATCCTGTGCCGTTGGCCGTTGCAGTCGCCGTCGCCACTCTGACCTTCCCCCTTCGCCTGGTGCGCTGGCGCCTGTTGCTTCAGGATCAAGAAGGACACCCGTATCCCGCGGCGCCGCTCTGGCATGCCATCGCGCTTGGTTTCACTGCCAATAACGTGCTCCCGCTCAGAGCCGGCGAGCTGGTGCGGACCTATGCCGCCTCGCGGCTCGCCGGAGCCCGCTTCTCGACCGTGTTCTCCTCAGTGGCGGTCGAGCGCATCTTCGACGCCTTGACGATCGTGGCCCTGCTCGCGCTGGCCCTGCTGAGTCCCGATCTTCCCTCCGGTCTGACCGTCGGAGGTCAGTCGGTCGCAAGCCTGGCGCGGGCAGGGGCCATAGCCGCCATTGCCGGATTGGTCGCCGCTACCCTGGTGGTCGCCGCGCCGCTCGCGGCGGAACGGATCATCGGGCGCCTGCTTCCGCCCCGGTCGGGCGGCCGTCTCGTCAGGCTCATCGAAGGGATCCGTCAGGGATTGCTGGTCCTGCGTACGCCCAGGCGACTGGCCGCGGTAATACTCTGGTCGGTGGTATTGTGGCTGGTGAACGCGCTCGGGTTCTATATCGCTTTCGCCGCGTTCGACATTCCGGTGAGCTACCTGGGAGCGCTGCTCCTCCAGGGCCTCCTTATCCTGGGCATCTCCCTCCCCTCTACCCCCGGTTTCTTCGGCCCCTTCGAGGCCGTCATCGTGGCGGTTCTGGCGCTCTACGGAGTACCCAACGACGTGGCGTTCTCCTATGCCATCGCGTTCCACGTCACGTCGTTCATTCCCATCACGCTGCTGGGTTTGTGGTCGCTCGCCCGGAACCCGGGAGCCTTCCATCCGTTGCGGCAAGCCCCGGCGTGACCCAGCCAGTCAGCGTGACGGCCCCCGCCAAGATCAATCTTTTTCTCAGGGTCCTCGCACGGAATGATGACGGGTATCATGGCGTCGAGACTCTGCTCTGTCTGATCAGTCTGGCCGACACCCTGGTGGCAGAACGCCGGGACGGCCGGGGGGTGACGATCGAGGTGATGGGAGGAAAGCTGGGGCCGGCGGAACAGAACCTGGCAGTGCGTGCAGCCGCCAGCCTGCTGGATGCCACGGGAAACCACTTTGCCATCCATCTGGACCTGACCAAACGGATTCCGGTCCGTGCCGGTCTCGGCGGTGGCTCCAGTGACGCAGCCGCCGCGCTGGTTGCGGTCAACCGGTTGGCGGGTGACGCAGTACCCCGGCACGAGCTGCTCCAGCTGGCCGCGCGCCTCGGAAGCGATGTGCCGTTTTTCCTTACGGGCGCACCACTTGCCCTTGCCTGGGGCCGGGGTGACCGCCTGCTTCGGCTGCCTCCCCTCCCCCCAGCCCCGGCGCTCTTACTTACCCCGCACCTTCCGGTCGGCACCGCGGACGCATATGCCTGGGTGGACAGCGCCAGACATTCCGCCGGTCACCGCGGAGCCGTGGCGCTCGACCTGGATGCGTTGTCACGGTGGGGAGACATCGGGCGGATGGCCGGTAACGACTTTGAGTCCCCGGTATTCAGCCGCCATACCGAAATCCGCGCCGCCTTCGAAGCGCTGGTCAACACCCGGCCCCTGGTATGCCGCATGAGTGGGTCGGGATCGACGCTGTTCGCGGTGTATCGCAGCGCCCGCGACCGGGAAGATGCCACCATGACGCTGGGCCGAAAGCACGGCACGCTGACGCCGGTGGAGACGATGGGGACTATGGCGCCGGGGCCGGAGTCGGCCAGCGCGCTCAGATCAGCTTGATGATCCGGGCCACCGACGGCACTCCGTTTCCATTCAGAATGAACAGCAGGTAATGACCCGGAGGCGCTTGCGCGCGATCCGTCGGCGCGGTGACCATCACTCCTCCAGTCGCGGGCGCGAAGGACAACTCGTTGAAGCGTTGGTTCATGTCGAACGCGTGCGTCACCGAGCCCAACCGAATGAAGGTTACCCGGGTGATCGCGTCGGGAGCCGCGGTTCCTATAAGGAAGGGCTCGCCATAGTTGACTGTAGACGGCCCGCTGGAAATGTTCGGCCGGGGTCCCTTGAAAAGGTAGGGAGGAGAGAAAATCTCCGCATCGTAGTGATTGGCGTTGCCCGCGGCGTCGCCGCTGCCGGTGTGCAGGACGCGGCCATCCTTCAGCAGCAACGAGGTGGAGTGGTACACTCGAATGACCGAGTTGCTGGCCAGCGTCGTCCATTGGCCGGTATCCGGATCCCACAGCTCCGCCGCGTGGACCGCGTCCGCCTCGTCGCTGAATCCCGTGCCGCTGGTTCCGCCGGTCACCAGGACCTGGCCGGTGGGGAGAATCGTGGCGTTCAGATGCCGGCGAGCATACGCCATGGAGCCGGTCCATTGCCACACCGGATTGGGCTGGTTGAGATCGATCGTCTCAGCGGTGGCCGTGGTCCGTCCGCCGCCGGCGTAGAGAATTTTGCCGGGCCGGTACATCACCGCCGATCCGTAGTCGCGGACCCCATATTTTCGGGAGCCGACCCAGGTCCAGGAGCCGGGACCGGCGGTCGAGAGGTAGTAAGTCCCGCGGAGCTCCCCCGCGTAGAACACATTGCCGTTGGGCGCCAGGAAACTTCGGGGGTAGTAGGGAAACGCGTGCACGGCGCCGGTAAGAGGCCGCCAGGTCGAGCCGGTCCACACCTCCGGGATCTGTACGTTCCTGGCCGACTCGTCGCGACCGGCGATGGTTACCACCTCACCGTCGGTGAGGGTCGTCGTCGTCGGATACCAGCGGCCTCTGCTCATGGGCGCGCCGGTCGACCATGACATCGTGCCGGGGTCGAAGAGGTTGGTAACCGCCAGGCCGTGATCATCACTGATGTGACCGCCGCTCACCAGCAGCTGTCCGTCGGGAAGAAATGAGTGGCCGCTGCAGAACACCCAGGCGGGAGCCGGTACAGCGGTAAAAGCCTTGCTGACAGGGTCCCAGATGTATGGATCGCTGAACTTCCCCCAGCTCAGTACCTTCCCGTTTCGGAGCAGATGGATGTGAAGCGCGATGATCGGCCAGGGGAAAGGGTCACTCCACTTACCGACGGAGGATTCAATGCCCGTAGCGGCGACCGATGCGGCAAAGGCCGGAGTCGTCCCGCAGGGCAAGGCCTCATTAGACCGGCGGGCGACCCGCACATCATGATCGTACAGCTCCACCACTCCAGTGGAGGCGGTTTCCAGCTCGGTCTCACTGTATCCAGGATCCTGGCCCGGGCCCGGGCGCAGAGTGAGGCTGCCAGTCTCATCCGACCCTACCACCCGGTAGGTGAGATGGGCGGCTGCCGGCGTACCGTTGGTCGCCAGGAACTTGTTACCGCATACATAAACGAGGTCCAGCGGATTCAGGGTACTGCCACCGGATCCGCTGGGTCCTGGGGTATCCGGGCGCCCCGGTGGAGACTGCGTGCTGTCGGTACAGGCGCTAGTGAACAGCAACGAACCCAAGCCAAGAACCGCTAGCAAGCCTGCTCGGTACATTCCCTATTGGTTTTAAGGAGAGCTGAAAGCCTAATCCCGGCCGAGTGGCGGCCGCTGTGAGTTGCGACATAGCGGCCTAAGTCGTTACGGGGTCAGCTCAGACGCAAAATACTCGCCAGCGAGGGTACCCCGGCCCCGTTGAGGAGGAACATCAGGTAAGGACCCGGAGGTGCCAGGGCACCCGAGGCCGGGGCAACGGCCGTGATGCCCCCCGCCGACCGGCGAAAGGTGACCTCGAGAAATCGCTGGCTCTGGTCGAAGGCGTGGGTAACCGATGCGAGTCGGACCAGCGTAACCCGAACAATGGCCCCCGCATCGGGTGTAGCAACAAGAAAATGTTCCCCGTAGCTGACGCTTTCGGGTGCATCCGACACGGTGGGACGGCTACCTCGGAACAGGTACGGCGGCGAAAAGAGCTCGGCGTTGAGCTCTCGCGGCAGACCCGGTCCATCACCGCTGCCGGTGTGCAGCAGGCGGCCATCCGGGAGCAGCAGAGTGGTCGAATGGTAGACCCGGTTTATCCGGTTGCTCGCCAGAAGCGTCCACACGCCGTTGGCTGGATCCCACATCTCGGCGGCGTGCACCGAGCCGGCAGGGTCGCTGAACCCGGGCGAGCTCGTCCCCCCCGTAGCCACCACCTGTCCATCGGGCAGCAGCGTCGCGTTCAACTGCCGCCGTGGATATCTCATCGGCTCGGTGTACCGCCACGACGGCGACGGCTGGTTGAGGTCGATGGTCTCGGCCGTCGGGGTGGGAGCACCATCCGGCGGATCGCTGCCACCGGCTATGAGGACCTTCCCGGGACGGTACATGACGGCGGTGCCGTAGTCACGCC
>JBJMPK010000158.1:0-4058 GCA_045803245.1 Gemmatimonadales bacterium
CTTCGCTCGGGATGAGGAGTCCTTCACAAGTCTCTGCCTGAAAACGGCGGGATTGCTTCGGCGGTTACACCGCCTCGCAATGACACTGACCGTCTGATCGTCTGACCGTCTTACCGCCTGTCCGACTGTCCGCCTGTCCCCCCCGTCCGCCCGCCCCCTTGACGGCCCCGATTTCGGCTGAATATTCGTGAATAACGCGGGCGGCAGGCCCGCTGACTTCCAGTACCTGCACTTCCTTTAAAGCATTCCGGTGGACAATGCATCGTAGGCCCCCGGAGGAATGACCTCCGACCAGGGTGTGCGCCGCTCCATCCCGGCTGGGGTCGGGCAGGACCAGTCTCCTGCGCCCCGGCTCATCACGGCTCCGACCCCTGTGGGCGGAGCTTTTCTGTATGAAGGACCTCTTCTTCGTGGTCATCTGAAAGGACGTCACGCAACATGAGAGGGCTACGCTATAGCATCGGCCTGCTCCTGGCGGCCGCTTCGCTGACGCCACTGCGCGCGCAGGAACCCACCGGCTCGATCCGCGGTCGCGTGACCGACGAGGCCACCCAGCAACCGATCGCGGGGGCCATGGTCAGGATTGGGAGCCACAATACCCAGACCCGGGCGGGCGGCGGCTACCTCCTCGCCGATGTACCCGCCGGAACCGACAGCCTCAGGGTCACGATGATCGGCTACGCGCCGGCGGCCCGAGCCGTCACGGTCTCGGCCGGCGAAATCCTCGACGCGGATGTGGGCCTGGCGCCTCAGGCGGTCAACCTGGCCGAACTGGTGGTGGTGGGCTACGGCGAGCAGCGCCAGGGCAACGTCACCGGCGCAGTGACCAACGTGACCTCGGAAGAGTTCAACACCGGACGCGTCGTCACTCCCACCGAGCTGATCCAGAACAAGGTGGCCGGCGTCCAGGTGGTCGAGAACACCGAGCCGGGCGGGAAAACCTCCATTCGGATTCGCGGGGGAACCTCGACCAATGCCAGCAACGAGCCCCTCTACGTCATCGACGGGCAGCCGCTGGGGACCGACGCCGGCGGCGGCGTGACCTCCGGGCGCGACCCGCTCAACTTCCTCAACCCCGACGACATCGCCAGCATCACGGTGCTGCGGGACGCCGGTGCGGCGGCCATCTACGGCACCAACGCCGCCAACGGCGTCATCCTTATTACCACCAAGCGAGGCGAGGCAGGCCAGAAACCGAAGTTCGAGTACACCGGCTCGGCGTCGGTTTCCAGCGTCACCCGGTTGCCGTCGATGCTCAACGCAGCCCAGTTCCGCTCGGCTGTCGACCAATTCGCTCCCACCAACGCACCCCAGCTACAGAACGCGAATACCGACTGGTTCGGCGCCATCGACCGGACCGGATTCGGCCAGGAGCACAACGTCGCGGTGTCGGGCGGCGGGCGGGCCATGGACTATCGCTTCTCGCTCAACTTCCTGGACCAGAAGGGCATCATCCAGAGCAACAGCACCCAGCGCATCGGCCTGGGAGCGAACTACAACCAGCGGCTCGCCAACGATCGCCTCAACCTCCGGGTCAGCCTGAGGGGCTCGCGCGCAGCCGACCGATTCACTCCGCTGGGGGTGCTCTCCAATACGGCGCAGTATGGCCCGACGCAGCCGATCCTGGATCCCAGCCAGCCGACGGGCTTCTACGACTGGCCGGACAGCAACCTGACCTCGGCCGACAATCCGGTGGCGATCCTCAATCTTGCCGAGGAAAAGGCCGAGACCTATCGCGCCGTCGGCAACATGCAGACCGAGTACCGGCTGCCGTGGATCGACGGGCTCCGGGCCAACCTCACTCTCGGCTTCGACGCGAGCGATAGCAAACGGAAGAATTTCACCCCGAGCACCCTCCACCGGGAGATCGTGACCGGCAGAGGCGGCCAGCAGACACGGTACAATCCGACTCAGACGAGCTCGGTGCTCGAGACCTATCTCAGCTACACCACACCCCGGCCGCTGGGTCCGGGCACCCTCGACCTGACCGGCGGTTACTCCTGGACCAAGACCCATACCGATTCGGTCTTCTATGAGGGGGATGGCCTCTCCACCGATGCCTTTGGCAATGACAGCATCGTTCAAGCGTTGACGGTGAAGGACGTCCGATTCGAACAGGAGAGCAAGCTGATCTCCTTCTTCGGCCGGGCCAACTACAACATCAACGATCGCTATATCGTCTCGGCGAGCCTGCGTCGCGACGGCTCGTCGCGGTTCGGATCGACCAACGATTACGGCACCTTCCCATCCGTATCGGTCGCATGGCGCTTGTCACAGGAGCCGTTCTTCAGAGGGATCAAGGGACTGTCCGACCTCAAGCTCCGGGGCTCCTGGGCCAAGACCGGCAATCAGTCGTTCGGGAATTACCTCCAGTACTCCTCCTATCAGCTGGGCGATGCACTGACCACCTATCAGTTCGGCGATACCATCGTTACCACCAGCCGTCCCAGCGCGGTGGATCCGAAGATCAAGTGGGAGCAGACCAAGGCCTTCAATGTCGGCCTCGACTTCGGGTTTGCCAACCAACGGGTGACCGGGGCGATCGACTACTACAACAAGCTCACCAGCGACCTGCTCTTCACCGTCCCCGTCGCCGCGTTCACCAACCTGTCGAATTTCGTCACCACCAACATCGGCAGCATGCGGAACTACGGCGTCGAGGTCAGCCTGAGTGCGCGCCTGCTCCAGGGCGGTGAGCGGGGCCTGAGCTGGCAAGCCGACTTCACCGCGGCCCGCAACAAGAACAACCTCCGGACCATCACCCCGTTCGGCGGCTCCGGACTCAAGATTCTGACCGGCGATGTTTCCGGCGGGGTGGGCACCAAGATCCAGGTCCTTACTCCCGGCGTGCCGGTGAACTCGTTCTACGTTTACGAGCACATTCGGGAGAACGGGAAGCCGATCTACCGGGACGTAAACGGAGACCGGGTGAACGGCCTCCCCAACGGCACCATCAACGAGCAGGATCTGTACGTCGATCAGAACGGGGACGGGATTATCAATCAGAGCGATCTCCGGCCGTTTCACGACCCCGCGCCGAAGTGGATTCTGGGCCACTCGTCCTACCTCGCCTGGGGCAAATTCGATTTCGGCTTCACCCTTCGGTCCTATCTGGGCAACTACATCTACAACAACGTGGCCTCGGCCAGCGGCGACTATCGGGAGCTCTCGCAGGGGTCGCCCTATAACCTGCACACCTCCGTGCTGGAGACGCAGTTCGCCACCCAGCAGCTACAATCGGATTTCTACGTGGAGAAGGCGTCCTTCCTCAGGCTCGACAACATGACGGTGGGCTACACCTTCAACCTGAGGGGCCAGTCGGCCCGGGCCTTTGGGACGGTGCAGAACCTCTTCACCATCACGGGCTATAGCGGGGTGGATCCGAGCGCGAACGTCACCCCGCTCAACCCGGAGACGACCTCGTCGGTGAACGGCATCGACAACAACATTTACCCCCGGTCGCGCACGTTCAGCGCCGGCCTGAGCTTCAGGCTGTAAGCCATGACCACGGACGCACACACCCCGAGAAGGGACCGAGCCATGAACCGCAATCCGCGTCGTGCGCTTATCGCCGCCACGTTCCTGATGCTGGGGGCGGGAGGCTGCACTGATACCACCGAGCTGCCGATTACCACGATCAGCGACACCAATTACTTCAACGACCCCAGCTCGTACCGGGCCTTCCTGGCCAAGATCTATGCCGGACTCGCCGTCAGCGGGCAGCAGGGACCGGCCGGGAACGGAGATATCAAGGGCATCGACGAGGGGTTCTCCCAATACCTGCGTCTCTACTGGGAGGCGGAGGAGCTGCCGACCGACGAGGCGGTAATCGCCTGGGGCGACGTCGGACTGCCGGAGATGAATACCCAGCTCTGGGCTTCATCCAATTCGTTCGTCGTTGCCATGTATTACCGGATCGCGTTCCAGGTCAGCCAGGCGAACGAATTCCTGCGACAGACCACCGATGCCAAGCTGACTGAGCGGAACGTCTCGCCCGAGCTCCAGGCGGCCGTCAAGGTGTTCCGGGCCGAGGCCCGGTTCCTCCGGGCACTCAGCTA
>JBJMPK010000159.1:0-8444 GCA_045803245.1 Gemmatimonadales bacterium
AACGTGGATGTAGACGTGCACACTTTAATTTAGACGCTTGTCTCCGGCGAAGTTCCGATGCCGATAGGTCCCTAGTTTACAGCGCTGAATTGTGGGATGGAGAATCCTGGAGGGTGCGTCAGTGCGCGTCGGCGTCTCTGCGGGATTTTCACTGGGCGCAGCGCACGGCAGCGCCCGAAAGGGTTCGCCGTCCCGAAACAGAAGTTACAGCGCCGAATCGCGGGATGGCGAAACCTGGATGGCGCGTCAGTGCGCGGCGGCCACTCTGCGGGATTTTCACTGGGCGCAGCGCACGGCAGCGCCCGAAAGGGGTTCGCCCACCCGATCCACCGAGCTTGGGAGATCATCCCTAAGACTTCCTAGACTCGTCTGAATAGTCTGCCCGGTGCCTGCTCAACCACACCGGCAATCTCCAGCCCACAGAGCAAGCCCAACACTTGACCCACCGGCTGCTCCAGCCGATCGGCCAGCTCATCGGGATGAAGCGGCTGCTCGCCAAACAGCTCGGCGAGGGCACGCTCCTCGGACGACAGCGTTGCCGGCAACGGTTGTCGGACGTCTGGTGCAACGGCGGCCTTCGGGGCTGACCCAAGCAACTCGGCGAAGTGCTCCAGCAGGTCGGATGCGTCCAGGACCGGCGCTGCACCGTCTCGGATGAGACGGTTGGTGCCCACCGAAACGGCACTGGTAATATTTCCCGGAACAGCCATAACCTCCCTGCCCTGCTCCAGCCCGAATCCCGCGGTGATGAGGGCCCCTGATCCGGCGGCTGCTTCTACTACGACGGTCACCCGGGCAAGCCCACTGATCAATCGGTTCCGGCGGGGAAAGCTGCCGACACTAGGGCGTTCACCGGGCGGAAATTCGGTGACCAGCAAGCCTTCTCGAATCACTTGCTCGTACAACGTTCGATTCGCGGCCGGATAAATGACTCCCAGTCCGTTCCCCAGCACACCAATGGTCGAGCCGCCAGAGGCGAGTGCAGCGGTGTGGGCCACCGCATCCAGCCCCCGGGCCATCCCGCTGACGACGACCACCCCCGCTTCCGCAGCCTTTGCTCCCAGCATTCGGGCGACCTGCGCCCCATAGTTGGAGTGGTCTCGACTACCGACGATCGCCGCAGCGGGCCGGGACAAGAGTTCGGCATTCCCCAAAGTGAAAAGCACCGGAGGCGGGTCGGCGATGTGCCGGAGCAGTGCCGGGTAGCCGGCATCCTCAGGAATCAATATCTCCGCGCCCAGCGCCGCCGCGGCCTCGGCGGTCTTTCGGCCGAACTCCAAAGGCGTTGCCTTGAGCGCTGTGGCCAGGGCACGAGAGAGTCCAGGCACGGCGCATAAAAATGCAAACGGCGCCGAATGGGCGCCGAGTGCGGTCTTGCAGGCAGTGAGCACAGTCTTGAGCCGCGCGGGGCCCATGCCGGGCACCTGCGTCAGCGCCAGATACGCGATCCGCTCCTCATCCACTTAGCGATCCTCGACGGTCTCGACCGGCTCGGTCTTGGCCTGGCCAACGAGCTTCCACAGAAACTCTTTCAGCTCCTCGATGCCTTCTCCACTGGCGCTCGAGACGGCCAGAATGCCGCTCGAGTCTGGTGCCTGGATCCGAGGCAGCGGACTTCCCGAGGGCTGGAGATCCCGCTTGGTGAGCAGCAGGACATGCTGCTTCTCCGCGAGAGCCGGACTATGCAGGCGAACTTCATTTCGGAGACGCTCATAGGTGGCCTGGAGATCTTCTGCGTCCAGGGGAACGAGAAAGGCCAGGACCCTGGTGCGCTCCACGTGCTGTAGGAAGCGGGTGCCGAGTCCCTTGCCCTGGTGCGCTCCTTCGATGATCCCCGGAATATCGGCCATGACGAAGGTGCGGTGTCCGGACAGTCCCACGACTCCCAGATTAGGCTCGAGGGTGGTGAACGGATAGTCCGCGATCTTGGGCCGGGCGGCGGAAACCACCGAGAGCAGGGTGCTCTTGCCGGCGTTGGGCTCTCCCACCAATCCGACATCGGCGATCAGCTTGAGAATCAACTCGATCTGCCGGTCTTCTCCCTCCTCGCCCGGCTCCCATTCGCGCGGGGCCTGATGGGTGGAAGTGGCGAATCGGGCGTTGCCCCGGCCACCTCTCCCTCCCTTTGCCACCCGGAGCGTGTCTCCCGCTTCGAGTACTTCTCCGATCAACTGACCCGAGGTGGCGTCCCGAATGACGGTCCCCGGTGGAATGGGGAGATAGAGATCTTGAGCCGACGCGCCGGTTTGGGTCTTGCCCCTTCCGTGCTCACCCCGGTCTGCCTGCCACAACGTCCGGTACCGGTAATCGAGCAGGGTGGCGAGGTTGGGATCGGCCCGCAGGTACACGCTGCCGCCATGGCCTCCGTCTCCCCCATCAGGCCCGCCCTTGGGGTTGTACTTGAACCGGGCGAACGAGCTGGCCCCCGACCCACCGGTTCCGGCGACTACCCGCACCACAGCGCGATCGATCAGCATCAGTTCCCCGGCGACCATCCCTGGCGCACCGTACGCCACAGCTCCTTGACCTTCTTCCATTGATCGAAGGAGAGCAGTGGGTTGACGATGGACAGCGTTCCTTCGATCTGGCCGAATGTGGCCCCTGCATTGAGCGCGCCGCGAAGATGCGAGTGGAGCTGACGAGGAGTCTCCAGCACTGCCGTCTGGGCCACGATGCAGAGCTCGCGCCGGCGGAGATCGAGGCCGGGGCGAGCCAGGGTACGCCCATATCCCTCCGTGATCATCCAGTTGTCCAGGGCCGGATGCAGAGCCCGCACACTCTGGCGCAGTTTCGTGTAATTATCACCGTACACCACCCCGCACAGCTCCTCCCCTTGTCGGGTCCACTCGGAGGCCCGGCCGTAATCCTGATCGATGTCAGTGCCGGGGGCATTGACCCCCGCAAGCCGGCGCCAGATGGTGAAGGCTACCAACGCGCGAGGATATCCCACCATCAGTACGCTCTGGAGGAGCAGCTCCTCGATCCACGGCGCGGGAACCTGGGAGAGACGCAAGACTCCCGCCCGCTCTCGAAGCTCGGGCTCGTACCCCTGGGCAATGGCCGCGGCGAACCGCACGAGGTCACGAGTTTGCGGATCGAGGCTGTCCTGTTTCGACGTCATCATATTCCACGCGGTAACGGAAACCGGGATCGAATCGGCGCGGCCGGTAGCGCCCGAGCGCACCAAGATAGTAGGGGCGCATTGCATGCGCGCCGGAAGGGAGGGGGCGGAAAGCCCCTTCAATATTCCCCCCGCGCCTGTAGGTTTCGCCGCGATGCCGGCTCGAATGCGCGCTCTCGTTCTCGCGGCGGCCCTGGCCGGTGTGCTCGCCCCCGAGCTGGCGTACGCTCAAGCTTCCCCGTACATCCCGCTCGATGACCCCCGCCTCCCTCTGCTCGAGCATCTCATCGGCCGGGGTGACGTGGAGGATCCATCCCCATTCATCCGTCCCTTCCGGCGGTCCGATGCTGTCCGGGTACTCGCCGCGGCGGACAGCTCGGGCAGCCCGAGCGCGTCACGGATCGCAGAGCTGCGGCGCTACTTCGAGGATCCACCTGGGAATGCGTGGTCGCTTCAGGGCCGCGCGGGCGGGCAGGCATACACGCATGGCCGGCGCGATCCGCTCCATCCCGCCGGTGCCGGCCGAACCAGGCCCTATGCTGAGCTGGCCGGCTCGGCAGCCTTCGGCAATGTCGTGCTGGTCACTCGTCCGCTCGCCGAGCCGAGGCTGGTGGACGACCCCGACTGGCGCGGCCGACCTGATCTCAAGTTCACCGGCCGAATCGCGGATGCCTACATCAGCGCGCAGTTCAAGTACGGCAACATCTTTTACGGGCAGATGGACCGTAACTGGGGGCCGGTGGGACTGCCCGGCATTCCTCTGAGCAACTATGCCTACGAGCGGCAGGGTCTGGCCTTCGATATTGGGACGCCGGGCCTACGGTTGTCCGCCTTCGCGACCGACCTTCAGGATGAGATCGACAGCCTCGGCCGCACCGTGCACCGCTACTACTTCGTTCACCGGCTGCATGCCCAGCCCTCCCGGCGGCTGGTGCTCGGCCTGTGGGAGGGAGTCGTGATAGCCGGGGCCGATCGCAACTTCGAGACGCGTTATCGCAACCCGCTCTCCTTCAGCTATCTGGCCAACACCATCGGGCTAGGCGACAAGGGCAACGTCCTGCTGGGGGCCGATGTGAGCTGGCGACTGTTCCGGCGGGCCACCATCCAAGCCCAGTTGGCAGTGGACGACTTTCAGTATCAGAACCGGGGTGGCCCGGGCCGCCTGCCGGATCGTTGGGCCCTCACGCTTGCCGCCTTTGGTCCCCTGGGCCCGACCCTCGGCTGGCGCGCCTTCTACACCCAGGCGTCCAGCCTCGCCTTTCGCACCTTCAACCGATTCGAGAACTTCACTGATAACGGAGTTGGTCTGGGACGGAACTTTTCGGATATGGACCAGCTCACTTTGATCGTGTCGCTCCCGTTTCGGGAACGATGGCTCATCAGCCCCGATCTCACGCTCCTGCGCCAGGGCGAGGGATCCATCGGCGCTCCGTTCCCGGCCACTCCGGCCGAAGCCGGACAGACGCCCCAGATCTTCATCGGTGTGGTCGAGCGTACCTATCGGCTGGGACTGGGCATCGAGGGACGCCAGGGCCCGTTCGACCTGCTGGCCAACGCCGGCTTGCACCACATCGTGAACTGGCAACACCAGGAGGGGCAAACCGTGAACCGCTTCGAGGGTCGGATTCAGGCCAGTCTGGGCCTCCGCCGGCAGGGAGTGCTGCGATGAACCCAGCGGCCCAACCACTCACGCGGGATCGCGTGCTCCACCTGATTCAGCGGATGACGAGCAGCCGGGTAGTTGTGGTCGGCGACATCATGCTGGACCGATATCTCATCGGCGACACGGAACGGCTGTCTCCGGAGGCTCCGGTACCGGTGGTGACGGTGCGGGAGCGCCAGGCCGCGCTCGGGGGTGCGGCAAACGTAGCCGCCAATGTGATCGCGCTGGGGGCCAGGTGCCTTCTCGTCGGTGTGGTGGGCGATGATGGGGACGGCGAAGCCATCCGGCAGGAGCTCGCAGTGGCCCGGCTCGACGACCGCCACGTGGTTACTGTTGCCGGCCGGCCCACCACCTCCAAGACCCGGATCATGGCCCGGTCGCAGCAGATCGTCCGGATCGATGTCGAGGTCGAGACCCTGCTCCAGGGCTCCGACCTCAAACGCGTGATCGCAGTCGCCCGCGAGGCGCTGGCCGATGCGGATGCGCTCCTGCTCGAAGATTACAACAAGGGCGCTCTGCCGCCGCCCCTCATCCTCGCGGTCATGGAAATAGCCAAGCGGCGCGGCATCCCGGTCGTCGTCGATCCGAAGTTCCGGCAGTTTTTCGAGTATGCCGGGGCCACCGTGTTCAAGCCCAATCGAAGAGAGCTGGAATCCGCCTTGGGCGCGGCCGTGGACCTCCAGGACGGCGGTGCGCTCCCCGAGGTGCTCACCCGGCTTAAGGTAGACAACCTGCTGGTGACACTCGGCGCCGAGGGGATGGTGCTCGTGACGAAAGACCGGACCCTGACCCAGATCCCGAGCATTGCGCGACAGATCTACGATGTCTCAGGTGCGGGTGACACGGTGACCGCGTGGCTGGGAGCCGCCCTCGCGGCGGGGGCTTCGGTTGGGGAGGCGGCCCAGCTGGCGAACTATGCGGCGGGAGTGGAGGTGGGAAAGGCCGGCGTGGCCACGGTATCGCCGGAGGAAGTGCTGGCGGCACATGAAGAACGGTATGACCAGATCGGCAAGCTGAGAAGAGGAGGACTGATCTAGGCGCCTTCGACCCCCACCCCAAAACCGAGCCAAATTCTCCAGGATTCCTTCACATCTTCCAGATAGCCCCTGAGCCGGTGGGCTGCCTCCGCATAGGCTTCCGCCAACTCCACCGCTCCGGATGCCGCCATCTTCTCCCGCACCTGTTCGGCCCGGTGGGTCATGGCTACAACCGCGAGGCGCTCCTTGTTCCAAGACTTGGGCGCACGATATCCAGCCTCTCCCAGGAACTTCAGGAGATCCCGCCGAGTCCAACCCTCGAGCCACGCGGCCATGTCGGACGCCGGATTCACCAGCCCGCTCTCTATGATTAACCGGGATGACTCCGCGCAATCGACGCCATGCCGCCGGGTTTCGTACCGGCACAGACTGGCCAGGGACCTTGGAGTCCTGGGGTCCACGCTCAAGTGCCGCAGGGCGTCCACCGCATGAGCCCGGGCGCCCAGCGGAAGCCCGGCGAGAGTACCGAGAAGTAGCTGGAAGCTAGTGTCGAGGGGTGGAATGGGTGAGCGGATAGCATCTATAGAGATCGGACTCCAGAGGGCCCAGTAGTCCATCCCCCGGGACATCTCGAGAACGAACGCATTACGCTGGTGTAGCAGCTCCTGGCCGTCCACCAGTGAGAAGCTGTAAGGAGCCATGACTGCCGACATGAAATCGGCCGCCTCGCCGGCCATGATGAAGCCGGAGAAGCTCTCGTGGGCCGCCAGCATGATCAGGGCTACCCGAAGGTCGGTATAGGCCTCGTCGGTGCCCAGGGCCAGATAGCGGTCGAGGGGAACTGCCATGATGGAGCGGGCCAGATCGACGTATCTCTGGTGGACCTGATCGCCGCTGCCCCCGATACCAGGATTGGCACGCCGCACCCGCCAGAGATACTCGCCCAACGCCTGGACGTCGTAGCGGCGAACCCGCTCGGCCAGCCAGGGGGAGAAGTCGAGTGCCGGGATACAGCTCGAAGGGTTATCCACCCGGGAAAGACAGGGGAATTCCCTGTGCCCCCTGCCGGCTGCGTAGCTCAGCAGGTCACACGAGGTAGGATCCTCGCTCGTCAATACTTGAGAAAGCTCTTCGAACCTCAAATTCAAGTCCATGTTCAAAACCCAGCAAATGTTTTCCCAATTTGCCAACTCGGCAAGGGGTTGGAGTGGGCCAACTTGGCACGGGGGGATCAAAGGGGCTGAAACCCGGGAAGGCACTGCGATGGGCGATGAGGGGCTCGAACCCCCGACCTCGCGCATGTGAGGCGCGCGCTCTAACCAGCTGAGCTAATCGCCCAAAGAGAGTTAAGAGCGGATTCTACACCCGCCCCTGGGGCCGTCGCAACCACGAATCCAGTACCGGAAAAACAACAGCCCCGGGCGTTCGCCCGGGGCCGGTGCTCACTTTTCCCCACTTCCTACCGAAAGATCACGGTTACCGCGTTCGAGCAGGTTGCCGTTGCAGCCTGACATACCTTGTACGAGTCGGTTGCTGGGCCCCGCCTCTCCTGGGAATCGAAGAACTGGCCGTCGTTCCTGGTCGTCTTGAGCAATGTGCCGTTTCGATAGACGTCGACCTTCGATCCCGTTGCGTTTGCCCATGCCAACGTAGCTCGCTGGCGGCGATCCCCTGACGATCCCGTGACTTGCAGACTGATCGTCGGGGAGCTGAGAGTCACGGTTGTCGTATTCGAGCAGTTGGTGCTTCCGGCCTCACAAATCCTGTAACTATATGTAGTCGGTCCCGCCGATATGGGAGCCCGGGTGACCACGCCGTCGTTCACCACCTTCTCCCGCCGCTCATTCTTATAGAGATCAACCGTTGCCCCGCTCGCCCCGGTCCAGGTGAGCCTGACGTACTCCCGGCCCGCCTTTGCGATCAGCCTGAGAGACAGGACCGGTGCCTTGATAACCGGGAGCGGAGCCGCAGCCACGACAACGTTTTGTGCGATCGAGCTCGATGCGCCCTGGTCGTCGGTGACGATCAGCGTGACGAGATAAGTACCAGCGGCCGCAAACACGCTCGATGGGTTGGTCTCGCTCGAGCTGGCTCCGGGCCCGAAAATCCAGCTGCGACTGACAATACTTCCGTCGCTGTCCGCACTACCATCAGTGAACCGGCATGGCAGGCTGGCAGTGCAGCTTGGTGCCGTAAACGCGGCGGTGGGCGATTGGTTGGGCAGGGGCGCTGCCGCGACAGTCAGACTGGCAGAGACAGTCGATGTCCCGCCGTCGTCGTCGGTGACGCTCAGCGTGATGGTGTAGGTGCCGGCCGAGGCGTAAGTATGGGCCGGGTTCGGATCGGTAGCCGTGCCCTGGTCACCGAAATTCCAAGTCCGACTCGCGATGGTTCCGTCAGCGTCCGTACTTCCATCGCTAAACTGACATACAGTCCCAGCCGTGCAGTCCGGTGCGATGAACCCAGCCTGGGGGGGAACCGGCAGTGGCGGGGGTGGCGGTGGAGGAGTGACCGGGGGCGTTTCTCCTCCGGCTGCAGCGCCCCGACAGGATTTCGCGGGATGCTCACGGGCTTTCTGGGCCAACGACGTCATTGCCTCCTGGACATCCCGCTGACCCAAATACTTGGCATCATACTGCCAGCTGAGGAAAGCGCAGGGATATGGGTCAGCGAGAAGGGCTGA
>JBJMPK010000160.1:0-7350 GCA_045803245.1 Gemmatimonadales bacterium
AGTCGGCCCAGCCGCCGTTCCCGCGGCCGCCGCGGTGACGGCCCGGACATCGCGAACTGAGGTCGAGCCTTCCCCCGTTACTTTTCCTACCACGAACATCCGAGCAGGAAGCTGCATTGAAAAGCAGCCACGGATGAACACGGATCAACCGCACGGATTGCTCGTGTAAGGCGAAAGCCTCAGGTCGCCACTCCGGCTTCCTGCCGGGTAGTCAACAGCACACCAGTTGAGGTAGATCCTCAGGATCTATGAGTGCGGAATGCTCCAGATCAAGAACCCAGCCGGTGTGCTCTTGATACTAGTTTCTTTGTCTCCCGCGTCGAAGGGAGCTTTTCGAGCCCAAGGAGGAATCCGTGCGGTCGATCCGTGTTCACCCGTGGTCTGGAGTTCCAGTTCTTAGAGGAGCCTGACGCGTGGCCAAGTTCTACCTCACAACCGCCATCGACTACTCCAACGGCGACCCCCATCTCGGCCACGCCCTGGAGAAGGTCGGCGCCGACGCGATCGCGCGGTACCGGCGGCTACGGGGAGACCAGGTTCATTTCCTCATGGGTATGGACGAGCACAGCCAGTCGGTGCTCCAGGCGGCAGCCAAGGCAGGCCTCTCGCCCCAGGCTTGGGTCGACCGGATGGCGGAGCGGTTTCAGGAGTTCTGGCGGCGGCTCGAGTGCAGCAACGACGATTGGATTCGCACGACCGAGCCGCGGCACGCGGCCTCGGTGACCGAGCTGTTGCTCCGGATCCAGCAGGCGAGCCCGGACGATCTATACGTGGCGGAGTACGAGGGACTCTACTGCACCGGATGCGAGGAGTTCAAGCAGGAGAGCCAGATCGTCAACGGGCACTGTATCGAGCACCCCACGCTGGAGCTGATTCCCACCCGCGAACGGAATCACTTCTTCAGACTTAGTCGTTACGGCACCAGGCTGCGGGAGCTCATCACCGCCGGGCGGTTCAAAGTGGAGCCGGCCATCCGGCGCAACGAGGTCCTCCGGCTGCTCGAGAGCGGTCTCCAGGACATCTCGGTATCGCGCCTGCGGCAGCCGTGGGGTATTCCCTTCCCCGCCGACCCGGACCAGACGGTGTACGTGTGGTTCGACGCTCTCATCAACTATCTCTCGGCCACGGGCTTTCCCGAGCCCGGATACCAGCGCCTGTGGCCCGCCGACCTTCACGTGGTGGGCAAAGGCATCACCCGGTTTCACTGCGTCATCTGGCCGGCCATGCTGTTGGCCGCGAAGCTCGATCTACCGGCGAAGGTTTGGGCCCACGGCTACGTCCAGTGGGAAGGAACCAAGATGTCCAAGACGGCCGGCACCGCGGTAACGCTGGAAGAGGCGATCGACCGCCACGGGGCCGACGCTCTGCGGTACTTTCTCCTTCGGGAGGTGGGATTCGAGGCCGACGGCAACTTCACCTGGGAGCGGTTCGATGAGCGCTATGTCGCCGATCTCGCCGATGGCCTGGGCAACCTGGCTTCGCGCTCGCTGACGATGCTGGTCCGTTATCGAGCTGGAGCAGTTCCCTCCTCCGGAGAAGGCACCACCCTAGACCACACGGGCCGCGATGCTCTCGCCCGGTATGCAACTGCCATGGACGCGCTCGACCTGCGTGGTGCATTAGAAGCAGCATGGACCCTCGTAGGGTCGGCCAACCTTTACGTGCAACAGACTGCACCGTGGGCGTTAGCCAAGGCCGGCAAGGAAAAGGAGCTGGAGGAGGCGCTGGGCGCCCTGGCTCGAGCGCTGGTCCGATTGGCCGTAATGGTGAGTCCCTTCATTCCCGGGAAGGCGCAGGCTTTGTGGGAGACGCTCGGGATGGATGGCGAAGTCGCGAAGACATCGTGGTCTTTTGCCGAGCAGCCAGAGATTGCAGATCGGCGCGTGAGGACACCTGAGGTGCTCTTTCCCAAGCCCGCGACTGTCTAGTAGTTAGCCCTTTCGTTGAGCGAAACTATTTGACAGTGAAAGAGTTATCACTCCCGCGTCCTCTTGACAATAGCCATCCGTTTGGGCCACCTTAGCTTGACGTTTGTCACGCGGCTCAGCCTCGGAACGGCGGGAAGGTGGTCCAATTGTAGGAATCGATCGCTGGAACTTTTTCACAGTTTTTGTTTGAGGTGTATGGCCATGGCTAAACGCCGGTGGACTTTGGTTTTCGTGCCCCACGGGTCGGAGCCGTCGCGCATCGTCGAGGTTTCCTACGGCGTGCTGCGACTGCTGGCCGGCGCGGTGGGAGGAATCGTCGTCCTGGCGCTCGCCGCTGGTTATGCCACCGTATCTCACACCACCGATTTATCCCACGCTGCCAGACTGCAACAGGAAAACGTCTCGCTTACCCGCGAAATCGGGGAGCTCAACGGCCGGCTGTCCACCCTGGCTGACACGCTCACTCGAATCTCGCAGCGTGACGCACGCATCCGGGTGCTGGCCAACCTCGAGCCCATCGATCCCCAGGTACAGGCCGCCGGCATCGGTGGTCCAGCCTCACCGGGGTTCGAGCTGGCCGGGATTACCGGAGCGAGCCGGCGCACCGCGGAGATCCGGGTAGACCTCGGCGCGCTCATTCGCCGCGCCAACCTGCTGGCCTCGTCGTTCAAGGAAGCCGCAGACAGCCTGGCTCTTCACACCGCGCGTCTCGCCGCCACACCATCAATCATGCCGACCCAGGGATGGCTTTCCAGCGCCTTCTCGGCCATGCGGACCCATCCTATTCTGCACATGGCCCGCCCCCATGAAGGCATCGACGTGTCGGCCCCCATGGGCAGCCCGATCGAAGCGCCGGCCGCGGGCGTCGTGACCGATGCCGGCTGGGAGACCGGTTACGGCAACACCATCGTCATCGATCACGGCTTCGGCATCGTCACCAAGTTCGCCCACGCCTCGAAGCTGCTGGTCAAGACCGGCCAGCGTGTGTCGCGCGGCCAGCGGATAGCCCTGGTGGGCAACTCCGGGCTCGCTACCGGACCACACCTCCATTACGAGGTGCACGTCAACGGCCGGCCGGTGAATCCGCTCAAGTATGTGTTGCCCGAGGGGGTTGTGACGGATTAGCGAGGAAGTGGGGAGGCGGGGAAGGAACTGCAACGAAAGCGGCCCTCCGATATTGACGGAAGGCCGCTTGGTTTTGCTGCTTCCCTGCTCCCCCGCTTCCCCTAAAACGTCACCTTGGGTGCTTCCTGAGCCCCGGCCGCCGCTTCGAAATAATCCCGTGACTTCCCCATTCCGAACACTTTGGCCGTCAGGTTGTAGGGAAACCGGCGGATATAGGCGTTGTATTCGCCCACGGCCGTATTGTAGTCCTGGCGGGCGACGGCGATCCGATTCTCGGTTCCCTCGAGCTGGTCCTGCAGCTGGCGGAAGTTTTCGCTCGACCTGAGCTGGGGGTAGTTCTCCGAAATCGCGAGCAGCCGTCCCAGCCCTTGGCTGAGCTGCTGGTTGGCCGCGGCCATCTCAGGAACGTTGCCTGATTGGACTGCCCCGGATAGCCGGGACCTGGCGTTGGCAATCGAGATAAAGACCGTGTCCTCCTGCTTGGTGATTCCCTTCACGGTATTCACCAGATTGGGAATGAGATCGGAGCGACGCTGGAGCTGGGTCTGGATCTGGCCCTGCGCCTGGTTGACCCGTTCGTCCATGGTCTGAATGGTGTTATAGCCGCAGCCGGCGACCAGCATGGCGGTCGCAAGGAGCGGGACGCGGATCGTGGAGGAGCGCTTCATTGCTGGTCTCCGAGCTGAAGTTGATCGACGAACCGGGCCGTGTCCTCTACGGCTTTCATGTAGTTCTCAAACTCGGGCGCGCCGCAGCGCCACTCGCGATCGACCCGGTGCCGCACCACGTAGAGCAAGTGCTCGCCCTCGAAGCCGACGGCGGCCGCGGCGGCCACCGCAAGCTCGAGCGAATCGGAGGGGACGGTCTTCCCGATCAGCGTCAGCAGCCCACGCAGCAGTACCAGAATCGTCGCGGCGCTGTGAAGGCCCAGCTTCCCGAGTGCCGCGGGATCGGGAGCGTAAATGGCATACCCCTGCCTCAGGCGAAGGAGCTTGCCCCGGAACTCGCGCTCCAAGGCCTTCCGCAAATCGACCGGATCGACCCGGACCTCCTGCATCGGATCGGCCCCGCGCAGGACCTGATACGCGGTGCGCATATCCGTAATCTCGATGGGGAAGGCATCCGAGGCCCGGCTCCACTCCGCCCGGCTGAGTACCAGCGGCGGCTCGTGCGTGGCCTTCCGCCAGCCGGTAAACGCCCCGCTGAGAGAGCGGAGCGTGGCCGGCGTGAGCTGATCGAGCACCACCATGAGATTGATGTTCGACCGGCCCGGGACGAAGTCTCCTCGTGCCGCCGATCCGTACAGCACCGCGCTATATGCCGGTCCCACCACGGTGTCGACCCCGGCCAGGAACGGCTCAACCACGCGAGCGACTGATTCGCGCATCAAAATCTTCCCCCCGCTCCACCGCCGCTGAACCCGCCGCCGCCGCCAAAGCCACCGAACCCACCGCCACCACCACCCCCGAAGCCACCACCTCCGCCCCAGCCTCCGCCGATCCACGGGCCACCCCAATATATCCCGCTCCTGCGGCGGCGACGGCCGCCGAATCCGCCGGAGACGAGCAGCAGAAACAGGAAGAAAAACAGCAGCGGCAGGAGGGAGTTCCCGGACGGCGATCGGCCTCCGGTATTCTGATCGGGCTGATACGCCGTGAGAGTGGTGTCCGAAACGCCGTACCCCCGGGCGATCATCCCCGACAAGGCCCGGACGCCGTTCAGGAGTCCGGGTCCGTATTTTTCTTGGGCCAGATCCGGTCGCATCAAATCGCGCACCCGGCCGGCGGCCGCATCGGTGACGATACCTTCGAGGCCTTGACCGACCTCAACCCGGATCTGGCCGGAATTGGGATCGCCCGGACGCCGTGGCACCAGCAGCAGTACCAGTCCGGCGTTGCGGCGGGGATCACCTACGTCCGCCTTGGTCCCCACCTTCCACTTGCGACCGATCGCGAGTGCCACGTCACTTGCCTCACGCTCACCGATCGACGGCAGCGTGACCACCGCGATCTCGGCGCCCGTGGCCGCACGCAAGCGCTTGATGAGGTCTTCCATCCGGGCTGCGGACGCCGCATCGACGACCGCGGCAAAATCGTTCACGTAGCCGACCGGCTGCGCCGGAATCAGCGTGTCCTCGCCCCGCTCCTGGGCAACGAGCCCCTTGGCGAGACACGGTGCTCCAGCGGCGACAATCAGTTGAAGCCACGCGAGGAGCGCGGTAGCTTTGGCTCGTGTCCGGCTCAAACGGTCTCCCGCCAAATGATTCACTGCTCTCGTCGTTCCTGGCCTCCGCCCCGGTGGTACTGCTCTGCGTCGGACTCGCGTGCGGAGTCACCGCTTGCAAAGGCCAGCGCGAGGTCTGGGTTCGGGTCTCCATTCCAGGCGCGGATTCTCTCGAGGCTCCTGCCTCCGGCGTGGGCGTGATCGCCCTCCCCTACGACCGTGATAGCGTACGGACCGTTCTCGAGGCCCGCGCGTCGAGACACCGCCCCCCTACGGAGCAGCTGGACTCACAGTTCGCCCGCTTTCGCGGCCCGTTCACTGCCTATACCAATACCGTGTTTGCCGCCGGGAAGCTGGCCGATACGCTTGGCCGGCTCAGGGCCGCGCTCGACTCGACCCGACCAGCTTCTCCGGAGTACCAGACGTTGCATGCCCGATATGGCCGGGTTGCCGACTCACTCTCCGCACTCGAAGCGCGAAGCGAAAGGGCCCGCATCGTCCTGGGCCGGGCCCGTTCCGAATTCATCAGCCGCACCGAAAGCCTCCGAACCGCCGTTCGGCTCTGGGAAGATAGCACCTACCAGGGGTACGACAGCATCGTCGAGAATCTCTCAAAGTCGCGTGGAATGGAGCCCGCCACCGACACGACCGACGCCACGGGGTGGGCCCGGTTCTCGCTTTCGCCGGGCCAGTGGTGGCTCTTTGCCCACGCCTGGGATACCGGCGACCCGAACTCGGAGTGGAACTGGAATGTGCCGGTGCAAGGCGACACGGTTCTGCTCTCCAGCCGCACCGGCCGGCGGCGACCCCGATACTAGGAGCAACGATGGGATTGACAGCCCGGCTCGGCGCAACTCTGGTCCTTTCCTTGATGGCGTTTCCCGCGTCGGCCCAGTCGGCGACCGTGTCCCTGGCAAATCGGAGCAAGGGATCGCCCACGGCGCCGGTTACCGTCTATGAGATGTCAGACTTCCAGTGTCCCTACTGCCGCAGGTTCGCGCAGGAAACTTTCCCGGCCATCGAGCGGAGCTATATCGCCACGGGAAAGGTGCGATGGGTCTTCATCAACTTTCCACTCACGGACGTTCATGCGCATGCGGCCGCCGCCGCTGAGCTCGCCCTCTGCGCCGCCAGACAGAAAGGGTTTTGGCGGATGCATGACCTGCTGTTCCACCACCAGGATACCTGGGCCCCGCTGAAGGAGGCCGGTCCTTTCTTCATGTCGCTGGCCGACTCGGCCGGCCTCTCAAAACCGGCGATGCTGACCTGCCTCGAAGCACCGGAAACGCTCCAGGCAGTCAAAGCCGATGCCGAGGGCGCATCGCGGTCCGGCGCAAGCAGCACACCGACCTTTTACATCGAGGGAGGACTGCTGGAAGGCGCGTTACCGTTAACAGTATTCAAGCAGGTCCTGGATTCGGTGTATGCGGTGAGGGCAGGCGGTAAGGCGGTAAGGCGGTAAGAACAGAGGCGGAAGGAACCGAGGCGGTAGAGGCGGAAACAGGAGCTTTCGTCCCGGTTCTTTACTTCCGTCGCATCATCGACCGCAGCTTCACCTACCGCAGCTTCACCTACCGGCCTACCGCCAGAAATACATCGTACAGCGCATGGGTCCATGCCGTGATGCCGAAGCCACGCAGGACGTAGAGGACACTGAGCAGAAGCCCGGCGATCATCCGAAAGGTGAAGGATCCGAGCGCCAAGGGCTCGCCGTAGGGACCGATGTAGTGAAAAGCAGAAAAGATGAAAGCCCCGATACCCACCGCGAAGACCTTCGCCCGGACTGCGTCCCAGCCGAAGGCCACTGTTGCCAACGAGAAGAGTCCACCGACGAGGAGGACGCGAAAGAGCAGCTCCTCGTAGATGCCGGCGCCCAGCGAAATCATGAGCTGAGTGGGGAGACCCCAACCGACGGAAGGTCCCAGGGCAAGCCGCGCTGAGTCGCCCGCCAGGGAGAGACCCGGAAGCAACATGGCGGTGAGCGTGCCCACTACGAAGCCGAAAAGAAGCGCGTAGACGATCGATTCGGCAGCCATCCCGGCGAAGTAGCCAGGACGGATTTGCGCCGAGCGGC
>JBJMPK010000161.1:0-3670 GCA_045803245.1 Gemmatimonadales bacterium
CGCGTCGGCTGGAAGCTCCCGGACCGAGCGGGTTACCCAGTCGCCCGATATGTCAGAGGTCAGATGGGTGTGGGCATCGATCAGTCCCGGCAATAGGGTCATATCACCCAGGTCGATGGTCCGGGCGTTGGCCGGAACATCGGCCGAGCCTATGCTTTGAATCTTGCCATCGGCAACGACGACGATGGCGGGCTGCACCATCTCGCCCTTGACCACGTCGAGCATGCGGGCCGCCCGCACGACCGTAACCTGCTGCGCCGCGGCAGGGTATGCCACCATCAGGCAGGCGAGAATGAGGTGGGAAGAGAGGCGGAGAATCATGGGGAGAACGTAGCCCCTGGGGTAACCCGGTCAACTCGCCTTCGTGGCGGAGCGGCTGGCCGGTGGGGTTCCCAGACCCTATGTTAGCCTTTCTACCCGATGAAAGCGGTGGGTATGGAGGGGGTGCTAGCAGGTCCCGGCACCGTCCTGGCTGGACGCTACACGATCGAGCGCGAGCTCGGACGCGGTGGCATGGCCACGGTGTACCTCGCCACCGACCTGAGGCATCGCCGCCAGGTTGCAGTCAAGATTCTCCGGCCTGAGATCTCCGCCTCGCTCGGCTGCGATCGGTTTCTCCGGGAGATCGAGATCGCCGCCCACCTCACCCATCCTCATATCCTGCCGCTGCACGATTCCGGTGAAGCCGGCGAGCTGCTCTACTATGTCATGCCGTTCATCGAGGGAGAGTCGCTGCGTGAGCGGCTGCGCCGCCACGGCAAGCTTCCGGCGGCGGAGGCGGTCCGAATCACCTGCGAGGTCGCTGACGCCCTCGCCTACGCCCACACCCGGGGCATCGTCCACCGCGATATCAAGCCGGGCAATATCCTGCTGGAAGCCGGCCATGCCGTCGTGGCCGACTTCGGCATAGCCCAGGCCATCACCGAGGCGGGGAGTGAGGAGCTCACCACCAGCGGCCTGGCCATAGGCACCCCGATGTATATGAGTCCGGAGCAGGTTGGGGGCGCTACGGTGGACGGGCGCAGCGATGTCTACAGCCTGGGCTGCGTCCTTTATGAGATGCTGTCCGGAGAGCCGCCGTTTACCGGGCCCAATGCCAAGGCGGTGGCAGCCCGTCACGTCTCCGAGCAGCCGCCCTCGTTGTCGTCGGCTGGTGCCGCCATACCCCAACACGTCTCGACGGCCATCGAGAAGGCGCTGGCCAAGGCACCCGATGAGCGCTACTCCGACGCGGCCCGATTCGCCGAGGCCCTGACCGGTCCGGTCCGATCGACGCCCGATCGCGAGCGGCCGGTGGGGGGCCGGCGGATCTGGGCCTACGGTGTGCCGGCGGCGATTCTCCTGGGCGGCTTGGGCCTGATCGGTTCCCGGATCTTCGCCGATCGAGCCGAGCCGGGCGGGCCGCCGGACCTGATTCTCCTGGCGGACTTCGAGGGGCCGCCCAGCGATCCCGGACTGGCCGGCGCGGTTCGGGAGCTGGTTGCCACCGAGCTGGACCAGTCCCGCGCGGTGGCGATCGTGCCGAGAGAGCAGGTGCGCACCGCCCTGCGAAACGCCGGCCGGGCCGACACCAGCCGGATCACCACCGATCTGGCGCGTGAGCTGGCGGTCAGGAGCTCGGTCGGGGCGGTCCTCGCCGGAAGCGTGCGGCTCCTCGGGCGATCACAATATGCCCTGGTCCTGCGGGTGACTGATGCCGACAGTGGCAAGACCGTGCTTTCCGTCGCCGGGAGCGCATCGGAAGGAGACTTGATCCCGGTAGTTCAGGAGTTGGGTCAGCGGATTCGCCGGGGCCTGGGCGAAAAGCGGAGCGCCATCCGGGCTAACCAGCAGCTCGTGCAGGTGGCTACCCCATCGTTCGAGGCCTTTCGGAAATACGCCAGCTCTTTGCGTCTGGCCGAGCAGGCCGACTTCGCGGCCAGCAACCGTCTCGCGTGGGAAGCGCTCACCTTGGATAGCGCCTTCGCCTCCGCCTGGGCGCTGCTGAGCTCCAACTACTACAACGTGCGCCGGGCCGATTCCTCGCGGTTTGCTCTGGTCCAGGCGCTCCGTTATCCCAACCGGCTCAGCAACCAGGCCCGCTACCGGCTCGAGGCCGACGCGGCCTATGCCATCCGCTATGATTTGAACGACGCCGTACGCTGGACCGACCTCTACCTCAAGGAGGACCCCCAGTCGGCTTCCGGGCATAGTGAAAGAGGACTGTACCTGTTTTCTCTGGGGCGCGCGGAGGAGGCGGCCGCCGAATTCGCGCGCTCGGTACAACTGGTGCCGTCAGGGCCGGCCGGGGCGCAGGTTCCTTTATTCAATGAGGTGGTAGTACTGCTGGCCCTCGATCGCCCGGACCAGGCGCGCGCGGTGGCCCGCCATCTCGCCGCCTCGTGGTCCGACGGTGCGACCCTGCTGATCTTGGACGCCACAAACCAGTGGCGCTCAGCCGAGAGCCTGGCGACGCGATTCACCGCCTCACCCAGCACTCCATCGTTTCTCAAGACCATAGCCACCACCAGTCTGGCCGGCGCGCTCGGGTCCCGGGGATCGGTGGCTGCCGCCGATCGGGTTCTGCGGCGGGCCGCCTCGAATCGGGAGGAGCCCGGGCCGGCCTGGTACACCCAAGCCCGGCTGCTGCTGGCCGCCGCCGGCGGACGTCCCCTCGAGCGGCCCGATCCCGCGATTATGGGAGATACGACGCCAGGGGGCCTCGTGGCCGGAGGACTCTGGGCCGCAATGCGGGGAGACACCGAGGCCGCACGGCGCCGATTGGAGCAACTCCAAAACCGCGGGCCGGCGGATCGCTTGCGGTTCGGCGGCGGAATCGCTCTGCTCCAGGCGCGCATCGATGCGGCCGCTGGGCGCTGGGACCGGGTAGCCCGGGAGCTGGGTCCAGCCGCCACAAACGGAGAGATCGACGGCGCCGATCCGGGACAGGTGAGTAGCCTGGCCCTGCGCTGGCTCGTCGCGGAGGCCAACCAGCGGCTGGGACGCCTGGATTCGGCCGTGGCCTACTTCCGGATGTCCCAGACCACCATGATGCCGTTCGGCCACCTGGCACTCCGAGGCCTGGTCCATTCCTTCGCCGACCACCGGCTGGCTGTGCTGTACCGGCGTCTGGGGCGGAGCGGGGACGCCGACCAGCACTGGATTTCTTTCCAACGGAGCTTCACCACCCCCGATCCTGCTTGGAAGAGTCTTCTGTTACGAGGAGATCAGAAATGAAAGCGACGAAACGGCTGATGGCACTGGCGTCAGTGGTGGTCACCCTCTCCCTGGTTTGCCTGGGCTGTCCCGGCAAGGGCAAGACTCCCAGCGGCGGCGACACCACGACCGCGAACGACTCGATGCACACGCCGCCGAGGTAGACGGTAAGCGACTGGCGACTGGCGACTGGCGACTGGTGACTGGTGACTGGCGACTGGCGACTGGCGACTGGCGACTGTTTCCGTTCACTTGTCGCCGGTCACTGGCACGGCTACAATCCCCTGCCGGTAGCTCATTCCCACCCGGACCCGAACTGTTTATGAGCCCCGGCCGCCACTTTCTCGCGATCTCCGACTTCTCCCAGCCAGAGCTCCTCACCGTATTTGATTTAGCAAGCCGCATGAAACGGGGCGACTACCGGGACAAGCCGCTCAGCGGCAAGACCCTCGGAATGATCTTCGCCAAGAGCAGC
>JBJMPK010000162.1:0-9800 GCA_045803245.1 Gemmatimonadales bacterium
AAAATCCCAGGGAGTTTCGGGAGCAGTCTGCTGGCGCGATGTCACGTTGATGGAGACCACGGCGGGGGAGACCCGATCGGCCGCCGCCACCAGCGCCGTGCGACGCGAGGTGTTGACCGCCCTCTGGGCTTCCACGACCCCCGGTGAGGCTTGGGCCCCGGCTGACGAAACGGAGACTCGCGAGGGCGCATCCCGGCAGTTGAGGAGCCCCAGGCTCAAGGCGAGTGAGGCAAGCCTAGCCGTGCTGGGTGGCCGCATGTGCCTCCTCGACAGGATCGAGAAACAGCTCCGGCGGGTATGTTGCGGCCACGAAGTAGAGACCCTGCGGTGGCGCCGGGGGGCTCGTGTCCAGGTTGTCTCCCCGAACCAGCAACGCCGAGACGTCCGCCAGCGGACGACGGGCCAACCCCACGTCGACCATGGTTCCCACCAGCATTCTGACCATGTGGTGCAGGAACCGGTCGGCTTCTACGTAAAAGCTCAGGCCCTGCCGCTCGGGACGCAGCCGCCATTCGGCGAGCGACAAGCGGCAGCGGTAATGGGCCTTGTCGCCCTTAGCCGCGAAAGCGCGAAAATCGTGCTCTCCGTAAATCAGCTCGGCAGCGGCGCGAAGAACGGTGAGGTCCAGCGGCCTGGCCAACGCCCACTCGAACCGGCGGCGAAAGGGTGAAGCGGAGGCGGCATCGAGCCCTAGGTCGTAGCGGTATCGCCGGGAGATGGCGGACTTCCGGGCGTGAAAGCCCGAGTGCATCGGATGGACGGCCTCGACCCAGCAATCGGATGGAAGCAAGGCATTGAGAGCGCGGTAGAGTGCCGCGGCAGTCCAGCTGACCGGAGCGCTGAAGCTGACCCCGAGTCCGATTGCATGTACGCCGGCATCGGTCCGCCCGGCTGCGTGCGCAACGGTCCGGTGGCTGAAGAGACGCTCGAGGACGCGCTCGAACTCGATCTGGACCGAGCGTCCCGCCGGCTGCCTTTGCCAGCCGACAAAGCCGGTGCCGTCGTAGTGGAGTATGGCAAGGAAGGTCCGGCTCATCGGCCGAGAAATCTAGCCGGAGTGCGCACCCTGAGCAAGCTACGCAAATCCTTGTCGTATTTGACAAAAGCCGCTCTTTTCGGGTACAATTTTTCTGATCCTTGCCACCCCTTGAACGCTGCCCCCGTCGCCCTGGCGCCGAGCCGTGACCAACGACGCACCTCTCCGTTTTGCCCTTCAACAGTTGGCCCTGGGATTGTCCCTCGAGCGCGAGGCGGCGTCACAAGCCTTCAGCGTGCTCATGTGCGGCGGAGCCAGCCCGGCCCAAACGGCCGCGCTCCTCATGGCCCTCCGGGTGCGGGGCGAGACCGCAGACGAGTTAGCTGGCGCCGCCGCCGCGCTGCGACGAGCCATGGTCCGGCTCGAGACCGGCAATCCTGAGCGGCTGGTGGATACCTGCGGCACCGGTGGAGGGCGGGTGGGAACGCTCAACATCTCTACCGCCGCGGCTTTCGTCGTCGCCGGTGCGGGCGTGCCAGTGGCCAAGCACGGCAACCGGAGCTTCACCTCACGATCCGGTTCGGCTGACGTCCTGGAGGCGCTGGGGATCGAGATCGCGCTCAGCCCGGCCGCTGCGGCGGACTTGCTGGACTCGGTGGGGCTCACCTTTCTTTTTGCCCCGACGTATCACCCGGCCATGCGACACGTGGGTCCGGTGCGGAAGGAGCTCGGCGTCACCACGATCATGAATCTCCTGGGACCGCTGGTGAATCCGGCCGGCGTGGTGCGGCAAGTGATCGGAGTGGCGGACTCGGTCCGCGCACCCCTGGTGGCGCAGGCCCTATCGATTCTGGGCGCCAGGCATGCATTGGTGTTACATGCGGCCGTCGGCATGGATGAGATCAGTCCGGCAGGTCTCACGTCGGTGTGGGAAGTGAGCGATGGAGCCGTAACCACGTGGGAGCTGGACCCGAAGCGCTACCGGCTGGATTGCGACGATCTGGATGGACTGGCCGGAGGTGAGCCGGCCGACAACGCGGCGCGCATCGAGGCAATGCTCTCGGGTGACGCCAATAGGGCAGTCCGCTGTGCCACCCTGCTCAACGCGGCAGCGGCGCTGTATGTATCCGGCAACGCCTGGTCGTTGGACGAATCCGTGGAGCGTGCGCGAGCGGCGCTGGAGAGCGGGGCAGGGGCTGGGGTGCTGGCCCGGCTCAGGGCGGCAGCGCCACGAGCAAGAGAGATGTCACCCTGAGCAAAGCGAAGGGGCCGAAACGTCGTTCCGGCCCCCTCGGTCGCTGCGCTTCCTCACGATGACAATGGTATCGATCTTAATATTTACGAATCACCCCGACCACCACCCCCTGGATCAGCACGTCACGCTCCTGAAATCGCATCGGTTGCATGGTGGCGTTTGCCGGTTGGAGCCGAATCCACCCCCCCGGCTCACGATAGAACTTTTTGACGGTGGCCTCATTGCCGTTAACCAGGGCGATGACCATCTCGCCATTCTCGGCGCTCTGCTTGCCATGGACGACGACGATGTCGCCATCGACGATGTGCTCGTCGATCATCGAGGTGCCCTGGACCTTGAGGGCGTAGTTGGGCCCCCGCCGGGGCAACATTTGGTCGGGGACGGCGATGGTCTCTTGATGCATCAGCGATTCGATTGGGGTGCCGGCTGCAACCCGCCCGAGCAGGGGGATCTCACTGGCCGCCGAGGTGCCGCGGGGCGGTAGAACCTCGATGGAACGGCTCTCGTTGTATGAGCGGCGGATGTAGCCTTTGCGTTCCAAGTTGGTCAGGTGCTCGTGGACGGTGGCCAGAGACTGAAAGCCGAAGTGCTCGGCGATTTCCTCGAAGCTTGGTGCATAGCCTTGATCGTTGATATGCCCATGCAGGTAAGTCAGAATTTCACTCTGGCGCTTGGTCAGCGGCATCAAAATCCTCCTCGTCGGCGTGGCGACCGAATAGAGCCCGAATAAAAGTACCCGAAGACCGGCCGAAGGACAAGATGCCAGTAACTCTGAGTCAAATCCTCAGCAGCACCCGGCAGACCCTCTCCGGCGCGTATGCCCGGCGGGAGGAGCTCGAGCGCGAAGCCGCGACGAAGCGGGCGCCGTTGCCGTTCGGATCGGCCCTCCGGCGACCGAACGTCGCGGTGGTGGCCGAGGTGAAGCGGCGCTCACCCTCCGCCGGGCCGATCCGCGAGGATATGAATCCCGCTGAGCGGGCATTGCAGTACGCTACCCACGGTGCCGCGGCTATCTCGGTGCTGACCGACGCTCCCTATTTTGGGGGTTCAATGGGAGACCTGCGCGGGGCCGCCGAACGATGCCCGGTTCCCGTGCTCCGGAAAGATTTTATACTCGACGAGATTCAGATATTGGAGGCGCGGGCCGCTGGAGCCGCGGCGGTCCTGCTGATCGTGCGGGCTTTGGCCCCGTCGCGCCTGAGCGCGCTGCTCACCTTTGCCGCCGAGCTGCACCTCGAGGCGCTGGTGGAGGTGCACACGGCAGGTGAGCTCTCGACCGCTCTGGAGGCAGACTCACAAATCATTGGAGTGAACAGTCGCGATCTGGACACTTTCAAGATCGATGCGGTGGCGGCCTGGAAGATCATTCAGGAGGTGCCGGCAGATCGCATTGCGGTGGCGGAAAGTGGAATAGCCGGGCCGAGTGACGTTGCCCGCGCCGCCGCGGCAGGCGCAGACGCCGTGCTGGTCGGAACCGCACTGTCTGCCGCGGGTTCGCCGGGGAGTCTTCTCAAAACCCTGACGAGAGTCCCCCGGCGTGCCCGCTAAGATCAAGATCTGCGGCCTGATGCGACCGGACGATGGAGCCTCGGCCGCTTCGGCTGGAGCATCCTATCTCGGCGTTGTTTTTGCTGAAGGTCCCAGGACCGTCACATCGGACCAGGCCCGAGAGGTAGTTTCGGCTGCCACCGGCGTCCCGGTCATAGGGGTTTTTTCGGACCACTCAGTCGATGAAATCCTCCATATCCGTGACCGGACTGGGCTTAGCGGTGCCCAGTTGCATGGCGCCTATTCCCGGGTGTCGGCTGCGCAGTTACGCGCCGCCGGTCTCGAGGTCTGGCGTGTCGTGCGAATCGCGGCGTCTTCCGACCTCGCGGCGCTGGGCGATGCGATCGCCGACTCGGATGCGGTTCTGGTCGAGCCGCGGATTCCCCATGCGCAGGGCGGTGCCGGTGTCCCTCTCGATCTAGCGGTGGCTCGCGAGGCCCGCTCCCGGTTACTGGGTCATCCCATGGTGCTGGCAGGAGGACTCGAGCCCGCAACCGTTCGGCAAGCACTGATTCTCGTTCGGCCGGAGATCGTGGATGTAAGTTCCGGCGTTGAATGCCGGCCCGGCGTCAAGGACCTCAATAAGATCGTGCGATTCGTGGAGGCCGTGTTTGCCTTTAGCCCAGTCACCTGAGCGGGCGGTGGAAGGACGGTTCGGCCCGTACGGCGGACGCTATGTACCCGAGACGCTCGTCGCCGCCCTGGACGAGCTTACCGCGCTCTATGACGCCGCCAAGGCCGATCCCCGGTTCTGGTCCGAGCTCGATGGGCTGCTCGCCGACTTCGTCGGCAGGCCCTCGCCGCTCTGCGAAGCTCCTCGGTTCAGCGAATTGGCGAAAGCCCGAGTGCTGCTCAAGCGCGAGGACCTGAACCACACCGGCGCCCACAAGATCAACAACACACTCGGTCAGGCGCTGCTGGCCCGCCGCATGGGCAAGCGCCGGATCATCGCCGAGACCGGCGCCGGACAACACGGGGTCGCTACGGCTACCGTCTGCGCCCGCTTCAATCTGGACTGCGTGGTGTACATGGGAGCTGAAGACGTCCGCCGTCAGCGGCTCAACGTGTATCGGATGGAGCTGCTCGGGGCCAGGGTCATCCCCGTGGAATCGGGAACTCGGACCCTGAAAGACGCCACCAATGAAGCCCTTCGGGACTGGGTGACCAATGTACCGACCACGCACTACATCATCGGTTCCGTGGTGGGGCCCGATCCGTTCCCCCGCATGGTGCGGGACTTTCAATCCGTGATCGGTCGCGAGGCCCGGGCCCAGATGTTGGAGCGTTACGGCCGTCTGCCGCACACGGTGGTCGCCTGCGTCGGGGGCGGGTCCAACGCCATGGGGATTTTCAGCGGCTTTCTCGGCGACGCCGATGTACAGCTGGTGGGCGTCGAAGCCGCGGGGAAGGGAATCGCCACGGGACATCATAGCGCCACCCTCTCGGCGGGAAGACCCGGCGTCCTGCACGGGAGTCTGAGCTATTTGCTTCAGGATGCGGATGGCCAGGTGGCTCCGGCCCACTCCGTCTCAGCCGGCCTCGACTATCCCGGTGTGGGGCCCGAGCACAGCTACCTGCGAGACAGCGGCCGGGTGACGTACGAGACGGCTACCGACGCGGACGCTCTCGATGCGTTCCAATTGCTCTGCCGGTTGGAGGGGATCATTCCGGCGCTGGAGCCGGCGCACGCCCTCGCCTGGGTGAAACGCGCGGCAGGACGTTGGCCTCGGGAAGCCCCGGTACTCGTGTGTCTGAGCGGCAGGGGCGACAAGGACGTCGCTCATGTGGCCGATCTGCTCGGAGCGGCAACGTGACCGCCGGCCAGGCTCCTGCCACCCCCACGGTGGCGCCGGCTCAGGTTTCCGAGCTGGTGCAGGCGATGGCCAAGGCTCTGCGCGCGTTCCAGATGTACCTGCCGAACAATCCGATTTACCAGCGCGCCATCCAGAACCTGCGCGCCACCTTCACGCCGGTCTGGGCCGCCACCTCGGAGTTGATCTTCAAGGTGGTCGAGACCGAGCTGGTGTGGCAGGAGCAGGTGATTTACCGCCAACCCAACAAGGGTGATAGCCTGGCGTGGAGTCTCTTCAAGGACGGCATGCGCGAGCTCACGCTCCTGAAGGGCGCGGAGGAGGAGGAGCTGCCCCGGCTGCTGGTGACCATCAATCAGGCCCGGTTCCTGGCGGCCGATGCGGGAGATGACCTGCTCACCTTGCTCTGGGCCCATGAATTCCAGCTGATCCAGTATGAGTTCGTCGACTTCTTCGGTGAGGGTGGCGGAGCGCTCCCGGCACCGTCGGGGCATGCGGTGGGAGGGGAAACCACGGCCGCGGAGCGCAAGGCGCATGTGGCGGAAGAGGCACCGCCCCAGCCCAAAGGAGTCGTGGATATCGATGAGTTCGACTCGACACTCTACTTCCTGGACGAAAATGAGATCGGGTACATCGCGCGGGAGCTGGAGCACGAATACGCCCGAGATGTTCGCAGCAGCGCGCTCGACGTGCTGTTCGACGTGATGGAGATCAACGCCGAGGCCAAAACCCGGGAGGAGATCCTGGGCATCCTGGAGCAGATCTTCCCCAATTTTCTCAACAGCCGAGACTTTCGGGCAGCCGCAACGATCCTGCGGGAGGCCAAGGCACTCAAGGAGAAACCGATCGGTCTGCAGCCGGCTCACATCCAGCGTCTGGAAAGCTTCGTGACCCGGCTCAGCGAGCCGGTCAGCGTAGGCCAGTTGGTGCAGTCGCTGGACGAGGCGAGCGGGCTGGGCGTCGACGCGCACGCCACGGAGGTCATCCGCGAGCTGCGGTCGTCGGCCCTCGAGCCGCTGGTGAGCTGGCTGCCCAACCTGTCTTCCGCCCCTCTCCGCAAGACCTTGGAGGACGTGATCGACCGGCTGGCCGGCAACAACATCGCGGAAGTGCAGCGGCTGCTACGGACACCCGAGTCACCGGCGCTGGCCGGTGTGATCGCGCTCTGTGGGCGTCTGGCCCTGCATCATGCGGTACCCGGATTGGCCGAGACGATCAACCACACGGTGCCGGCCGTCCGGCTGGCCGCGGTGCAAACCCTGGGGCTGCTCGGTACGCCGGGAGCGCTGACCCTGGTCGACCGCGCCATCGAGGATCCGGACAAGACGGTCCGCATCGCCGCCGTTCGTGCGGTGGGCTCACGCGGCTACAAGGGCGCGTTGCGGCGGATCGAGAGTGTGGTCCTCGGGAAAGCGCTCAAAGACATGGATCTCACCGAGAAGATGGCCTTCTTCGAGGCCTATGGATCGATCGCCGGCGCCAATGGATTGAAGGCGCTGACCGCGATTCTGCTCGAACGCGGGCTGATCAAGATGAAGGAGCCGCCGGAGACGCGCGCTTGCGCCGCAATGGCACTGGGACGGATCAAAACCCCGGAGGCCCGTGAGGTGCTCCGCCGGGCCGCGGAAGACAAGGAATTGGTGGTACGCAACGCCGTGAATCGCGCGCTGAGAGAGATGGCCGCGTGACCCAGCCGGTCGAATCCTTCGGGGGCCGCTCCGCGCCGGACGGTCAGCTGCGGCAAGGTGGCCGCACTCTCCTCCTGGCCCTGTATACCGCCTTGCGCAGCCTCAAGCTGTATCCGGTCGAAAACGCTACCGTGCAAAAGGCTCTGGACGATCTCGATAGCGTGAATCGCCGCTTGCTCGATCTCGAGGGCGATTTGGAGATCCGGATGGCTGGTGACTTCATATTCGTCAACGCGACCCGACTTCGCGTCGAGCTCGACAACTACGCTTCCTTCAGCCATATCCTCGCCATCTTCCGCGCCTTCGATATCGGTGCCCTCCGCATCCGGGCCGGGGTCGACCGCCGTCAGTGGCAGATCTTTCTCAGTTTGTTGTTGAGCCTGGCGGAGCGGAGTCAGTCGGAAGAGCGTATGGAGGAGCTCCAGGAGCGCATGGATGAGAGCCAGGTGGAAGATCTTGAGCTCGATCGTCCCGCTCCCGAAGGCGGTAGCTCCGAGCAGTCTCGACAGGCTGCCAAGCAGGTGTACGCGCAGGGTGTGGCCGTGACCAAGGACGTCATCTCCAGCATTCGCATGGGCCGTACCGCGCGCCTCAAGCGGGTCAAGCGGGCGGTTCAGCTGATCGTGGATCAGGTCCTGAACAATGAGACCTCGATGGTGGGTCTCACCGCGATCCGCGACTACGACGAGTACACCTTCACCCACTCGATGAACGTCTGCATCATCTCGGTGGCACTCGGCCGAAAACTCGGCTTCAGCAAGGTCCAGCTCTGCGACCTCGGTATGGCAGCGCTGCTGCACGACGTCGGCAAGGCCCGGGTACCCGCCGAGATCCTCAACAAGGCCGGCAAGCTGGACGAAAAGGAATGGAAGGCTATTCAGGAGCACCCCTGGGCCGGTGCCCTCACTCTGTTCGGCATGCGGGCATACGAGGAAATTCCTTATCGGTCGATCCTGGTGGCGCATGAGCACCACATGAAGATCGATCTTACCGGATATCCCAAGGTGGTTCGCGCCCGGACGCTCGGTATTTTTTCGCGTATCGTCTCCGTTGCCGACGCCTTCGACGCCGCCACCACCCGCAGAGTCTATCAGACGATTCCGGTAGAACCGGACCAGGTGCTGCAGGAGATGTGGGAGAACCCAAAGCGGGGACAGGACAAAGTCCTGGTCAAAGCGCTCATCAATCTGGTCGGCGTATACCCGGTAGGGACCTGCGTCATCCTGGACAACTTCGAGGTGGCCGTGGTGTCAGGGGCCAATCCCGACCGCCAGCAGCTGAATCGTCCCATGGTGCGGATCGCCTTGGATGCCGAAGGTGGGCCGGTGCCTCTTCCCGGCACCGAGGTCAATCTGGGGGAGAAAGACGAGAGCGGGGCCTTCCGCCGATCGATCGTGAAGGTCACGAACCCTGACCGATTCGGAATCACGGTTGGCGATTACTTCGTCTGAGTCCCGGCTGGAGCCGGCCTGGAGCACACTCAAATCGAGTGGGCGCACGGCGCTCATCCCCTACCTCACCGCGGGATATCCGACGCCGGAAAGCAGCGTCGCCGCACTGCGGTCGATCGCCGAAATTGCCGACATTATCGAAGTCGGGGTGCCATTCAGCGATCCGCTGGCGGACGGGCCGACCATTCAGCGATCCACGTTCGAAGCGCTGCGGCAAGGCGTCACCCTCGCCGGGACACTCGACCTCATTGCCGAAGTCGGATCGGCCGTGCCCATCGTCGTCTTCAGCTATCTCAACCCGATTCTCCAGTATGGCATCGACCGCTTCTTAAAGGATGCCGGCAAACTGGCCGTCGCCGGGCTGATTCTGACCGATCTCCCGGCCGGTAGCGACCCGGCCATCGAGTCGGCCGTGCGTAATAGCCCGCTGGATCTCATCCGCCTGATCGCTCCAACCACGGGAGAAGATCGTCTGGCCGCTGCGGTCAAGGGGGCCCAGGGCTTCGTGTATCTGGTCGCCCGCCTGGGTGTCACCGGCGCAACCACTTCGCTCGCCACCGATCTCGCCGGCCACATCGCCCGGGTCCGCCGGGCCACACCGCTTCCGGTCGCCGTTGGATTCGGTGTCTCTACCCCCGAACAGGCGCGAACGGTTGGCAGGATGGCCGACGGGGTAGTCGTGGGAAGCGCTTTGGTCGACACGTTAGGTCGAGACGGCGTCAGAGCCGCCCGCCGGTTCCTTGGCACGCTGCGGGACGCCCTGGACCACGGGGTCACGCGATGAACGTAAATATTCCCCGGCTGCTGCAGCGTTTTACCCAGGCGATTGCGGTAGGAGGTTTGATCCTCACACTCGCCGGATTGATCGTTGATACTCGCTGGATTGCTCAGCCGATTTCCACCGGTGTGCTCATGCTGGGCATTCTCGCGCTTCGTGCCGTTCCGGTGCGCCTCAGCAAGTATTCCTATCTCACCCAGTCGGCCGTCCCGGTCCTCGTCGGCGCCGTCTCGATCGGGCCCACGCCGGTCATCGCGGCGCTCTGGGTGGGTACGGTGACGGCGGACGTCTTC
>JBJMPK010000009.1:0-9577 GCA_045803245.1 Gemmatimonadales bacterium
AGCGCGAATCCGCCGGCGTTTCCGGAGAGCGCGAACGCCCCCGCCGCCAGGAAACAGATTCCTCCCATCGCGATGAGACCACTGCTCCCGAGACCGGTGCCAATGAGGAGCGCCCAGACCCCCGCGAGCACCGCCAGCTGGGCCCATTCCTCGCGCCGCTGGGACGGAGTCGCGGCCGGCGTTGTATGCAGGGTACTGACCATGAACATGATCACGGCGGGACCTGCCAGAAGGGCCAGCAGGTGATTGCCGATGGAGACGCCCGCGAGATACACGATGAGCAGCAGTACCCGAGGCGCTCGCTCGGTGCCCCGGTGGACCCGCCAGACGTGGGCCAGCCAGCCCATCGCGGCAATGGTAAATGTCGCGACGGCGTAGACCTCGGTCTCGTTCGAGTTCTGCCAGTTGGTGAAGGTGAACGCTCCCAGAAGAGCAGAGGCCATCGCACCGCCGAGGCGGAGCAGTCGAGCCGTGTCGGAAGGTAGATCGGCCGTCAGCGCAGCAATCGACTGGTGCGCTATGAGAAAGAAGAACCCAGCTCCGGCCGCGCTTAGCGTAGCACTAAGCAGGTTGGTCCGCACGGCATACTCCCCGACCGGCAGCAGCAGCGCCCACACGTGGGCGATCATGACGAACAGTGGCGTGCCCGGCGGGTGGGGAATGCCGAGTGTCCTGGCGGCGGCGATGAACTCGCCTGCGTCCCAGAAGGTGACGGTGGGAGCCAAAGTGAGAATGTATCCCAGCAGCACCAGGCCGGCTGCGGCGACCGCGGCTCGATAGGGAGGACGCACTAGGCACCAGCTCCCATGGCTTGGGTCAGGCGGAGTGCTTCCCGCGCGGCTCCGACATCGTGCACCCGAAACAGCCGCGCGCCCCGCTCGTATGCCAGCGCGCATGCAACCGCCGTAGCGCGGTCGCGCTCCTCCAGTGGCAGCCCGGTGAGGGATCCGAGAAAACGCTTGCGTGAAGGACCCACGAGGATGGGGCGGCCCAGCGCCTCGAGCGCGGCCAACTGGTCGAACAGCGCGATGTTCTGCTCGACTGTCTTGGAAAATCCGAAGCCGGGATCGATGACGGTTGCATCAGCACCGATGCCTGCGCGCGCCGCCACCTCGAGGGCCTGCCGCAGCTCGGCCAAAACCCCCGCGACAACATCTCCGCCGTAATCAGCATGGGTGTAGGAGGCAACCTCGAGAATCGATCCGCGCGAGTGCATCAGGATGATGCCGGCTCCGGCTGCCGCCACAACCGAGGCCATGGTGGGATCGAGGCGAAAGGCCGAGACGTCGTTCACCACTGCGGCCCCGCTCTCGAGGGCCGCACGCGCCACCGACGCCTTTACCGTGTCCACCGAGACCAGCAGCGCGGGATGCTCTCTTACCAGTGCCTCTACCACCGGCACGACCCGGCTGAGCTCCTCCGGGGCGGGAACGTCCGTAGTGCGACCGGGCCGGGTGGATTCGCCGCCGACATCGATGATGGTGGCGCCGGCCCGGAGGAGTTGCTCCGCGTGGGCGAGCGCGGCATCGGCACCGAGGAACCGTCCACCGTCGCTGAAGCTGTCAGGGGTGACGTTGAGGATTCCGACCAGCACCGGCTCATCCAGCGAGACCGCTCCGCGGGCCGTTTGCCAGAAGTGGGCCGGCTCACCCGGCATGGCCTGGCCAATGCCAGCGGCCAGCGGTGCCAGTGGCTCGGGGACAGTCCAGGGGCGCGCCAGCGCGCTCAGGCGGGAGCGGCTGCCGGCCAGAATCGCCCAGGAATCGCCGGTGAGGACCTCGAGGCCGAGGCCACCAGCGAACGGGACCAGGGCCTGAAGGGCATCCTGGTCCAGTCCGGTGAGGTGAAAGGCTATCGTGTTGAGGGAACTGCCGGCCGTCTCCGCCAGCGCTTCATCCCACCCATGGGCGCGGAGCGCTTCCCGCACCGCTCGGGCGGAGTGGAGCACCAGGGGCGTGACATTCACGCGCCGGCTGGTTCGGCCGGAGGCGCTCCGAGGATCGGTGCACGGGCCGGAGTAGCCCCCGGCTTCGCTGCGGTATTGCTGGGCGCAACTGCCGGCTCGGCCGGCGGCAGGGGCCGCGGGGGTAGTGCCAGGTTCTTGACCAGCCGGTCCAGGTCCTCGCGGTCGATGGTCTCACGTTCGAGCAGCGCCTGCGCGATGCGGTCGAGGAGCTCACGATTCTGACTGAGGATGGAGCTGGCTCTGGAATACGCCTCGTCCACCAGCCGCTTGACCTCATCATCCACCATCTGAGCCGTACGCTCGGAGATCTCCCTACGCTGGGCAAACTCCCGGCCCAGGAAGATCTCCTGCTCCTTGTCGCCCACGGCCAGCGGACCGATCAGCTCACTCATACCGAACTGCGTCACCATGCGCCGGGCCAGGCCGGTTGCCCGCTCGATGTCGTTTCCCGCCCCGGTGGTAATCTTGTCGGCCCCGAACACGATCTCTTCGGCCACCCGACCTCCGAAGAACATGGCCAGGCTGCCGATCAACCAGTCCTTGCTGTAATTGTGACGGTCGACCTCGGGCAGAGATGCGGTCAGTCCCAAGGCCCGGCCCCGCGGCACGATGGTGACCTTATGTACCGGGTCGCTGCCCGGAATCTTGATGGCGACAATGGCGTGGCCCGCCTCGTGGTACGCCGTGAGGCGCCGCTCATCCTCGGTGAGCACCAGGCTCCGCCGCTCGACGCCGAGCATCACTTTGTCCTTGGCGTCCTCGAAGTCCACCATGTCGACCAGCGTCTTGTTGCGCCGGGCCGCAAGAACCGCCGCCTCATTCACCAGGTTGGCGAGGTCGGCGCCGGCCATTCCCGGAGTTCCCTTTGCGATGGTGTCCAGCCGGACGTCGGCTGCCAGGGGAATCTTTCGGGTATGGACTCGGAGGATCCCCTCTCGTCCCCGTACGTCCGGCGCGTCGACCACGATCTGGCGGTCGAAGCGTCCGGGTCGAAGCAACGCCGGATCGAGGACGTCGGGACGGTTGGTGGCCGCCACGAGAATGACGCCGTCGTTTGACTCGAAGCCATCCATCTCGACCAGAAGCTGATTCAGGGTCTGTTCCCGCTCGTCGTGTCCCCCACCGAGGCCGGCGCCGCGGTGGCGGCCGACAGCGTCGATCTCGTCGATGAAGATGATGCAAGGCGCGTGGGATTTGCCCTGCTCGAACAGGTCGCGAACCCGGCTGGCACCCACTCCCACGAACATCTCGACGAAGTCGGAGCCGGACATGGAGAAGAACGGCCTTCCGGCCTCGCCGGCAACCGCCTTGGCCAGCAGTGTCTTGCCGGTACCGGGCGGTCCCACCAGCAAGGCGCCCTTGGGCAGCCGGCCGCCCAGCCGGGTGAATTTCTGGGGATCCTTCAGGAACTCGATGATCTCCTGCAGCTCGACCTTGGCCTCGTCGGCACCGGCCACATCGGCGAAGGTCACCTTGGGCGTGTCACCGGCGAGCAGCTTGGCCTTGGATTTCCCAAATGCAAACGCCCGGCTCCCGCCGGCCTGCAGTTGGCGCAACAGAAAGAACCAGAGCCCCAGAATGACGATCCAGGGGAGCGCCGCGATGACGATGGCCGTGATCCCACTCTTGGGCTCCTTGGCCAGGATGGGTACGTTGGCATTTTCGAGGCGCTTGATAAACGCCTCGCTGTTCGCCACCGGCAGGAGTACCTGGAAACTCTTGGCGCTGCGGCCGTCCTGGGTCACAGGGCTGCGGAAGTCACCCTCCAGCCGCTTCCCGTCGAACACCTCGACCCGGGCCACGTTGCCCTGGTCCAGCTGCTTGCTGAACTCGGTGTAGGAGAATTCCTGGGTGGGATTCCGCTGCCGGCTCATCATCTGAAAGAGGGCGAGGGCCAGAAGGCCCACCAGCAGCCAGAGAGCCAGGTTCTTACTCAGGTTCCCCCAATTGGTGCGAGGGGGTCGGGTCGGGTGTCGGTCTGCCATTTATTCCAAGTCCGCAATGAACGGGAGATGACGAAAGTTCTCGGCGTGGTCGAGCCCATAGCCCACCAGGAAAGCGGGTGGTGCCCGGAAGCCGACGAATCGGAGCTCCGGGCGCGGGTCGGGCGCCAGCTTCTTGTCCAACAGCGCACAGATGGCCAGACTTTTCGGGCTCCGTGCGGCCAACAGCACCATCAGGCGCTGCAGGGTCTTCCCTGTATCAATAATATCCTCTACGACGAGGATATGTTTGCCTTCGAGCCGGGTTTCGGGATCGTAGAGCAGCCGAACAGTGCCGCTGGAGACCTTTCCATCGCCGTAGGAGCTGGCCACCAGGAAATCGACCTGGATGGGTCGCTCGATCTTCCGAACCAGATCGCTCAGGAAGATGAAGCTCCCCTTCAGGAGTCCCAATACCAGGAGGTCGCCCTCGGGATATGCCCCGGTGATCTCGGCGGCGAGCGCCTGAACCCGCGCGGCGATCGTGGCCTCATCGTAGACGATCGACTTGACCGGCCGGCCGCCGGTCCGGCGGATAATGTCAGGCGTACTCAGCATCGACGCGCAGTGCCTCCGTTCCCCGGGCCGGGATACGGGCGTCGGATCGGCAAACACCCGGGATCCAGATGATGTCGTGATTCTGAGCTACGACCGGCCAGGAACCCCGCCGGCTCCGTGGAACCCGCAGCTCTTGAAAACACCGCACAATGAGACGCCGTCCAGTTCCGCCCAGCGGCTTGACCCTCTCTCCGGGCTGCCAGGCGCGTACGGTCAGCGGCTCGGGAGTGAACCAGGCGCTGAGACCGCCGCGATCGTGCTTGGTGGGCGCCAAGGCCGACTCCCACCGAAAACGCCATCGCCCCCAGACACCGTCTCCGCGCTCCCCATCGAGGCACCAAGACCGGCTGTCACGATCGCGCTCGATGGCCGCGAGCCGCAGCCGGCCGAAGCTCAACTCGCCGGTGTAGCCCGACCCCAGGGGTACCTGAGCGCCGCTGGCCCCGCCGGCCAACAGCTGTAAAACCCGCCCAACACGCGATGGTCCGAGCCGGCATCCGATACGCCGGGCAAGTGCGAGAATCACAGCCTGGGTCAAGGCTGAATCATAGCCCGCGAGAGCAGGTGCAGCAACGGAAATCGCCCCATTTTCCACTTGCAAATCGAGGCCCGGCAACGCCTCGAGCACAGCGTTCCAGGCAGCACGATCTCGCGCCGCCTGTGCCGCCAGACGCAGCAGATTTTGCTCCACGTCAGGCAACTGCTTCCGGAGGGGAGGCAGAACCTCGGAGCGGATCCAGGAACGCAGATGCCGCAGGTCGGAGTTGGCCGGGTCGCTCCAGGCTTGCAACCCGCGCTTCTCCAGATGCGCGACCAGCTCAACTCGTCGGAACGGCAGGAGTGGCCTCACCAGGGCGCCGGTCACCGGCGCGATAGCTGCCAATCCGGCCGGCCCCGAGCCGCCGAGGACCCGCATGAGCACGGTCTCTACCTGGTCATCCGCGTGGTGCGCGGTCAGTATGCAGCCGGCGCCGATTCGCAGCCGCACGCTTTCCAACCAGGCATAGCGCCGAACCCGAGCCTCGGTTTCTCCGGCTGAAGGACCGAGCGCGAGGCTTTCGGATTCGACCGGAAGTCCGTAGCCGGCGGCGAGACTCCGCACCTGTTCGGCCACCCGCGCACTCTCCGGGTGGATGCCGTGGTCGAGGTGGGCAACCACCAGCTCCAATCGGTGCGCCTCCCGGGTCTCGACCAGCAGGTCAAGTAAGACAACCGAGTCGGGGCCGCCGGAAACCGCGACGAGCGCCGGCCCGGACTCTAAGCCAAGACTGAGAAGGTGATTGCGAAAGCGTTCGGTCAGGCTCATGGGGGAAATTTAACCGGCTGCTTTGACGCTGTGCTTGGGTTCGTACAGTGTTGCTGCTCTCCTACAGATTGCACTGCCGTTACCTCACCTCGGTTCCGCGATTCCTGATTTTGGACTCTGGGACAGGCCAGAGTCTTGCTTCCTCCCTTGAATTCAGCGCGACCATGCGATTGGTTCCACCCTGGTCTGGGGGCCCCCCTTCCCCGGCCGGTTCGCCTGGAGATCCCCCGGATGTACGGTAGACCGCGCCTTCCCTCAGGTGTGAAACAACTGCTCCTCTGGTCCGCTCCGCTCGCCTGGCTGGGCTGTGGCGGCGGGGGTGGCACCGACATCGTCCTTCCCTCGCTGAGCATTACCACCGTAACAACTGGCGTCGAGCTGGATCCCGACGGTTACAACGCGCTGGTGGACGGCCATCAGGCTAAGGCGATTGGCCCGGATGAAACCGTTATCGTCGACCAGCTTACCGATGGGCAGCACACGGTGGAGCTATCGGGGTTGGCGGCCAACTGTGTGGCGGCCGAAAACCCGCGAAGTGTATCGGTCAGCACCGGGGAAACCACCACGGCAAACTTTGCCATCTCCTGCGGACCCACCAGCGGGAGTATCATCGCCACGACCACAACCACTGGTGACGGTTCCGATCCCGACGGATTTGGGCTCACGCTCGATGGGGCGGAGCTCGCTGCGATCGGGGCAAATGCCACCCTCAACGTTACCGGCGTCATGCCCGGTGCCCATCTCTTGGGACTCAGCGGTCTCGCGGGGAACTGTCAGATTACCGGCGACAATCCCCGCAGTCTGATCGTAGCGCCCGGGCAGGCTTCAATCTCCACCTTTGCCGTGACGTGCAGCGTCCCGGCTCCCCATGCCGGGACCATTCAGTTCACGGCAGCCACCTTGGGGAGCTCTTTGGATGATGATGGCTACACGGTCACTATCGATGGCGGCAGTCCCCAGACTCTGAGCCCAAACGGAAGTGTGACGGTGGGCGGCGTGGCACCAGGATCGCACTCTGTGCAGCTCGGCGGTGTGGCCACCAACTGCACTGTATCGGGTGCCAACCCTCGTTCGGTCTCGGTCATCGGCGATCAAACGGCTGCGGTGGCGTTCAGCATCACCTGTGTAGCGCCGCCAGCCGGCGTCGGGAGCATTCAGATCACTGCGGCTACCACGGGGACTTCTTTGGATGACAGCTACTCCGTCGCGGTCGATGGGGGGAACCCCCAGGCTTTGATCGCCAACGGCAGCGTGACGGTTGGCAGCCTGATCCCAGGATCACATTCCGTGCTGATCGCAGGCGTAGCTGCCAACTGCACGGTGTCAGGCGCGAACCCCCGGTCGGTGTCGGTGACCGCAGACCAGACGGCGACGGTGCCGTTCACGATTGGCTGCGTCGCACCACCGGCTAATACCGGCAGCGTGCGGATCACCGCCACCACGACCGGCAGCAATCCAGATGGCGACGGCTACACGTTCAGCGTGGATGGGGGCATTGGTCTGCCGCTCGGCAGCAATGGGAATGTCAAGGTTGATAATCTCACTCCCGGGGCGCATTCGGTTGCGCTCGCTGGAGTCGCAACCAATTGCACCGTATCAGGAAACAATCCTCAGTCCGTTACCATTGTGGCCGGACAAACCGGGAAGGTCTCTTTCGCCGTTTCCTGCATAGCGACGGGATCGTCACTCAACTTTCGCATCAGTACCGTATACATCACCCAGAGCACCCAGACCCTCGGCAACGGCGTCCCCCTGGTTGCCGACAAGGCCGCCTATCTGCGGGTGTTTGTGGTCGGCAATCAAAGCGGTGGATCGAAGCCGGCAGTCGAGGTGACTTTCCAAAACGGTGCCTCGGTGACCAGGCGGACGATCAACCCTCCCGCCGGCGCGATGCCTACGACGCTGCAGGAAGGGACGCTCGGTAGCTCGTGGAATCTGCCGCTCGAAGCCTCCCTGATTCGGCCGGGTCTGTCGCTTTCGGCCAAAGTGGACCCCGCGAATCTGATCCCCGAGACCGACGAAGGTGACAACACCTTTCCCACCGCGGGCGGGTTTCAAAATCTGACCGTGAATCCGGCGCCGCTCGCCAAAATCCGATTCGTTCCCATTCAGCAGGGCAACGGCGCACCGGGAAACGTCACCAACACGGATCGATTTCTCGAGCTGGCTCGCCGGATCTACCCGCTCAAGGATATCGACACCGACATTCACGCGGTCTATCAGGTTCCCGCCGGACAGCTACAATCCGACGGCCGCGGCTGGGCCCAGCTCGTGACCGATCTCGATGGCGTGCGCGTGGCCGAAGGGTCCGATCGTACGTATTACGGCGTCGCCAATCTGGGCTATGAATTCGGAGTTGTGGGCATCGGTCTACTGGGATGGCCAACCGCGATGGGCACCGACAATCCGTCCGATATCGGGTGGGTAACAGCGCACGAGCTGGGACACACCTGGAATCAAATGCATACTCCATGTGGTCTCGCGACCTCCGACAGCACCATCGACCGGAACTATCCCTATGGCTACGGGATTGGTGTTTACGGACTCGATGTCGCCACCCAGAGCCTCAAGGCTCCTTCCACCCCCGACATCATGGGTTATTGCGACAGTCCCTGGATCAGCGACTACATCTATCGCCGGGTGATGAACTATCGCGCCGCAACCGCCGCGGTGGTCACCGCAGCAGCGACTGCCGGCAGGCAATCCGCGCTTCTGGTGTGGGGACGCATCATCAACGGCCAGCCGGTGCTGGAGCCCGCCTTCCGGGTAGTCACCCGCCCGCAGCTGCCCGACCGGCCGGGACCTTACTCGGTCGAAGGTGTGGGGACCGACGGGGCGTCGCTCTTCCGTTTGTCTTTCCAGGCGGCAGAGATCGCGGATGATCCCAGCGGTAGCCGGCACTTTGCCTTTGCGGTACCACTGGATCAGCTCCGCGCCGCCCGGCTCGGCAGCCTGCGCGTGAGCGGCCCCGGTGGCGCAGCCGCGGTAGCCTCGCTGTCGGTGGCCGGTCTGGCCCAGGCGGCCGCGCCAGATTCGATCATCATGCGCCGCGAGACTGATGGCGTCGAGCTGGAGTGGAACCCCGCGACTCACCGCATGATCATGGTTCGCGATCCGGACACCGGTCAGGTGCTGGCGTTCGCGCGGGGTGGGAAGGCGCGGGTGCGCACCAGCAAGAGGAGCCTAGACCTGGTGGCGTCAGACGGGGTACAAAGCCGGACGATGCGGGTGATTCCCCGCTAGGCCTCGGGTGTGATTCCCCGCAGGCGCTGCAGGCGGGCCAATCCCTCCTCCTTCGCTGGGCGGTTCGATCTCCAGACCCGGCTCCGGCCGCCCGCGATCTCTTCCATGGTGCGGCCGGTGGCCACCGAGGTCTGGGTTTCGGCCGCGATATCGGATGCCGGGAGCGCATACTCGTCCCGATGCTTGATGAGCAACCACTGCGGCTTCCCCGGCCGCCGCATGCGAACCAAGACCCACGAGCCTTGTAAGCGCTTCCCGTTCAACACGATCTTTAAATCGCCCTTGGCGTACCCGCGCCGCAACCCCTCCATCGGATCAGAGTCGGTACCGCCATAGCTGTAGGTGCCACGGTCCCACAGCATCACGGTCCCTCCGCCGTATTCACCTTGAGGAATCGTCCCTTCGAACTTGTTGTATTCGATGGGGTGATCCTCCACCTGCATGGCGAGCCGTTTGACCGATGGGTCGAGACTGGGGCCTTTGGGCACCGCCCAGCTCTTCATCACCCCATCGAGCTCCAAC
>JBJMPK010000010.1:0-12667 GCA_045803245.1 Gemmatimonadales bacterium
GAATGCGGCGGGGTCATCCATGCCGTAGTGCGCCTTCCAGCGTCGCAACGACTCCATGGACAGCTCTTCCAGCACCCCCGAAACCGCCGCCGTCGCGGCGATCGCGGCCTCGAGCAGCTCCCGCTCGTTATCCGAATCGCGGTAACCCCGCCGCTGGCTCACTGACATCAGCACGACGGTGAGATGGTTGTTGATCCGGTCCTTGAGCATGGCCCGAAGCTCCGCGATCATCTCTCGCCGCACCCGCCGGAAGCGGCGCCGCACGGTCCAGAAGGCCAAGCCCTGAAAGACGCACGCCGCCAGGGCGGTGACCGCGAGCTCCCGCTCGTTGGTCCCGACCTCGATCGCCAACGGCAGCGCCAGCGCGATCCCGACGCTCAGGCCCATGAGATAGAGCTCGAGGTTGTCAACGATGTGGTGTTCGATCGAGCGCAACACACCAGTCTCCGATAGGAAGGCGCCCCTCCGTGAGGAGGGGCGGGGGAAGGGCAGCGCGGGGTCGCCGCGGCTGCCCGGTTGGTGGGCGATCTATAAACTCAGGTGGTGCGCAGCCGGGTCAGGAGCGAATCGCTGAGCCGTCCAGTCGCCGGCAGCTTGTTCGATTTCTGGTACGCCTTGATGGCGCTCCGGGTCTTGCGGTTGTACACGCCATTGGGCTGCCCTTTGTAGAAGCCGCCCTTGGCGAGCCCCTGCTGGGCCTCGGTGACCTGCTCCTTGGTCCAGGCCGCGTGCCGCATCGAAGTGTGGCTCGAGGCTTTGGCACTGGTCGAGTCCTGCTGCGCCTTCGCCGTCGTGGGCGAGGTGGTGTGCTGCATCGTGCTGGTGGTGGGTTTGGTGGTGGACGTTTGAGCGTGAAGAGCGCCGGCGGAGATGACGCTGAACAGCGTGCCGGCAACAAGCGCGAGCTTGCGGGTCATACCTTCCTCCTTACGGGGTACCGCGGCATCGTGGGGTTCATGCCGCCTGTGGTGCCGGTAAGAAGGGCAATCGCTGTGCCAGCCTGCCGTGCGCGCGATGCGGCGCTGGAGCCGTTCCGGAAGGATCTTCGCTGGCGAAAAAGGGGAGGATGAGCTTCTGGCGTGCCACTCTGTCGCCGCTGGACAGAATGTCCGGCGGAGGATCCAAGGAGTCAGCCGTGGCGCGGCGGCAAGCCCCAGCGCTGGATCATGCGGGTGAGGGTCCGGCGCGAGATGCCAAGGATGCGGGAGCTTTCCTCCCGATTCCCTCCGGTCGCCGTAAGTACTCTGATGACGTGCTCGCGCTCGACCTCTTCCAAACCGCGGAGTGCGGGCACCGGAGGCGGAGCGTCCGGAAGCGCCGCGGCAGTGGGCCGAACCGTAGTCCCCAGGTGCTCCGGCCCAATCACTCCCTGTTCGGCCAGCAGCAGCGCCCGCTCGAGGACGTTCTGCAGCTCGCGAATGTTGCCGGGCCAATCGTAGCCCAGCAGCCTTCGCAACGCCTCGGGATCCAATGCCACTGGACCGCGTCCATGCCGCGAGCTCAAGGTGCGGAGGAAGTGATCCACCAAGAGTGGAATGTCCTGCCGCCGTTCCCGCAGGGGCGGCAGCCGAAGCGTGACCACGTCGAGCCGGTAGTAGAGATCCTCGCGAAACCGCCCCTGCCGTACCAGGTCGGGGAGATCCCGATGAGTCGCCGCGATCACCCGCACGTCGATCTTGACCGTGGTCTCCGATCCCACCGGAACGATCTCGTGCTCCTGCAGCGCCCGCAGGAGACGCGCCTGCAAGCCGGGAGAGATGTCGCCGATTTCGTCGAGAAAGAGTGTGCCCTTATCGGCCTCCCGGAAGAGGCCGGGGCGAGAGACGGCGGCGCCGGTGAAGGCTCCTCGCACATGCCCGAACAGCTCGCTCTCCAATAATCCTTCTGCCAGCGCCGAACAGTTGACGGCGACGAAGCGGCGGCTGGAACGCTCGGAGTAGCGATGGATGGTCCGGGCCACCAGCTCCTTACCGGTGCCGGTCTCGCCCAGCACCAGCACCGTGGCCTGCGAGGGAGCCACCCGGGCGAGCGTCTTCATCACTTCGATGATGGCGGGGCTGTGTCCCACCAGCGCCAGTCCCTCGGGCTCTTCCGCTCCGGCGGACAGATCTGATGCAGCCGGCCGGCGCCGCGCCAGCCGCCGCCGTCCGAGCGCGCGGTCCAACGTCTCGCGCAGAGTCTCGATGTCGTAGGGCTTGCTGATGAAGTCGTACGCGCCGGCCCGGATCGCCTCGCCGGCGGCGGCGGCATCGCCGAAGGCAGTGAGCACCAGCACAAGCGCCTGAGGATCCCGTGCGCGCACGATACGAAGGAGATCCAGCCCGCTCTTCCGCGGCATACGGAGATCGGTCAACACGGCGTCGAACGGTCCCTCTTCGTCGAGCTTGGCGATCGCTTCGTCGGCGGAAAGGGCGGAAACCACCCGATACGCCTCGCGCTCGAGGACCTCGGACAAGAGCCGGCAGGCGGCCTCGTCGTCATCCACCAGCAACAGGCGCGCGCTCATGGCTGCTCCGCCAACGGCAGGGTGAGACGCCAGCGCACCCCTTGCGAGCTGGGCCGGCGCACCAGATCTCCACCCAGGGTGCGCGCCAGCCGGCGGCTCACGGCCAAACCGAGCCCGGTGCCTTGGGTACCCTTGGTAGTGGAGAATGGCCGGAACAGGTGTGCCTCCGCGGTGGGATCGAGCCCCGGTCCGTCGTCGAAGATGTCGATATAGGCCATGTTCTCCTCCGTCCCCGTCGCTACGCCGACGCTGTTGCCGGGCGCCAGCGCCTCGATGGCATTCTTGAGCAGGTTGAGGAGGATCTGCTCGACCATCGCGGGGTCGCACGTCGCCGGTACCGGCCCCGATGGCAGGAGCCGTGCCGCAACGCCGGCGTCGCTGAAGGCGGGCTCGAGAAAGCGAAGCATGCGGCTCACGATTTCGGTCAGGTCGGTGCTCTGCACCCGCGGCCGGGGCCAGGTGCCCCGCTCCAGCGCGGCCCGCACGATGGCGGCCACCCGATCCACCTGCGCCAGGAGGAGGCGGACCCGGTCGACCGCCAGTTGATTGGTCTGGGCAGCCAGATCGTCGCGCAGGAGCTGGAGGTGGCCGCTCACGGTGTTGAGCGGAGTGCCGATCTCGTGGGCAAAGCCGGCGGTGGTCTCGTGCACCAGGGCAATGCGATCGAAGCTCCGCGCCCGCTCTTCCAGCGAGAGCAGCATGGCTCGCGCGGCGCTCTCCTGTTCCCGCGCGGTCAGCGCGTCGCGCAGGCGATTGTATCTCCGGGCCAGCTCCCGGAACTCGGGGGGACCGATCTCCGGCGCGGCGGGCGAGCCCTTGGTGCCGCCGTGCGCGCCGGCCATCGCCCGGCCGATCGCCGCCAGCGGGCGGCCGACCCAGTGCGCGGTTACCACCGCCACGCCGAGTGCCACCAGCAGGGCCGACAATAGCGCGAGGAGATAGGCGCGCTGCCGCTCCAGCCGGGCCCAGTCCTGCAGCCGCCGGGTGGAGACCCGGACGTCGAGCACGCCGTAGGGGCGTGCCCCCAGTGGTACCACGACCTGCCACCCCGGATCCGGTCCGCCCAACAGGTGGACCTCGGTGGCTCGCCGGGCCAACGCACGGTATCCGGTCCGATCGGGTGTCCCGGCCGCCTCGTTGCCGCTCGTGGCGGCTGGCACCAGCGCGCCGGCATGGAAGACGTAGACGGTGGCCCGAGATTCGGTGATCCGGTGGCGCGACCAGCCGGCCATGGTCTGGGTCAGACTCTCGACGTTCCCCGTAGGCGCGGCGCGGACCAGGAGCGATGCCAGCGTGTTGGCCAGGGCTACCGACTCGAGCCGGAAATCCTCCAGCCGGGTTCGGGCCGACCACGACAGCGCGATCTCGGTAGCTCCTAACACCAGCAGGACCGCCATGACGGCGGTGAGAAAGGCCAACCGCCGGGGCAGCCCCATCGGCGGGCCGGCGGACTCCGGCTCCGACTCGGACGACCCCGGCGGCTCGTAGTACACCGGAAAGAGAATCTCGGTCTCGCTGCTGGGCCGATCCTCGCTCACCGGCGGGGCACCGTTGTGCCGGACGACGTCGACCATCAGGCGGTCCGAGCCCGGCGACTGGCCAGCTGGCGAAGCCCTCGCGCTCCCACGATTCCAACCGCGATCGCCAGGATCGGCAACACCTGAACCGCTTGGAGGGCGAGCCCGGCCGCGAGGCCTTGAGCGGGTGAAACCCCGAAGGCTCGCATGCCGAGCATGATCGAGCCTTGCATGACACCGATGTTTCCCGGCGTCAGGCGGGGTATGCCGGCGACGTTGGCGGCGACCAGGGCCGCCAGTGACACCGCCGGCGTACCGGCGGCATGAGTCCCCACGATGCTCCAATGGTAGGTGAGCCACTGCGCGACCCAATTCACCGCGGCGAGTGCGACCGGGGCTGCCCACCAGCCACCTGTGGCCGGGGCCAATCCGGCGATGACGGGGTGCCATCGCTTTGCCGGAACGAGATGGTAGCCCAGCCCCACAATCGCGGCCACACCGGCAAGGATAAGCGCGTGCAGGCGCGCTCCGGGCCAGGGCTGCACCACTGCCAGTGCCAGGACCAGGAACACGATCAATCCAACCGCTTCGACAATCCGGGTTGCCACCAGGGAGCTGATCGCCACGGAGTATGGTATTGCGTCTCGATCGTGGACCATCTGGGCCCGCGCGGCTTCACCGCTCACGGCCACACTGATGGAGTTCACTGCCGCGCCGACGAACGTGGCCGATTGCGCGGTGGCGTGCTTCAAGGGCGCCATACGACGAAGCAGCAGATACCAGACGCCGCCTTTCGCACCCAGAGAAACGATGTTCAACACGCCGGCGCCGGCCAGCAGCAGCGGATCGGCATCGCCCAGCGCGTCCACGGTGGCGGCCCAGGGGAACGCGAGCCCGAAGCGCGCCAGCAGCACTGCGCCGAGGACCAGCAGCACGGCGACGATCCAGGTCCGCCGCCTCACCCGGTCGCCAGACTGGAAAGGACCCCGAAGCGATAGCCGGCCGCTCTCACGTCTGTAATGATGCCCGGCAGCGCCGCGGCAGTTTGCCAGCGATCGCCGGCCGGATCGTATCCGTCCCCATCGTGCAACAGGACGATGGACCCGGGCTTGAGCCGATCCCTCACCCGCTTCCGGATCAGCTCGGCGCCGGGACGGTCGGAGTCGCGCACCCCGAACGTCCAGCCGAAGGAGTGATAGCGGTACGGAGCCACCGCGCGGGCGACGAACGGACTTCGGTAGCCGTGAGGCGCGCGGAACCTCCGCGGTACGTAGCCGGTCACACCGGTGATCGCTTGGTGGGCCCACCTCACTTCCTCGGCCGCTCGCTTAGGTCCCGCGCGGTGCAGCTTCAGGTGCGAGTAGGTGTGGTTGCCGATGTCATGGCCGGCTTGGGCCACCGCCAGAGCAGTACGTGGGTAGAGCTCGACGTGCTTGCCCAGCATGAAGAAAGTGGCGGGTACCCGCTCGCGCTCGAGCACGTCGAGAATCCGCTCCGTAACCGCTCCGTTGGGTCCGTCATCGAAGGTCATGAAGACGACCGGCTCCTTCGGTCCTCGCCCGATGATGGGGCCGAACAGCGGCGCGTTCGGCGCGTACGCTCCCCACAACGTCGTCCCGAGCGTGAGGGCGGCCCCGAAGGCGCCGATCTCCATCATCCCAGAACCCGCCGGTACACCGAGACCACCTCCTCGCCCACGCGGGGCCAGGCGAAACGGGCGGCCTTGGCCAGACCGGCAGCGCGCATTCTTCCGCGGCGGGACTGATCGCCCAGGAGGCCGATCACCGAATCGGCCCACGCCTCAGGATCGTTCTTCGGCACCAGGATCGCCTCATTTCCGTCGGCCACCAGCTCGCGAAAGCCGGTGATGTCGGAGACCGCGAGCGGGGTTCCACAGGCCATCGCCTCCAGCAGGGTGATGCCGAATGACGCCTTGGTCGTGGGGCAGAGATAAAGATCCGCCTGCGAGTAGTACCGGGGCCGGTCGCCATTGACTCGGCCCACGAAGGTGACGTTCCCGCCGCGCGACGCCGCCATCCTCTCGTATAGTGGACGCAACGGCCCGTCTCCGGCAACGGTGAGCCGGGTGTCCGGAAAGCGGGCCAGCACCTTGGGCATCGCGGCGAGCAGCGTGTCCAGGCCGTTCCGGGGATCGAGCCGCCCCAGGAACAGCAGGTTGTGCCCGCCGTTGGTCGGCTCTGGAGCGGCCCCGTTCGGCCGGAAGAATTCGGTGTCGACGCCGTTGGGGATGATCTCCCAATCGGCCCGGAAGTACCTGGCGTGCGCCTCCACCACCGGGCGGCTCACGGCGATGACCGCCGCGTGGCGATCGAGCCGCTTCTGGAGTGCGCCCCGGAAAAGCCAGCAGAGCGCCGAACGGCGGAACCAGGAATGGAAAGTAGCGACGACGGGGATGTCGAGGTCGCCGGCGGCCTCGGGCGCGACCAGCCCGAGCGTCGGGTTGAGCCCGCCATGGACGTGCACCAGGTCTATGCTCTCCTGCTGGAGGATCGCGCGAATCTGCCGCCGCAGATGCCGGCCGGTCGTAACCCGGGCGAAGGAGCCGGCGCTGTAGATGACCCGGCTGGTGCCGACCCGGTGGACCAACGACGGATTCTCCGCCAGCTCAGCCAGGTCGTGCCCCCGGGCCGGGTCAGCCATGTGGGAGGTGATGACGATGGCGTGGTGTCCCGAGGCTTGGAGGTAGCGGGCCAGGTTGTAGACGTGCTCGGTGACCCCGCCGAGGTGTGGGTAGTAGAACTCGGTGACGAGGGCGACGCGCATGTGAGGGCCATCCTTCCTGGACCCACCGGTGAGGGCAAGAACACGGCCAGCGCTATCCATTAGATGGAGCGATGAATGGGAGGGAAATGTGACAATCTGTCCCGTGATGCTGGATCATTTCGGGCCATTTCGTCCATCTGCGCGTGGACGCGCAGCCGGCCCATGCCTTCGAACCATGGCTCCGCGGCCCTTCGCCCTCGCAATGACACCGCTTATTCTCTTCCACGGCGCGTGCCCCTAGCTCCTGCTCATAGCTCCTAGCTCATAGCCAAGAGCCACCACCCGATGCTCGTTCCCAAACTGATCACCACCCTCAAGAGCTACGACCGCGACCAGTTCGTGGCCGACCTCACCGCTGGGGTCATCGTCGGCGTGGTGGCCCTCCCGCTGGCCATCGCGTTCGCGATCGCCAGCGGCGTCACACCCGACCGGGGACTCTATACCGCAGTGATCGCCGGCTTCATCATCTCGGCGCTGGGAGGGTCGCGGGTGCAGATCGGCGGCCCCACCGGTGCCTTCGTCGTCATCGTCTACGGCATCGTGCAGCGCTACGGCGTCGACGGCCTCACGGTGGCCACGATCATGGGCGGGCTGCTCCTCATCGCCTTCGGCGTAGCTCGCATCGGTGCGGCCATCAAGTTCATCCCGTTCCCGGTCGTAACCGGGTTCACCTCCGGCATCGCCCTGATCCTGATCGTCCAGCAGCTCCGCGACGTGCTCGGTCTCCGGCTGGCGGTCGCTCCGCCCGAAGTCATCGAGCGGCTGAGCCTGTACGCATCGACGATCGGCACCGCGAACCCGTACGCCATCGCTCTCGCGGCGACGACGCTGCTGGTCCTGATCGTCTGGCCCCGGGTGAGCCACCGGGTGCCGGCGCCCTTCGTCGCGCTGATCCTGACCACCGTCGCCGCCTATCTCCTGAAGCTGCCGGTGGAAACGATCGCAAGCCGGTTCGGCGAGATCCACGCCGGTTTCCCCCACCTCTCGTTCCCCTCGGTGACCCTGGCCGAAGGGCGCCAGTTGGTGGGTCCCGCGCTGGCCATCGCCGCGCTGGGCGCGGTGGAGTCCCTGCTGTCCGCGGTCGTCGCCGACGGCATGATCGGCGGACGGCATCGCTCCAACATGGAGCTGGTGGCGCAAGGGGTCGCGAACGTGGTTGCTCCCCTGTTTGGGGGGATCCCCGCGACCGGTGCGATCGCCCGCACCGCCACCAACGTGAAGAGCGGGGGCCGCACTCCGGTGGCCGGAATGGTGCACGCGCTCACCTTGCTGGTGGTCACCCTCTTCTTCGGGCGTTTAGCCGGCGTCATTCCGCTGGCGACGCTGGCGGCGATCGTGCTGTGGGTGGCCTACCGGATGGCGGAGTGGCGGGTCTTCAAGAGCGAGCTGAGCGCACCCAAGAGCGACGCCATCGTGATGCTGGCGACGTTCCTGCTGACGGTGCTGGTTGACCTCACTACCGGCATTGGGGTGGGAATGGTGCTGGCCTCGTTCCTGTTCATGAAGCGGATGGCGGAGGTGACCAACGTAACATTGGTGTCGCGGGAGTTTCAGGATACCCGGCCCAGCGGCGATGATTCAGGCGCGATTTATCGGCGGAAGGTCCCGGCCGGGGTCGAGGTGTACGAGATCAACGGCCCCTTCTTCTTCGGAGCCGCGGAGAAGTTCAAGGACACGCTGGCGGAGGTCTCGAAGAAGCCCAAGGTGCTCATCGTGCGGATGCGCAACGTGCCGGCCATGGACTCGACCGCCATGCACGCGCTGAGGGACCTGGTTCGACGCACCCGGAAGGACGGGACGCTGGTGCTCTTCTCCGACGTGCATGCTCAGCCGCTGGTGGCGCTGGAGCGGTCGGGGTTGCTGGACGAGATCGGGGAGCCGGCCATGTTCGGGAACATCGACGAGGCGCTCGAGGCCGCGCGCCGGCATCTGGGTTTATCGCCCGAAGAGACCATCCCGGCACAGATACCCGCCTGACCGATGCATCACCATCTTCAGCAGCTACTGGTCCACTACGGTCTCATCGCGGTGTTCCTGGGCGCGGCGTTCGAGGGCGACTTCACCCTGCTCCTGGCGGGGGTGGTGTCCCATCTGGGGATCTTTCCGTTTGCATTGGCCATTGCCGCGGGTGCTACCGGCAGCCTGCTGGGCGACTCGCTCTGGTACACGCTGGGCCGGCTCCGGGGACCGAAGTTCCGGGCGGGGAGGCTTTACCGCCGAGTCGGCCCCAAGGTCGAGCGGCTGGCAAAGCGGATGGGGCCCTGGGAGCTGCTGGCGGCGCGATTCGTCTATGGGACCAAAGCCGCGAGCATGGTGTTCTGGGGACTCCACGGTCTCACGCTGCCGCGCTTCCTCCTGATCGACGCGCTCGGCTGCGTGCTTGGCTCGGTCGTGTTCACCTCGTTGGGCTACCTGGTGAGCGGCAGCGCCACCGCGCTGATGGGACACGTGAAGCGGTTCGAGCACTGGTTGCTGGGGGCGTTTCTGGTGGGGATCATCATCGTCGTCATCATCGACCGCACCGCCAAGCACGAGCTGCATCTCGACGAGGCGGACGGGGGGACAGACGGACCGGCGGATGGATAGTTGGGATGTCACCCTGAGTGCACCGAAGGGGCCGGAATGGCGACTAACGAACCCAAATCAATCGCATGATCCGGGAGGCGCACCGGCCGACCCAACACCAGATTGAGGCACCTTCTTCGGAGCCTGATCATGATGTTGTTCCGCGTTCAAGGCATTCCCGGCAGCGTGGCAGAATCGGTCCGTTCCTCGCTCCGCTCTCCCCAATACGGCCACCCGGCGCACGCCGAGTTGGCGACCGGGACCGGCCCGTGCCGTCTGTGCCTGGAGCCGTTCACCATTGGGAGAGACCAGCGTCTGCTCTTCACCTATCAGCCGTTTAGTGACCCCGCTGCGCTTCCGGCGCCGGGGCCGGTCGTCATTCACCGTGAGTCGTGCCGGCGCTACGATGCTCTGGAGATGCCGGCGGGGCTCAGCACTCTGCCTCTGGTCGTCGAAGGCTATGGTGATGAAGGGACGCTGCTGGCGCGACGGCGAATCGAAGCGGACGCCGGGGCCGCGCTCGCTGAGGTGTTCGGCCCCGCGAACGTTCGCTACGCCCATCTGCGGCACGGTGAGGCCGGCTGCTTCGTCGCGCGGGTGGATCGGTGTTATCCCTGCGACTGAGGGCGGGCGTCAAAGCTGTTTCCGATAGACGATGAAACCGGACCGCTCGGCCACTTTGTCGTAGAGCTTCATCGCGGTCAGGTTCGTCTCATGCGTCTGCCAGTACACCCGGATGGACCCCGCGGCTCTGGCGCGCTCGTAAACCGACTCGATGAGCGCCCGGCCGACCCCCTGTCCCCGCGCCTCCTCCAGCGTGAACAGGTCCTGCAAGTAGCAGGTGGGCCCGATCATTGTAGTGTTTCGATGAAAGAGATAGTGGACCAGGCCCAGCAGGCGGCCGTCTTTCTCCGCCACCAGCGCATGGACCGGCTCGTAGCTATCGAAGAATCGCGACCAGGTGGTGCGAGTGATTTCGGCAGGGACGGTGCGCTGGTAAAAGGTGTTGTAGCCCTCCCATAAGGGTTCCCACTGAGCCAGGTCAGCCGGAACCACCGGCCGGACTATCAGTCCGCCCCGCACCGGCGACTTGGACGATCGAGCAGAGCTCATCAGGCGGGTCTACCATGAAGGGGTCGCATCAAGCTACTTGTTCTAGGGCAAGTTTTCACGACAGAGACCCAGAGAAACATCCGAGGAGCTGAGGCCGGCTACCTGCCTGCACACCTGCTGCTGCTGATCGCTCTAATCCTCGCAACCGCCTGTGCCCGGCGGACGCCTCGAGATACGTCCGCCGCAAGCCTGGACGTGCCAGGCTGGGCCGGCGATGCGATCTGGTATCAGATATTCGTCGAGCGGTTCCGGAACGGCGACCCCTCCAACGACCCAACTGCGCACGACATCGAAGGAGTGACCGACGAGCGGCCGCCGCATGACTGGCGGCCCACAGCCTGGTCGCAGGACTGGTATCGGCAGGAACCCTGGGCCAGGGCGACCGGGAAGGATTTCTACGCCAACGTGCAGTCCCGCCGCTACGGCGGAGACCTGCAAGGAGTCATGGACCGGCTCGACTATCTCCAAGAGCTCGGCGTCACCGCCCTGTATCTCAACCCGGTGAATGACGCCCCATCCCTCCACAAGTACGATGCCCGGAACTACCACCACATCGACCGCAACTTCGGGCCCAACCCCCGCGGCGATGAAGCCCGCATTGCGGCCGAAGACATACGGAATCCCACCACCTGGAAGTGGACCGCCGCCGACAGCCTCTTCCTGGCCCTGGTCCGCGAGGTTCACCGCCGCGGGATGCGCATCATCGTGGATTATTCCTGGAACCACACCGGCATCACCTTCCCGGCCTGGCGGGACGTCCTTGCGCACCAACGATCGTCGCCCTTCGCCGGCTGGTACGAGATCGAGCGCTTCGACGACCCGGCGACTCCCGACACCAACGAGTTTCACTATCGCGGGTGGAACGACGTACCCTGGTTGCCGGAATGGAAGAAGATCGGCCGGTCCGCGGGGCAGACCCACGGCCCGATTGAGGGCAACCTCGTCCCGGACGTGAGAATGCTGGTGTTCAATGTCACTCGTCGGTGGCTCGACCCCAACGGCGATGGCGACCCGTCCGATGGCGTGGACGGTTTCAGGCTGGACGTCGCCGAGATGGTACCGCTGGGATTCTGGCGGGACTACCGGCGCTTCGTTCGCAGTATCAATCCGGAGGCGTACTTGGTCGGCGAGGTCTGGTGGGAGAAATGGCCGGACCGCCTCTGGGACCCGGCGCCGTGGCTCAAGGGCGATGTCTTCGACGCGGTGATGAACTATCGGTGGTACATGCCGACCCGCGGCTTCTTTGCGCACGCGCAGCCGGAGCTGGGCCCGACCGCGTATGCGGCAAGTTTGGACTCGCTGGGAACCGGCATCGAGCCGGCGCGCCTCAAGGCGATGATGAACCTGACGGCCAGCCACGACACGCCGCGCTTCGGTACTTCGATCTACAACCCGGGCCGCTACAAGTATCACAACTCTCCACGCGAGGACCCTGGCTATCGGATCGACCGCCCCGGCAACCGCACCCGCCGGATCCAGGAGATGATTCTGACGCAGCAGTTTACTTACATCGGCGCGCCCCACATTTGGAACGGCGACGAGGTGGGGATGTGGGGCGCGGATGATCCCGATGACCGGAAGCCGATGGTGTGGTCGGATCGGCGCTATGACGACGAGGTTGCGCATCCTTTCGGCCGGCCGCGGCACCGCGATCGGGTCGTGCCCGACACCGCGCTCTTCCGGGTCTACCGGGAGCTGATCGCCCTGCGAAAGCAGAACCTCCGGCTTCTGGTCGACGGAAAGCTGAATTGGCTGGTCACCGACGATAAGAACGGACTGCTGGTGTATGACCGTGTGCTCGGTGACCAGCGTGCCATCGTCGCGTTCAACGTCTCCGAGGCCCCACAGCAGATCTCAATCGCGGCAGACGGAGGGTATCGGGTAGCGTTTCCGGCGGGGGAGAAGGTGACGGCAGCGGGCGGAAAGCTCAGCGCTCAGCTGCCGGCGCAAACGGCGAGGGTATGGATCCGGGAATGACACGCCTTTGATTCTCGTTTGCGCGGTCCTCCGGACCGCGGGCATTCCTTGCGGCATAAAATGTCGGTGTCCAAGGGCGCCGATACTCGGCTCCGCTTTAGCTATCGGCCTGCGCTGGACCTCGTAGCGCACTTCGGAGTCACGCATCAGAGACCTTCGACGTCGGGGCTGCTCGGCGCGGGGAGCACCCGCGGTCCGGAGGACC
>JBJMPK010000163.1:0-7280 GCA_045803245.1 Gemmatimonadales bacterium
CCGCCCCCACCTCATACCCGCCGGGCGGCAGGTGATAGAGAAGAACCTCTCGCCCATCCGGCCCGCGCCAGCGGTAGAGGTCACGCTCCTGACCCGGTTCCCCACCGAGACCCCGCCAGAGCACGCCGAAACGCATACCGAACTCGCCCGCGAGCTGGGGCCAGACGGCCGGATGACCAAAGGCGTCGGGCGAGTAGAGCACGTCGCTGCGGCCGCCAAGCCGGTCGGCATCTGCCTGCCCGGCCAGCAGATTTCGGATGAGAGATTCGCCGGTCGGGATCAGCTCGTCAGCCAGGACATACCACGGACCCACCTGAAGCCGGCCGGCACGAACCAGCTCCCGCACCCGCGGCTCCTGTTCGGGGCGAACCCGCAGGTAGTCCTCAACGAGTACGGTCTGGCCGTCGAGCAGGAAGGTGGAGTCGGCCTCGGATTCGAGCCGGTTCAGCAGATCGTCGAGCACGGGAACGAGCCGCGCCTGAAAGGCGCTTTGCGGGAGATACCATTCCCGGTCCCAGTGGGTGTGCGGGATCAGATGGAAGGTGTACCCGGGCACGTCTGGAAAAGTAGCCCCGCCCGGGCCGACCTGGCGAGGAAAGCCGGTCAGTCGTACCCGGTGAACGGTTCGGTCTCGAACCGGCTTCCTTCGGTTTGGTCCTCAAAAACGTGGGTGATGCGGACCGCGGGGGGGACGGACTCGACTCTGGTCTCCAGCAGCCGGAAGTTGGGGTTATCGCCCAACCCCATCGAGTTGAGCCGCTCCGCTTCCTGGCGGGCGACCTCTCCCGGGGTGGGGCGACTGGCAGGGTAGGCGTCTTCGTGATGGCGGATCAGGGCCTGCCAGTGCTCGTCACCCGCTCGCTCGACCGATTGGCGTATCTGTTCCCGGGTGAATGCCATGCCGCTCGACTTGCTCCTCGCCGCGCTCGATCAGGAAGACCGCCGAGAGGATCAGGAATCCGCCGGCCAGGGGTGTGAACCGGACGTTGCCGAAGTAGTACCCCAACAGTACGAACAGCGCCACCAGGCCGAGACAAAACCAACCCGCCAGGCGGCGAAGCCTGTCGCCGAGACCCATCTGTTCGACTCCTGTAGGTGACGCTACCAAGATGGGGGCCGGGGTCACCGGAGGCTGTACTTCAGGTCACTGCCGCTCCGTGACTGCCAACAGCCGGCTGGCGGAGGTGAACCGGTCGCGGTCCAGGAGGCCGGCAATCGAAGTGGTGGGGACCGGCATCAGTCCCGCGCCGTCCATGGTCAGCTTCACGACGTCCGAATCGCGTCCGAACCACCTTGTGCTCGGCTCCAGATCGGAGGGGTAGACGAAAGCCGGCAGAGCGGCGGCTGCGAGTGCGGCCTGGGAGCCTATGCCGGATTCCGGCATGGTCCCGGCCCAGAGCTTGGCCCCGAATTTCTGGGCGATCCGGTAGACGCGGCCCACCTCCGACAGGCCGCCGACCCGGTGCACCTTGATGTTCCATACCCGGGGACCATCGAGCTCGACGATCTGAGCTGCGGCACGGGCATCGCGCAGGGTCTCATCCACGCAGATCGGGGTCCGGAGCTCGCGGGTGAGCCGCACATGCCCCAGCAGCTCGTCCGGTGCGAGCGGCTGCTCGAAGTACAGCAAATCAGCGCGATCCAGGGCGCGGAGGCTGGCTTCATGTTCGGGCCAGCTATAGGCGCCGTTGGCGTCGATCGTCAGGGGAATCTTGGAGCCGGCCATCACTTCGGCTGCGGCCTGCACCGCCGCAACGTCCCAGCCGGGAGCGACCTTGATCTTGACCCGCCGGTATCCCCGGGTGAGCGCCTTATCGATCCAGCGCCTCAGAGTCTCCAACGAGCGGTTGGGTGGGATACCGAGCGCCACACCACAGGCGACTTTGGGCGCGGCCTCGACCCCCAGCCGCTCAGCCAGCAGGCCGGCCAGACCGGTGTCGCCTCGAGCCGCCGCCAGATCCCAGGCAGCGGTCTCTAAGGCCGCCCGGGCAAACGGATTCCCGCGAACCCCTTGCCGTACCACCTGATCGACGGCTTCCGGGGCATCCTCCTGGATCTCGAGCACACGCGGGATGAGGACGCTCTCGAGCAGGTACCGCGCGCTGGCGAGCGTCTCCTCCGAGTAGAACGGCAGCTCGAAGGGCGGAGACTCACCGTAGCCGAGCTTGCCTTCATGGTCGTGGAGAACGACCACCAGCGAGCGCCGTTCCACCATCTTGCCGCCCGAGATGATGAACGGCTCCAGCAGGGGCAGGGCTAGTTCATAGAGCTCAATGCGTTCAATCGACATGCAGGAAAGACTTCACCACGAAGGCACGAAGGTCACGTAGAAACCTTTGTGTCCTTCGTGCCTTTGTGTGAAGTTTCTGCGGAATCCGGCAGGTCCAAGAACCTCAATTCGCCGGCTGTCCGCTCGAGGGAGCCGCTGTTCTCCAAGTCAAGCATACTCGCGATCAAGCCCTCGGTCGGATGGAAGACGAGCGCGTGCAGGGCGCGCTGAGAACGGGAGCCTTCAACCGCTGGGTATGCGGACAAGGGAAGCTGAAAGAAAGTGTGCAGCTGCACGCTCTCGCATCCAAGCCGGGCGTACTCCACGATCATCCGGCCGCTGCAGACGTTCCCGGTGCCGGACAGAGGCGGAAGCGACTGGCTCTGGCCCCGAGCCAGACTAAGTACCCGAAGGTTGCGCTCGCTCAGGTCGTGTCCGCCAAAGGCCACGCCCGCTTCCGGATCCCATAGCCGGTTGAATACCGTCAATCCGTCTGCCGATCGTGCTGCCGCAAGCATGTCGAGCTGAAAGGCGTCGTCGAAGCGCGCGTTCATCAGCTTGAGAGCCAGCCGGATCCCGGCGCTGCCGGCAACCTGGCGAATCTGTCCGGGCACCTCGCGGAGCCAGCGCAGGATCTGGGAACGCTCCTGGGCCAGACTGTCACCGGCGAGCGTGGGCGAGAAGTCCTTCTCGAGGGGTAGCGGCTCGCTGCCCCAAGCCTGTGCCAGCCGCCCGGTGGTGTGGCGATACTCGTCCGACCGGAACGGCTCATTCAGACGCGGGAGGTGGTATTTGACCGAGGGGACCGCTACGATCTCGCCCGCTCGGGTGAGGTGGGCCGCGGTCCGGACCAGCGCGAGATAATCGTCAAACGAGCGATCCCAGCCGCGCCCCTTCCAGGTGACCGTCCAGCCGGCGCGTCCGCTCCGGGATGGCCGGGACTCCACCTTCATCCGGGTCTCGTGAATGGCCCAGGCCCCCATGGACCGCTCACCTCCGGCGTCCTCCGCGATGACGGTCTTCAGCACCACGAAGGCAAGACCGGCGGCCCGATCGGTCTCCAGCTGTTCCTCACTCAGCGAGAGCTGGCCCGATCCCTTGCCGATGGGATGAGGCAGTGGCAGGCCCAAATATCGGGCGCCGAGATCGATCCGGTAGGTGTCCCGGACGTGCGCGACGAAGTCACGGGGCAGCTCGCGCTTGAAGCGCTCGAAGTCACGCTCGAGTTGCGCGCGCATCCCGCACTGCACGCTCGACCGCTTCGCGCTCGCCGGAAGGGAGAAGAGGACCCCACGGATCATCGCAGGCGTCCGGCGGCAACGCTCCCTCCGCCGCAGCCGCCCATAGCATTCGGCGGATGTATCCCTCCATCGGCTCGATGAACGTCGTCTGGGCAAACCGGTCGCACAGCTCCGACAGCGACACAAAACGAGGCCAGTCCTCCGCCACCGCGGCCCGGACGAGATCGGCCTGAAGGTCGGGCAGGGCGGCGCCCATGCCGATCAACGCGGCGCGGGCACCGAGCAGGAGCGAGTAGCCGAGGAAGCGATCCTCACCGGTAATGAGGAGCTTGGAGGGGTGTTCCCGGAGCACTGCGGCGATCCGCTGAAAGGTCATGACCGAATCGAGCGTCGCCACCTTGATGCCGATAACGTCGGGCAGCTCGAGAATGCGATGGAGCGTGAGATCGTCGTAGGAGACGCCTCCCGCCGCCTGGTAGAGGTAGAACGCGATGACGGGCAGCTCGCGGCTGAGGCGCAGGTGATAGCCGACGGGATCGCTCGCCTGGGGAAAGGCAAGCAGCGCGTCGGCCTTGCCCCGGCGGGCCTCGATGGCCATGCCGATATCGCGTGCTCCGGCCACGAGGACGCGGTCCGGCATAGCCTCACGCCAGACGTCGAGCACCACCCTGCGGTCTTCCGGCTCGAGATGCGGTCCCCGCCCGGTGTGGGCCCATATAGCCACGCCGGCCACCGGCTGGGCCGCCATCCAAACCGCATATTGCCGTTGCGCGGCGGCATCGAGCTGCCGTCCGCGGAAGGGAACCGGGACGGCGGGGATGAGGCCGCCGGTCAACCGGTCAACCAACCCGCTCATGTTTTCACCTTATCACCCCGAACGCAGTGAGGGGGCGGAGCTTCGTTTGAGCTTCGGCCCCTTGCCCCTCGGTTCCCTCGGGGTCAGGGTGACATTCTTGAGATTTTCACTCTCGATAGCGGCACGCTGTCCGGCCGGAAGGTCCAGCAGGTCGAGCTTTGCCACGCTGGTCTCCGGCAGACGGAGCGGCTGGCCGGTGCCGAACACGAAGCGCTCGACGCCTACAGTCTGAAGCAGCGTCTCCAGGTGATCCTCCGGCGGTCCCCAGATCCAGCTGATATCCCACCAGATACGGGCGGACTCCGCGGGGGTCGACCCAAAATGCACTTCCTCGACGAAGGGCCGGTCGGCGTGGGTAACGATGATGCGCGCGGCTCCATGGCTCCGGATCAGAGCTCTCACCGCCCAGGGGGGCAGCTCCGGCGCGCGGTCGTTGGGGTGGCGTTGCCGGGCATCTTCCAGCCGGACAGCCAGCAGGAGTGGCACCTCCTCCGCGGCACATCGCTGCACCAACGCCTGCATTTCGGCTCCAGCGGGGTCGAGACCGTAGTAAGTGGGATCGGAGCGAACCGCAGGGGCCCCCGCGGTACGCGCGCCGGCAACGACCTCCTCCCATCCATTCAACCCCGGGTGCACCGCAGGGATGGGGTCGAAGCGATCGTACCGCTCCGCGGTTTCATAGAGCCAGTCGTTGCCTTGGGCGGGGTCGCGCCAGAAGACGCTCGGCAGGTGGGAGACCCACGCGCGATCGATGCCGGCCCGGTCCATGGCCTGGATGAGAGCGTCGGGAGCGGTGCCGGGCACCCGGCGAAACGGATATGCTCCCAGGAAGCTGTTGGTGTCGATGCGCATCAATCGGCGGGAAAGGCGGTGTGGGGAAAGATGCGGGACGCGTTCCGCCACTTTACCTGCTCGAGCTCTGGAGGAGAGAGGAGGTGCTCCAGGTAACGCAGCTTGGCCCAGCCGGTGTCGATGGTGAGATCGCAGCCCCACAGCAGCCGCTCGATGCCGACGGCCTCGATGCATCCCTCCAGCATCCCCCCGTCGACCCCGCTCCCCGAGAGATCCACGAAGACATTGGATACTGGACCCAGAGCCGCGAGGGAATGGATCCAGTCTCCTCCACCACCTATGTGGGCCAGCAGGAAGTTGACCCGCGGATGCCGCCGAGCCAGGGCACAGAGCTCCGTGGCATCGGATGCCTCCTGGCCGGCATACTCCCGCCGGCGGTGCTGCCAGATATGGTGCAGGATCGGGACGGAGCGTTCCGCGGCAACCCGGCAGATGGGATCGAGCAGCGCGTCGTCGGCCCGGCGGCTCGCGGCGAGCTTGATGCCGATCATGCCCTCATCGAGACAGCGTGCCAGCTCCGCGAGCGCGTGGTCGGTGAAGTTGGGGTTGACCACGGCGTAGCCCCGAATGCGGTTGGGGTGGGTCCGCTGGAGGCGCAGCAGAAAGTCGTTGCCGTAGCGGACGTCCGCCGGCGAGGGGAAATAGATGGGCGAGGTGGCGCCCCAGCTGCCCAGGATCGAGGCCACGTGCACCGTAATGCCGACCCGCTCTCCGGCGCGCAACCGGCTGGCGTTCCGTTGCTGCCAGTCTGCGCGGGGAGAGCGGTCGTGAAGAAAATGCGCGTGAACGTCGATGAGCACCCGGCGCTACCTCTCCTCCTCCTTCTCGAGCTCCGGCGGCAGCGCACCGGTGATATCCTCCGCCTCGACCACCGTCAGATCCAGATCGGTCGGCGTGGCCATCTCCTCCTCCAGAACTCCGTCCTCATCATCTATATCGTCGAGATCGTCGATGGTCGGTTTGCGGGGTGACATATCTCTCTCCTTAAAAAGTCGCCATGACGCTTCGGCCCACCCTCGGAATCTAGGCAGGTTTCGCTACCGCCGAGAGGGCCTCCCCCAGCAAGGCCAGGCTCTGGTCGATTACCGCCTCGGTGTGGGCCAGGGACACGAAGTTGTAGGCCGATCGCTTGAAGAGCAGCCCGGCCTCGGCGCACGCCGCGGTAACGGCACGCGAGGCAGCGTCGTCGGCGTACTGGAAAAAGCACATTTCGGCCACTCCCCCCACGCCGCTAATCAGATCCGAATGGCGGCGGCGAAGCGAGCCGAGACCGGCCAGCAGGCGGCCTCCGACCCGCCGCAGGTGCTCGGGCACCTGGTGCGAGACCATCATGGCGAGCGTGGCCTTGGCGGCGGCGAGAGAAACGAATTCGGTGGCCAGCGTCGAGGAGATCCAGGTGCGGGAGACGGCGGCCATCACATCCGCCCGGCCGCCCACCGCGGCAAGCGGAAGTCCGTTCGCTATGGCTTTTCCGATCACCACCAGGTCCGGCCGAATACCGTAGCGCTCACAGGCTCCACCGATCGCCAGCCGCCCGACCGTCTTGATCTCATCCACCACGAGGAGCGCGCCGACCCGGTCCGTCTCGGCGCGCAGCACGCCGAGCCATTCTGGATCCGGCTCGTTTACAACCAGCGGCTCGAACACAACAGCGGCGAGCCCGTCTCCCGTGGAGCGGATCAGCTCCCGCGCGGCGCTCGCATCGTTAAAGGGAAACTCGTCATACAATGCGCGAGTCGCGCGAGGAACCCCTTCCCCACCCTGACACCAGTCGAGCCAGCCGTGGTATCCGCAACCCAGGATGCACTCCCGCCGGGTGAAGACGCGCGCAAGGCGTACCGCCGCGGCCATCGCCTCCGCACCGGTCTTGAGAAACCGCACCCGCTCCATCCACGGGATCAACCGGCAGAGCTCGGCCGCCACTTCTTCCTCGAGCACCGGAGCCAGCGGGCCGACTATCCCGTCCTTCACCGCCTGGACCACGGCCCGGGTGACATCGGGATGACCATAGCCGAGTGCCACCGCACCCAGACCCATGATGTAGTCGACGTATTTACGCCCC